>JACPVA010000144.1 GCA_016191995.1 Burkholderiales bacterium | reverse complement strand
GGCCGCCGCGCCCCGAGGCGAGGCCACCGCCGGACGCGGCTCCGGGCCCCGTCGTCAGCAGGCCGGTGCGGCGCGCGGCCGAGGCCGCGCCCGGCGCCACGACCGCCGCCACCGCACTGGCGCGGCTGGCCGGCAGCTCGGCGGCGATGGCGCAGGTGCGCGAGCTCGTCGCCCGCGTCGCGCGCAGCATGGCGCCGGTGCTGGTGCAGGGCGAATCGGGCACCGGCAAGGAACTCGTCGCGCGCGCGATCCACGCCTGCTCGCCGCGCGCCGGCGGCCCGTTCGTCGCCGTCAATTGCGGCGCGATCCCCGAGCCGCTGCTGGAGGCCGAGTTCTTCGGCTACCGCAAGGGTGCCTTCACCGGCGCGGCCGAGGATCGCGAGGGATTCTTCCAGGCCGCCGCCGGCGGCACGCTGTTTCTCGACGAGATCGGCGACCTGCCGCTGGCGATGCAGAGCAAGCTGCTGCGCGTGATCCAGGAGCGCGCGGTGCGGCCGGTCGGCGCGGTGCAGGAGCAGCCGACCGACGTTCGCATCGTCAGCGCGACGCACAGGGACCTCGGCGCCGAGGCACGCGAGGGCCGGTTCCGGCAGGACCTGTACTACCGGCTCAACGTCATCCGCATCGTCGTGCCGCCGCTGCGCGAGCGGATCGAGGACCTGCCGGTGATCGGCGCCGCACTGCTGGCGCGCATCGCGCGCGAGGCCGGGGTCGAACCGGCGCCGGTGCTCGCCGCCGATGCGCTGGCGTTGCTGGCGCAGCATTCCTTTCCCGGCAATGTGCGCGAGCTGGAGAACCTGCTGCACCGCGCCCTGGCGCTGACCGGCGGCGATCGCATCGCGGCCGCCGACCTCGGCCTGGGGCAGGCGGCGGACGAGGAGACGCGCGCGGACGAGGCCGCCGAGGCCGCGGCGGCCGCGGCGCCGGCGTTCGCCGACGCGGCACTGCCGCCGGACCTGCAGGCCTACCTGGATGCGGTCGAGCGCGACGTCCTCGAGCGCGCACTCGCGCGCCATCGCTACAACCGCACCGCGGCCGGCGCCAGCCTCGGGCTGTCGCTGCGCCAGATGCGCTACCGGATGGCGCGGCTCGGGGTCGATGTCGGCAGCGCCGACGGCGCCGGCGCGCGCGACGCGGGCCCCGGCGCGGCGTGAGGACGGACCGGCTGCGACCCGCGCGGGGCCCAGCCGCGTGCCGCGCGGGCGGCCGCGTCACCGGCAGGCAGCGCAGCGACGACGCGATCGCGGTCAGCGGCAGCGCGTGGTGCGGCGGCGGCTGGTGTGGCGGCTGGTGGCTGGGCGCGGCGCGGCGCCCGAGCCCGCACCACGGCGCGCGGCCGCGCGGCGCGCGGCGCGGCGCGGTGACGCTGGCGGTGCTGCACTCGATCAGCCTGCCGCCGGGGGTGTTCGGCGGCGCGGCGATCGAGCAGCTGTTCGCCGGCCGGCTCGACTGCGACGCCCATCCGTACTATGCGCGGCTGCGCGGGCTGCGCGTCTCGGCGCATTTCCTCGTGCGCCGCGGCGGCGCCGTGCTGCAGTTCGTCTCGGTGCGCCGGCGCGCCTGGCACGCCGGGGCATCGAGCTGGCGCGGGCGCACCGACTGCAACGACTACAGCGTCGGCATCGAGCTCGAGGGGCTGGAGGGCGGCTGCTTCGAGGAGGCGCAGTACCGCGCGCTGGCGCGGCTGCTGCGCGCGCTCGCGCGGCGCTGCCCGCAGCTGCGCGAGGCCACCGGCCACGAGCATGTCGCCCCCGGGCGCAAGCACGACCCCGGCGCCGGATTCGACTGGACGGGGCTGCAGGCGCTGCTGCTTCGCGCCGGTGGATCGCCGGCGCCGCCGGCGCTGCAGCCCGGCGCCGCGCCGCCGGCCGGATGCGGCGCGCCGCATGAACGGCCGCGACTTCGGTGCAAACACTAGCCGTAGTGGGTTGATGGGCTGATCGACCCCATATATAGTGTGGGCCAGCCGATGTCCACGCTGCTCGCCTTTTCCCTCGCCGATCCGATCGCCGCCGCCGCACGCCGCGCCAGCGATCCCGCCCATGTGCACGCCGTCTTGCGGCGGCCGCGCTCGACCGCTGGCGACGCGCCCGCGACCGCGGTGCGCTGATCCGCGACGCCGAAGCCACCGCCTGCCACGCCCCGAACGACCCCCGAACGACTCCGACGAGACCCGATGCAAGCCGCGCCGATCCCCGCCGCCCCGCTGGCCACGCCCGTGGCCGCCGCCCCTCGCGCCGTCGCCCCCGCGCCGAGCTACGCCGGCTACCAGATCATGCGCCGCAACGGCGCCGTGGTCGCCTTCGAGCCGCACAAGATCGCGGTCGCGCTGATGAAGGCCTTCCTCGCCGTGCACGGCACGCAGGGCGCGGCCTCGGCCAGCGTGCGCGAGACGGTGGACAGCCTGACCGAGACGGTCGTGCGCGCGCTGCTGCGGTCGCGCCCGGGCGGCGGCACCTTCCACATCGAGGACGTGCAGGACCAGGCCGAGCTCGCGCTGATGCGCGGCAGCCACCACGAGGTCGCGCGCGCCTACGTGCTGTACCGCGAGCGCCGGGCGCAGGAGCGCGCGCGCCAGGCGCAGGCGCAGGCCGCGGCGCGGCCTTCGGCACCGGTGCTGCACGTGCTCGACGGCGGCCTGCGCGTGCCGCTCGACCTGGACGCGCTGCGCACGCTCGTCGACGAGGCCTGCGCCGGACTCGGCGACGGCGTGCGTGCCGAGCCGATCCTGGCCGAGACGCGGCGCAACCTGTACGACGGCGTGCCGCTGGAGGAGGTGCACAAGGCGGCGATCCTGGCCGCGCGCACGCTGATCGAGAAGGACCCGGGCTACGGCCGCGCGACCGCGCGGCTGCTGCTGCACACGGTGCGCAAGGAGGTGCTCGGGCTGGAGCTGCCGCACGCGGCGATGGCCGAGCGCTACGCCGAGGAGTTCCCGCGCTTCGTCCGCCGCGGCGTGGCTGCCGAGCTGCTCGACGAGCGGCTGGCGCAGTTCGACCTCGCGCGGCTGGGCGCGGCGCTGCAGCCCGCGCGCGACCTGCAGTTCGACTACCTCGGGCTGCAGACCCTCGTCGACCGCTACTTCCTGCATGTCGACGGCCGGCGCATCGAGCTGCCGCAGGCCTTCTTCATGCGCGTCGCGATGGGGCTGGCGATCGACGAGATCGACCGCGAGGCGCGCGCGATCGAGTTCTACGAGGTGCTGTCGCGCTTCGACTTCATGTCCAGCACGCCGACGCTGTTCAACAGCGGCACGCGGCGAGCGCAGCTGTCGAGCTGCTACCTGACGACGGTCAGCGACGACCTGGAGGGCATCTACGACGCGCTGAAGGACAACGCGCTGCTGTCCAAGTTCGCCGGCGGGCTGGGCAACGACTGGACCAACGTGCGCGCGCTGGGCAGCCACATCAAGGGCACGAACGGCAAGAGCCAGGGCGTGGTGCCGTTCCTGAAGGTCGTCAGCGACACCGCGGTGGCGGTCAACCAGGGCGGCAAGAGGAAGGGCGCGGTCTGCGCCTACCTGGAGACCTGGCACCTGGACATCGAGGAGTTCCTCGAGCTGCGCAAGAACACCGGCGACGACCGCCGGCGCACGCACGACATGAACACCGCGAACTGGGTCCCCGACCTGTTCATGAAGCGCGTCGTCGAGGGCCTCGAGCACCCCGACGACCCGGCGCGCGGCCAGTGGACGCTGTTCAGCCCGAGCAGCTGCCCGGACCTGCACGACGCCGTCGGCGCCGAGTTCGAGCGCCGCTATGTCGCCCACGAGGCGGCAGCCGACCGCGGCGAGATCCGACCGTTCAAGCGCATGCCGGCGCGCGACCTGTGGCGCCGCATGCTGACGATGCTGTTCGAGACCGGGCATCCGTGGATCACGTTCAAGGATGCGTGCAACCTGCGCAGCCCGCAGCAGCATGTCGGTGTCGTGCACTCGTCCAACCTGTGCACCGAGATCACGCTCAACACCTCGGCGACCGAGATCGCGGTGTGCAACCTCGGCAGCGTCAACCTGGCGCAGCATGTCGAAGGCGGGCAGATCGACCAGGCCAAGCTCAGGCGCACGGTGGCGACCGCGATGCGCATGCTCGACAACGTCATCGACATCAACTACTACGCGGTCAAGAAGGCGCGCGACGCGAACCTGCGGCACCGGCCGGTCGGCCTCGGGATCATGGGCTTCCAGGATGCGCTGATCCGGCTGCGCATCCCCTACGCGAGCGCGGAGGCGGTCGAGTTCGCCGACCGCTCGATGGAGGCGGTGTGCTACCACGCCTACTGGGCCAGCACCGAGCTGGCCGAGGAGCGCGGCCGCTACAGCAGCTTCCGCGGCAGCCTGTGGGACCGCGGCATCCTGCCGCTCGACACGCTGGACCTGCTGGCCGCGCAGCGCGGCGGCGCCAGTGGCGCCGCTGGCGACGCGGCATCGTCCTGGCTCGAGGTCGACCGCAGCAGCACGATGGACTGGGACGCGCTGCGCGCGCGCATCGCGCGCCACGGCATGCGCAACAGCAACTGCGTGGCGATCGCGCCGACGGCGACGATCTCCAACATCGTCGGCGTCGACGCGTCGATCGAGCCGAGCTTCGGCAACCTGTCGGTCAAGTCCAACCTGTCGGGCGAGTTCACCGTCGTCAACGAGCATCTCGTGCGCGACCTGCAGGCGCTCGGCCTGTGGGACGAGGTCATGGTCATGGACCTCAAGCACTTCGAGGGCTCGCTGCGCCCGATCGACCGCGTCCCGGCCGAGCTCAAGCGGCTGTACGCGACCGCGTTCGAGATCGAGCCGCACTGGCTGGTCGAGGCGGCGGCGCGGCGCCAGAAGTGGATCGACCAGGCGCAGTCGCTGAACCTCTACATGGCCGGCGCCTCGGGGCGCAAGCTCGACGAGACCTACCGCCTCGCGTGGCGGCGCGGGCTGAAGACGACCTACTACCTGCGCACGACCAGCGCGACGACGGCGGAGAAGTCCACCGTCGGTGCCGGCGCGCTGAACGCCGTGCCCGGCGCTGCGGCCGCGCGCGCGATCGCCGCCTCCGACATCAAGGTCTGCGCGATCGACGACCCGGGCTGCGAGGCCTGCCAATGACGCGTGCGCGCGTCGCCGCCACGGTTCGTGCCCGCGCATTCGTCGCGCGCTGCGGGCGCGATGCGCGCGATGCGCGTCGCGCCGACGCGCGCGCGATGCCGGCGCGCAACGCGGCAGCGCGCGCGTGCGCATCTCGCGCATCTCGCGCTTGGTCTTTGTGCACGAGCCATCGATAATCGAAGTGACAGGATACGCATCCATGCTGGTCTGGGAAGACGATCGCTCCTCCACTGCCTCGATGCCCGCGGGTCCGATGCCCGCGCTGCAGTCCGTCCGCGCCGTCGCCGCGCGGGCCATGCCCGAGTCGCCACGCGCGGCAGCCGTCGCGCCGCGGGCCGCGCGCGAGTCCGCAGCCTCGCAGCGCCGCGTCGATGTCGCCGACAAGCGCATCATCAACGGCCGCACCGACGTCAACCAGCTCGTCCCCTTCAAGTACAAGTGGGCCTGGGAGAAGTACCTCGCGACCTGCGCCAACCACTGGATGCCGCAGGAGGTCGCGATGGCGCGCGACATCGCGACCTGGAAGGACCCGGGCGCGCTGAGCGAGGACGAGCGCCGCATCGTCAAGCGCAACCTCGGCTTCTTCGTCACCGCCGACTCGCTGGCGGCGAACAATATCGTGCTGGGCACCTACCGCCACATCACGGCGCCCGAGTGCCGGCAGTTCCTGCTGCGCCAGGCGTTCGAGGAGGCGATCCACACCCACGCCTACCAGTACATCGTCGAGTCGCTCGGGCTGGACGAGGCCGAGATCTTCAACGCCTACCACGAGATCGAGTCGATCCGCGACAAGGACGAGTTCCTGATCCCGTTCATCGACACGATCATGGACCCGGGTTTCCGCACCGGCACGCCCGAGGCCGACCGCAAGCTGCTCGAGAGCCTGATCGTCTTCGCCTGCCTGATGGAGGGGCTGTTCTTCTACGTCGGCTTCGCGCAGATCCTGGCGCTCGGACGGCAGAACAAGATGACCGGTGCGGCCGAGCAGTACCAGTACATCCTGCGCGACGAGTCGATGCACTGCAACTTCGGCATCGACATGATCAACGCGATCAAGCTCGAGAACCCGCACCTGTGGACGCCGGCGTTCCGGCAGCGCGTGCGCGAGCTGTTCCAGACCGCGGTCGACCTCGAATACCGCTACGCCGAGGACACGATGCCGCGCGGCGTACTCGGGCTCAACGCGTCGATGTTCAAGGGCTACCTGCGCTATATCGCGAACCGGCGCGCGGCCCAGATCGGCCTCGAGCCGCTATACCCGAACGAGGAGAACCCCTTCCCCTGGATGAGCGAGATGATCGACCTGAAGAAGGAACGCAACTTCTTCGAGACCCGCGTCATCGACTACCAGGTCGGTGGCACGCTGAGCTGGGACTGAGCGGCGCCGTGCCCGACGTGCCGCGCCCGAGACCATGAAGGCCCTGAGGCCCGACCCCAGCCCGACGAACGGCACCGCGTGCCGACCCGCGCCGCAGAGCGCGGGCGCGCGCGGTGCACCCCATTCACCGTCGCGCGCGTCGCGTCGACAGGCCACCCCAAGAGCCTGCGCCGCGGCGCACGGGCGGTGAATCACCGCGTCGGTCGCACCGGCGCGGCGCTCTTTGCAACGCGTACAAGGAGATCGTGATGGCAACTGCGAAGAAGGCCGCTGACGCGGCGAAGAAGGCCCCGGCGAAGAAGGCCGCGGCGGCCAAGAAGGCGCCGGCCAAGAAGGCGCCGGCGAAGAAGGCAGCAGCGAAGAAGGCACCGGCGGCGAAGAAGGCGCCGGCCGCGAAGAAGGCACCGGCCAAGAAGGCGCCGGCGGCCAAGAAGGCGCCGGCGAAGAAGGCCGCGGCGGCCAAGAAGGCGCCGGCCAAGAAGGCCGCAGCGAAGAAGGCGCCGGCGAAGAAGGCGGCCAAGAAGGCGGCCTCCAAGCCTGCCCCGGCCCCTGCCCCTGCGGCCAAGACCACGCTGAGCCCCGCGGCCGCCTGGCCTTTCCCGACCGGCAACAAGCCCTGAGCCCGACGACCCGGCCGCGTGCCGGGTCGTCCTGCCGAGCCCGGCCCCATGGCCGGGCTTTTTGCTGCCCCGGCGCGATCAGGCCCCGAGCCCGAGCGCCGCGCGGTCGACGAGGTGGTTCTGACCGCCGCGGCTGGCGATCTTCGTCGCGCCGAGCCGGTTGCCCAGCGCCGCGCAGCGCGCCAGCGGCCAGCCGCGCTCCAGCCCGTACAGCAGCGCGGCGCGGAAGGCGTCGCCGCAGCCGGTCGGGTCGACGACCTCGTCCGCCGGCACACCGGCGACATGCTCGCGCCGCCCGTCCTGCCAGACGTCGCAGCCGTCGGCACCGAGCGTGACGATGACGCCGTCGAGCCCGCGCTGGCGCGACAGCGTCGCCAGGTCGCAGCCCATGCGGTCGCACAGCATGCGGCCCTCGTAGTCGTTGACCGCGATCCAGCGCGCCTGGGCGACGAAACGCCGCAGCTCGTCGCCGTCGAACATCGGCAGGCCCTGCCCGGGGTCGAAGACGAAGGGCACGCCGGCGGCGTGCAGCTGCGCCGCATGCTGCAGCATCGCGTCGCGGCCGTCGGGGGCGACGATCGCGATCGCCAGGTCGGCGCGCGCGGCGGGCACCGCGGTCTCGTGCGCGTGCTGCATCGCGCCGGGGTGGAAGGCGGTGATCTGGTTGTTGTCGGTGTCGGTGATGATGATCGCCTGCGCCGTGTACTGCCCCGGCACGCTGCGCACGAGCGAGGTGTCCACGCCCCAGCCGCGCAGCCGTGCGAGGTAGTCGGCGCCGTCCTCGCCGAGCGCGGCCATCACCACCGGCGCGCCGCCGAGCGCGCGCAGCGTGTAGGCGATGTTGCCGGCGCAGCCGCCGAACTCGCGCCGCAGCGTCGGCACCAGGAACGAGACGTTCAGGATGTGCACCTGCTCGGGCAGGATCTGCTGCGCGAAGCGGCCGTGAAAGGTCGTGATCGTGTCGAAGGCGAGGGATCCGCAGATCAGGGCGGGCATCGGGGAGGTCTCCGAAAGTGGCGTTCGTGGGTGCCGCGCGTGCGCCGTGCCGTCCAGGGCCGCCGCACCTCAGGGATAGAAGATCTCGACCGCATAGCCGACGACCGGCTCGTCGCCGGCGCGCAGCAGCGCTGCCAGCGCCAGCTCGGCCCCGGCGTCGATGCGGTCGCCGTCGGCACCGAGCTCGTGCGGCTGCAGCACGCGGCGCACGAGCAGCCGGCCCTGCGCGTCCGACAGCACGAGGTCGAAGGCCGGCAGCCGCACCGCGCCGCGGTCGCGGTTGCGCAGCGTCACGGCGAGCTGGTAGCTGCCGGGCTCGGCGCCGCGCAGCAGGCTGCTGCCGATCACCGCCAGCGCCTCGATGCGCCGCGGCGGCTCGACCTTGCAGCCGGCGATCGCGCACAGCCGCGCCAGCGCCGGCGCCGCGGCGGGCCAGCGCGCCGCCAGCCCGTCGTGATCCATCAGGGCGGTCTGCACCGCGAGCAGCACCGCCATCGCCAGCGCGAGCAGGGCCAGCGCCGCGCGCACCCCGGGGCGCCGCCAGCGCGCCGCGCGATCGGCCCGGCGGATGAATTCCGGCAGCGCGGCCGGCGACGCGGGCTCGGG
>JACPVA010000142.1 GCA_016191995.1 Burkholderiales bacterium | reverse complement strand
CGATCGGCTCCGGCGCCGGGCGCCGCCGGTGCGCCGAGCGCCGGGGCCGCCGCGTCGGCCGCGGCGGGGGCGGCGGCCTTGGCGGCGGTCTCGGCGAACTTGCCGATGTACTCGATCGTGGCGGCGGCGCGCAGGCGCTTGATGTCCTGGTCCAGCAGCTCGCGCCGGCGCTGGTTGAGCAGGTATTGCTCGATCGCGGGTCGGGCCTGCTCCTCGCCGACGGGTTGGTCGCGCGCGTCGGCGACGATGACGAGTTGCGCGCCGCGCGGCGTGGCGTTGAACACCGCCTGCCCGGGCCGCATGGCGGCGAAGGCCTTGACGCTGGCCAGCGGGAGCTGCTCGGCCGGGCGGACGGCCTGGTTGGCGGAGAAGCGCAGGCTCTCGCTGCGCAGGTAGCCGACGATGGCGTCGACACTGGCGAGCTCGCCGATCTTGGCGCGCAGCCGCTCGCGCTGCTCGGGCGTGGCCTCGATCGCGATCTCCTGCAGGTTGTAGACGCGGCGCTGGGCGAACAGCGCGGGGTTGGCGTCGTAGTAGGCCTTGATCTCCTGCGCGGTCGGCGCCGCGGCGCCCTCGCCGATGCGCTCGGCGTAAGCGCGCGCGAGGACCTCGCGCCGCGCCGCCTCGAGCATCTGCAGCACGCGCGGCTCGCGGTCCAGCCGCAGCTCGCCGGCCTGCTGGACGGCGAGCTCCTGGTCGACGAGGCGCTGCAGGATCTGCGCACTGGCGGCGTCGGCTTGCTCGGGCGTGATGCCGCGCTGCTGCTGCAGGACGAAGTTGATCTGGTGGACGGTGATCTCGGACTTGTTGACGCGGGCGGCGGTCTGGCTGGCCTTGTCGCCGCCACCGCAGGCGGCGAGGCCCAGGGTCAGCGCCAGGGCCAGGGCCGACCGGAGCGGCACGCGACGGGGGGCTGCAGGCTTGCGTGAGACTGGCGTCATGGCTCGGGTCCGTCGTGCGGCGGCGTCGGGTCGCGGCGCGCCGGAATCTTGTGCGCTTGGCGTCGCGCCATTCCCCATGGCGATGTAGCCCGGAGGGTGCCGGCGAGTGTAATCCGCCACCCCTGCAAACGAACCCGCCAGCGCCCCGCCCGAAGACCGGCGAAGTGGGGGGTGGCGCGGGATTTCGTCACGCGCTGTGGGGTCGCAATGGGGTCAGGTCACACGTTTCGCGATGCGAAACGTGTGACCTGACCCCACCAAGGGCCCCACCAAGCACCGGCAAGCTCGTCAGTCGTCGTTGCGCCGGCGGCGCATGACGAGCAGACCGACGATGCCCAGCCCCGCCACCAGCATTGCGTAGGTGCCGGGCTCGGGGACCGGCGTGGCGACGATGTTGCCACCGTAGGAGGCCGAGGCGCCGGTGATGCCGGTGCCGCTGACGGTCAGCGTGTAGTTGCCCGCTGCCAGGACCGCCGCGCCAGCCAGGACCTGCGTGGTAACCGTGATGGGCCCGGACGTGGTGGTGATGGGGGAACCGGTGAGGGCAAATGCCCCCGTCGAGGCCGACAGGCCAGCGATGCCGCGGGTAGAAATCGACCCTAGGCTGCTCTCGACGTTGGTCAGCGACGCCGCGACATAGCTCAGACCGCTCAGACTGAATGTCCACGTGTCGGTGAACCCGCCGCCGACGGTGTTGCTGAACGACGCGCTGCTGGAATCGATCGGGCCCAGATCGTTATCGAGCGCAAAGGCTCCGGAGGAGCCGGCCGCGAGCACCGCCGCGAGCGCCAAAGCCTTGATCCTGGAATGAAAACTCACGGGAACCTCCGCTGTGAGGACGGTACGAGAGGCAGGCTTGCCCTCGTTGCCTGGGATACGGCGTGTCGAGAAGCTCGGCAGGCACGCCCGCATCGGCTGATGAGCTTCACGATCCGCGCCACGTTGCTGCCGTCGAATTCGCGCTTGGCGTGAAAGCCTGCCCGGATGAAGGACCGCGCGGACACGCCCTCAGCAACCTGCCTGGCGCGTCAGGTGCCGGCGCGGCGTCGGCGCGCCGCCAGCAGGTTCATGAGGACAAGGGCTGTCGCCACCATCCCGTAGCTGCCTGGCTCCGGGATCTGCGCCGGCGCCGCGGCGGAGGTGGCGACGATATTGCCGCCGTACGAGGCGGACCCGCTGGTGATGCCGGCGCCGGCGACAACGAGCTCGTAGCTCCCTGCCGGCAGCAGGAAGCCGCCCGTGAGCAGTTGGGTCGAGGTCGTGACCATGACCGGGCCGAACGGCAGGCTCAAGGTGCTGGACGACGACGAGGCGAGCATCGTCAAGGCCGAGCCGTCGAGGGCCGCCTCGAAGCCCGAGATGCCGCCGGCAGCGACAAGCGGCCCGAAGCCGATCTCGACGTTGGTCAGCGACGCGGCGACCAGGCTCGGCACCGACAGGTCGAATGTCCAGGTGTCGGTAAACGCGCCGACGATGGTGTTGTCGAAGGACGCGCTGCGGTCGTCCAGCGTGCCGAGGTGGACCGGGGCCGCGCAGGCCCCGACCGCGGCCATCGCGATCGACGCCGCGATGGCGATGCGGGTGAACTTCGAGACGGTCTGCATCGGATTGACTTCCTGCCTGAGTGACTGGGACCGCGCCGGCATCGGGAACCGGCCGCCGTTGCAGCGATGATGCAATCGGATCAGCCGCAAGCGTCCTCGCAGCCCCCCCTGTTCACGCGGGGCGGCGGGGGTGTCGGAGCGATGATCCCAACCCCAACGTGTCAGATTGCATGAAGTGGGGTCAGGTCACGCGTTTCGCAATGCGAAACGCGTGACCTGACCCGAACAAGCACGCGGCGGAAATGAAAAAGCGGCGCCGCGGCGCCGCCCCCTCATCTGCCCCGCCCGAACGGCGGAGCGGCCCGGACGATCTACTCGTCGTCGCGACGCCGGCGCATGATCAGCAACCCGATGACGCCCAAGCCTGCGAGCAGCGTCGCGTAGGTGCTGGGCTCGGGGACCACGGTCGCGACGGTCAGGAAGGCTTCCTTCTTCTCGATGAACGCATAGCCAGGGTCGCCGAGCACGTAGGCCGCCAGGATGTTCTCGATGCTGGCGTTGGCCGCCGTGACCCCGCCGGCCAGCGTGATCGTCGGCGCCGATGCCGACCAGTCCTTCGTCGCGAAATCGAGGAACGCGTTGGGCATGAACGCGGAACTGGCCGTGATGGCAGAGTTGACCGTGCTGCCCGGCAGCGGCGTGACGCGAAGCTGCCCGCTGGCCGTGACGCCGGCCGGGTCGCCGCCGAAGTAGAAGTAGTCGCCACCTTCGCTCAGGCTGAACGACTTCAGGTAGTAGCCGTCCTTGGCCGTGACCTGGAGCGCGAAGGTCGAGTTGGTGACCGCGATGCCGGACGAGGTCTGCGCCGTGAACCCGGGCGAGCCGGACGGGAACCAGCTGATCACGTCGCCGACGATCGTCGGCGTGCCGAACAGGCCGACGAGCGAGGAGTCGAAGGTGACATCGAAGGTGCTGCCCGACAGCGTCACGCTGGCGGCGCCGGCATTGATCGACGCGGCAGCGAAAGCGACCGCGGCCGCGATCCTGGCTAGTCTCATCGGTTCCTCCTCGAACACACATCAGCTCGCAGGCAAGCATGAACCTACCAGCGAGACGGGTCAAGTCTAGCCGCGACCGGCGAACCGATCATGACGGCAGGCCGCGTTCACCCCCCTCGATCAGGGGGGGTCGCGCATGTAACGGTTGCAACGGCGGCTGTGGGGTCAGGTCCCGCGTTTCGCGATGCGAAACGCGGGACCTGACCCCACCCTAGACGGTGGGGTCCCCCACCCTAGACGAGCACCCGCTCGATCCCGCCCGCATTCGCCCGCGCGACGTAGTCCGGCAGCCAGTCCTCGCCGAGGATATGACGCGCCATCTCGATGACGATGTAGTCGGCCTCCAGCAGCCCGGTGGCGAGGTCGTCCTGGTAGCGCATCAGGCCTTGCAGGCAGCTCGGGCAGCTGGTGAGGATCTTGACGCCGGCGCCCTCGGGCACGGCGCCGGCGGCGCGCAGCGCGGCTTCGCCCTTGCGGATCTCTTGCTCCTTGCGGAAGCGCACCTGGGTCGCGATGTCCGGTCGGGTGACGCCCAGGGTGCCGCTTTCGCCGCAGCAGCGATCGCTCTTCAGCACCCGGTCGCCGATGAGCGCCTTGACGGTCTTGACCGAGTCGCGCTGCTTCATCGGGTTGTGGCAGGGCTCGTGGTAGAGGTAGGCACCAGCCTTGTCGGGCGGCAGCGTGATGCCCTTTTCGAGCAGGAACTCGTGGATGTCGACGATCCGGCTGCCGGGAAAGATCTCCTCGAAGCGGTAGCCCTCGAGCTGGTCGTAGCAGGTGCCGCAGCTGACGACGACGGTCCTGATGTCGAGGTAGTTCAGCGTGTTGGCGACGCGGTGGAACAGCACCCGGTTGTCGGTGATCATCTGCTCGGCGCGGTCGAACTGGCCGCTGCCGCGCTGCGGATAGCCGCAGCAGACATAGCCCGGCGGCAGCACGGTCTGCACGCCGGCGTGCCACAGCATGGCCTGCGTCGCCAGCCCGACCTGGCTGAACAGCCGCTCGGAGCCGCAGCCGGGGAAGTAGAAGACCGCCTCGGCGTCGACGCTGGTGCGCGCCGGGTCGCGGATGATCGGGACGTAGGCCTTGTCCTCGATGTCGAGCAGCGCGCGCGCGGTCTTCTTCGGCAGCCCGCCGGGCATCTTCTTGTTGACGAAGTGGATGACCTGCTCGTGCAGCGGCGCGGCACCGACGCTGGCCGGCGGCGCCGCGGTCTGCCGCCGCACGAGCGGCGCCAGCACGCGGTTGGCGGCGCGCTGCGCCGGGAAGGCCACGCCGACCATCGCGCTGCGCATCAGGGCGATCGTGCGCGGGCTGCTGGCGTTGAGGAAGGCCATCGCCGCGACGTTGCCGGGGCGCGTGCTCTTCCTGCCCATCTTGCGCAGCAGGTCGCGCATCGCCATCGTGACGTCGCCGAAGTCGATGTCGACGGGGCAAGGCGGCAGGCACTTGTGGCACACGGTGCAGTGGTCGGCGATGTCCTCGAACTCCTCCCAGTGGCGCAGGCTGATGCCGCGGCGCGTCTGCTCCTCGTACAGGAAGGCCTCGATCAGCAGCGAGGTCGCGAGGATCTTGTTGCGCGGGCTGTACAGCAGGTTGGCGCGCGGCACGTGGGTGGAGCACGCGGGCTTGCATTTGCCGCAGCGCAGGCAGTCCTTGACGCTGTCGGCGATGGCGCCGATGTCGCTGCGCTGCAGGATCAGCGACTCGTGCCCCATGAGGCCGAAGCTCGGCGTGTAGGCGGCGCTGAGGTCGCCCGGCCAGGCTTCGTCGAAGGCCTGCCGGTGGTCGCCCGCGCGCGGCGCGGGAACGCCGCCGGCGGCCGGCGGGCGCGCCGGGTCGCGCAGCAGCTTGCCCTTGTTGAAGCGGCCTTCGGGGTCGACGCGGCGCTTGTAGTCCTGGAACGCGGCGATCTCGTCGTCGGCGAGGAATTCGAGCTTGGTGATGCCGATGCCGTGCTCGCCGCTGATGACGCCGCCCAGGCGCCGCGCCAGCGCCATGATGCGGGCGACCGCCTCGTGCGCGGCCTGCAGCATCGCGTAGTCGTCGCTGTTGACGGGGATGTTGGTATGGACGTTGCCGTCGCCGGCGTGCATGTGCAGCGCGACCCAGACGCGGCCGCGCAGCACCTCGCGGTGGATGCGCCGGCACTCGGCGAGGATCGGCTCGAACGCGGCGCCGGCGAAGACCGATTGCAGCGGGCGCAGGATCTGCGTCTTCCACGATGCGCGCCAGCGGTGGTCCTGCAGCAGCGCGAAGACGGTCTCGCCGCCATGCTCGGGCTGCGGCTGGTCGAGCCCGTCGAGCCAGCGCTGCCACTGCGCGCGCACCTCGTGCAGCAGCGCCAGCGCCTGCTGCACGCGGTCGCCGAGCAGCTCGGCGCTCGGGATCTCGCCCGCGTCGTCGCTCTTGCCCAGCGGCAGCGCGCCGCGCTCGAAGAGCGCGATCAGCCGGTCCGCGAGTGCCAGCTTGTTGCGCAGGCTCAGCTCGACGTTGATGCGCTCGACGCCGTCGGTGTACTCGGCCATGCGCGGCAGCGGGATGACGACGTCCTCGTTGATCTTGAAGGCGTTGGTATGGCGCGCGATCGCGGCGGTGCGCTTGCGGTCGAGCCAGAAGGTCTTGCGCGCGTCGGGGCTGACGGCGACGAAGCCCTCGCCACCGCGCGCGTTGGCCAGGCGGACGACCTCGCTCGTGGCGCGCGCCACCGCATCGGCGTCGTCGCCGACGATGTCGCCGATCAGCACCATCTTGGGCAAGGCGCCGGCGCCGGCGGCATTCGCGCGCCGGCTCTTGGTCGCGTAGCCGACCGCCTTCAGGTAGCGCTGGTCGAGGTGCTCCAGCCCGGCGAGAACGACCGGCACCCGGCGCTCGCCGTCGGTGGCGATCCCGCCCCCGGCGCGTGCGAGGGCGAACATGTGGTCCTTGATCTCGACGATGCTGGGCACGGCGTCGCGCGCGTTGCCGAAGAACTCCAGGCAGACCGTGCGCCCATGCGGCGGCATGCGGTGCACGACCCAGCGCGCGCTCGTGATCAGGCCGTCGCAGCCCTCCTTCTGCACCCCCGGCAGGCCGGCGAGAAACTTGTCGGTAACGTCCTTGCCCAGGCCCTCCTTGCGGAAGACGCTGCCCGGGATCTCGAGCAGCTCGCTGCGCTCGACCTTGCGCGCGCTGGCGTCGAGCCAGCGCAGCTCGAAGCGCGCCAGCGGGGCGTCGTGGATCTTGCCCAGGTTGTGATCCAGCCGCACGACCTCGAGCCAGCGCGCCTCGGGCGTGACCATCTTCCAGCTCGCGAGGTTGTCCAGCGCCGTGCCCCACAGCACCGCCTTCTTGCCGCCGGCGTTCATCGCGATATTGCCGCCGATGCAGCTCGCCTCGGCGCTGGTCGGGTCGACGGCGAAGACATGCCCGGCACGCTCGGCGGCGTCGGCCACGCGCTGGGTGACGACACCGGCCTCGGTCCAGACGGTGGGGACCTTGCCGGCGACACCGGGCAGGTCGACCCACTCGACCTCGGTCATCGCCTCGAGCTTCTCGGTATTGACGACCGCGCTCTTCCACGCCAGCGGCACCGCGCCACCGGTGTAGCCGGTGCCGCCGCCGCGCGGGATGATCGTCAGCCCGAGGCCGATGCAGCCCTTGACGAGCGCGGCGAGCTCGGCCTCGGTGTCGGGTGTCAGCACGACGAAGGGCAGCTCGACGCGCCAGTCGGTGGCGTCGGTCACGTGCGAGACGCGGCTCAGGCTGTCGAACTTGATATTGTCCGGGCCTGTCACGCGGCCGAGCAGCCGGCGCGTTCGCTTGCGCAGCGCGCCGACCTCGTCGAAGCGCTGCTCGAAGCGCTGCACGGCGTCGAAGGCGGCGATCAGCAGCTCGCCGACCAGGGTGTCGCGCCCGGGGTCCTCCTGCGGGGTGCGGCGCTTCTCGACCTCGCCGAGCCGGTGGTGCAGCGCGTCGACCAGCAGCCGGCGCCGCTTCGGGTTGGCCAGCAGGTCGTCCTCGAGGGTGGGGTTGCGCTGGACGACCCAGATGTCGCCCAGCACCTCGTACAGCATGCGCGCCGAGCGGCCGGTGCGGCGCTCGGCGCGCAGCCGGTCGAGCAGCTCCCAGGCGCGCGCGCCGAGCAGGCGCAGCACGATCTCGCGGTCGGACAGCGAGGTGTAGTTGTACGGGATCTCGCGCAGGCGCACGCCGTCGGGCGGCGCCGCGGCGGCCGCAGCGGCCGCGTGGTCCGGCAGCGGCGACAGGGCTTGCGGCGCATTCATGGTCAGCGACCGATCCTACCGCAGTGCAGCATTTCCGCGCCCCGCGCGGCATGCGCGCGAGGGGGTTTGTCCGTATGGCCCCGGACCCACCGGTCGTGACAGAAACGCGGCTGTCATCAACAACCGCGAGGATGGCGGGCTCGGGCCCTGCGTCGGGGCCGGATCCGTCATGGAGACGTCATGAAACTGAAACCTTCCATCGCCGCGGCCGCGCTCGCCGCAAGCCTTGCCCTGCCGGCCCAGGCACAGGTCGAGATCCAGTGGTGGCACTCGATGACCGGGGGCCTGAACGACTGGGTCGTCGACATCGCCAACGGCTTCAACGCCAGCCAGAAGGACTGGAAGGTCGTTCCGACCTACAAGGGTAGCTACGACGAGTCGATGTCGGCGTCGATCGCCGCCTTCCGCGCCGGCAATGCGCCGCACATCCTGCAGGTATTCGAAGTCGGCACGGCGACGATGATGGCGGCCAAGGGCGCGATCGTCCCGGTCGGCAAGGTGCTGGCCGACGCCGGCTACAAGTTCAACCCCTCGGTCTATATCCCGGCGGTGGTCGGCTACTACACGGCGCCGAACGGGCAGATGCTGAGCTACCCGTTCAACAGCTCGACGACGGTGCTCAACTACAACAAGGACCTCTTCCGCAAGGCCGGCTTGGACCCGAACAAGCCGCCTTCGACCTGGCCCGAGCTGGTCGGGGTGGCGGCCAAGCTGAAGGCCTCGGGGATCGCCTGCCCGTTCACGACCAGCTGGCAGAGCTGGACCCAGCTCGAGAGCTTCTCGACCTGGCACAACACGCTGTTCGCGACCGAGAAGAACGGATTCGGCGGCACCGGCGCGCGGCTGATCTTCAACAGCCCGCTGCACGTGCGCCACATCGAGAACCTGGCCAACATGGCGCAGCAGGGCCTGTTCCACTACCGCGGCCGCGGCAACAAGCCCGACGCGGCGTTCTATTCCGGTGAGTGCGCGATGGCCACCGCGAGCTCGTCGACCTACGGCAGCATCAAGAAGAATGCCAAGTTCGAGTTCGGCATCGCGCCGCTGCCGCACTACCCCGATGTGCCCGGCGCGCCGCAGAACACGATCATCGGCGGCGCCAGCCTGTGGGTGATGGCGGGCAAGCCGGCGCCCGACTACAAGGGTGTGGCGGCCTTCTTCGCCTACCTCAGCGACCCGAAGGTACAGTCCGCGAGCCACAAGCGCAGCGGCTACCTGCCGATCACGATGGCTTCGTTCAAGCTGACCGAGGAGTCCGGCTTCTACAAGGAAAACCCGGGCACCGATACCGCCGTCAACCAGATGATCCGCAAGACGACCGACAAGTCGCGCGGCGTGCGGCTGGGCAACTTCCTGCAGATCCGCGCGATCAACAACGAGGAGCTGGAGCAGGTCTGGGCCGGCAAGAAGACCGCCAAGCAGGCGCTGGACGACGCCGTCAAGCGCGGCAACGAGCAGCTCGCGCGCTTCCAGGCCGCGAACAAATAAGCCGCCGCGATGGCGGTCGAGAAGCGCGTCCGCTTCCGCAGCTGGTGGCTGCCCTGGGTGCTGCTGGCACCCCAGGTGGCCGTCATCGCGGTGTTCTTTTTCTGGCCCGCGGGCCAGGCGCTGCTGCAGTCGCTGCAGCAGCAGGACGCGTTCGGCATGTCGGTCGAGTGGGTGGGGCTGGACAACTTCCGCCGCCTGCTCGCCGACGAGAGCTACCTGGCGTCGTTCCGGACGACGGCGGTGTTCTCGGTGCTCGTCGCCGGGCTCGGGCTGGCGGTGTCGCTCGCGCTGGCGGTCTTCGCCGACCGCGTGCTGCGCGGCGCGGGCCTGTACAAGACGCTGCTGATCTGGCCGTATGCGGTCGCGCCGGCGGTCGCCGGCGTGCTGTGGCTGTTCATGTTCGCGCCGTCGATCGGCATCGTCAGCTACGCGCTTCGCGGGCTGGGCATCGAGTGGAACCACCTTCTGAATAGCGGGCAGGCGATGACGCTGATCGTGCTGGCCGCGGTCTGGAAGCAGATCTCGTACAACTTCCTGTTCTTCCTCGCCGGGCTGCAGAGCATCCCGAAGAGCCTGATCGAGGCGGCCGCGATCGACGGCGCCGGGCCGTGGCGGCGCTTCTTGACCATCGTCTTCCCGCTGCTGTCGCCGACGACCTTCTTCCTGCTCGTCATCAATATCGTCTACGCCTTTTTCGACACCTTCGCGATCGTCGACGCGGCGACCGAGGGCGGCCCGGGCAAGGACACCGCGATCCTGGTCTACAAGGTCTACTACGACGGCTTCAAGGCGCTCGACCTGGGCGGCTCGGCGGCGCAGAGCGTGGTGCTGATGGCGATCGTCATCGTGCTGACGGTGGTGCAGTTCCACTACGTCGAGAAGAAGGTCAACTACTGACCGGCTGACGATGGTCGAGAACCGCCCGCTCGCCACCGCGATCTCGCACCTGGTGCTGGTGCTGGGGGTGCTGATCGTCGCCTTCCCGCTATACCTCACCTTCGTCGCCAGCACGCACACGGCGCAGGACATCGTGCAAGTGCCGATGCCGTTGCTGCCGGGGCCGCACCTGGTCGAGAACTACACCGCGGCGATCGCGGGCACCGGCGGCGGCGCGGCGTCGACCGCGCCGGTGGGCCGGATGATGACGGTCAGCCTGGTGACGGCGCTGGTGATCGCGGTCGGCAAGATCGCGATCTCGCTGCTGTCGGCGTTCGCGATCGTCTACTTCCGCTTCCCGGGCCGGATGTTCTTCTTCTGGGCCATCTTCGTCACGCTGATGCTGCCGGTGGAGGTGCGCATCGGGCCGACCTACCAGGTGGTGTCGGACCTCGGCATGCTCAACAGCTACGCCGGGCTGACGGTGCCGCTGATCGCGTCGGCGACGGCGACCTTCCTGTTCCGCCAGTTCTTCCTGACCGTTCCGGACGAGCTGGTCGAGGCCGCGCGAATCGACGGCGCCGGGCCGATGCGATTCTTCGTCGACGTGCTGCTGCCGCTGTCGAGCACGTCGATCGCGGCGCTGTTCGTGATCCAGTTCATCTACGGCTGGAACCAGTACCTGTGGCCGCTGCTGGTGACGACGAGCGAGGACATGTACCCGGTCGTCATGGGCATCAAGCGCATGATCAGCGGCGGCGACGCGGCCAACGACTGGAACATCATCATGGCCACCGCGATCCTGGCGATGATCCCGCCGGCGCTGGTCGTGCTGCTGATGCAGAAGTGGTTCGTCAAGGGCCTGGTCGACAGCGAGAAATGAGCTCCCCCCCGAAGCGCCTTCGGCGCCTCCCCCCCAGGGGGGCGCCGCCAGTGGACCGGCCAAGCCGGATCCACGGCGGCCGCTCGAGCGACAGGCGCCATGCCGGCGCCGAGATGGCCTAGGACGAGATGGCTGCGATTTCCCTGCGACGGGTCGAGAAGACCTACGGCCACGGCGCCAAGGCCGTCAAGGTGATCCACGGCGTCGACGCCGAGATCGCCGACGGCGAGTTCATCGTCATCGTCGGCCCCAGCGGCTGCGGCAAGAGCACGCTGCTGCGCATGGTCGCCGGGCTGGAGGAGATCACCGGCGGCGAAATCGCGATCGGCGCGCGCGTCGTCAACCGGCTCGAGCCCGCCGAGCGCGACATCGCGATGGTGTTCCAGAACTATGCGCTGTACCCGCACATGAGCGTGTACGACAACATGGCCTACGGGCTCAAGATCGCCCGCCTGCCGAAGGCCGAGATCGACCAGCGGGTGCAGAAGGCGGCCAAGATCCTGGAGCTGTCGGCGCTGCTGGAGCGCCGGCCGCGCCAGCTCTCGGGCGGGCAGCGCCAGCGCGTGGCGATGGGACGCGCGATCGTGCGCCAGCCGCAGGTGTTCCTGTTCGACGAGCCGCTGTCGAACCTGGACGCCAAGCTGCGCGTGCAGACGCGGCTCGAGATCCAGGGCCTGCACCGCGAGCTGGGGATCACCTCGCTATTCGTCACCCACGACCAGGTCGAGGCGATGACGCTGGCGCAGCGCATGATGGTGATGAATGCCGGCGAGCTCGAGCAGATCGGCACGCCGGAGGAGGTCTACGCGCGCCCGGCGAGCACCTTCGTCGCCGGCTTCATCGGCTCGCCGCCGATGAACCTGCTGCCCGGCACGGTCGAGCAGCGCCAGCTGCGGATCGACGGTGCGGTGCTGCCGCTGCCGGCCGACGCGCCGCGAGGCGGCGCGCTGATCCTGGGGCTGCGCCCCGAGCACGCGCAGCTGGCCGACGGCGGCGGCTGGCCGCTGCAGGTGCAGGTGGTCGAGATGCTGGGCGCCGAGCGGCTGGTGCACGGCCAGGTCGGCCGCGCGCCGTTCACGCTGCGGCTGGACGCGACGCTGCCTGCGCCGCGGCCGGGGCAGACGCTCGCGCTGGCGGCACCGGCTGACCGGCTGCACTGGTTCGACCCGCAGACGCTGCGGCGCGTGGAGGCGGCGGCGTGAGGCGGAGAGTCCTGCGTTGAGCGCCGCGAGCCGCCGTCGGGGGCGCGCCGACTGGCCCTTCCCGAGCTGGGTCGCGCACCGCGGCGCCGGCAAGCTCGCGCCGGAGAATACGCTGGCGGCGTTTCGCGTCGGGGCCGCCTGCGGCTACCGCGCGTTCGAGTGCGACGTCAAGCTCAGCGCCGACGGCGTGCCGTTCCTGCTGCACGATGCGACGCTGGCGCGGACGACGAACGGCCGCGGGCGCGCCGGCCGGCTCGCCTGGGCCGAACTGTCGCAGCTGGACGCCGGCAGCTGGCACGGCCGGCAGTACGCTGGCGAGCCGCTGCCGACGCTGGCCGCGGTGGCGGCCTTCCTGCGCGCCAACGGTTTCGTGGTCGACCTCGAGATCAAGCCGACGCCGGGGCAGGAGATCGCCACCGGCCGCGCGGTGGCGCAGGCCGCCGCGGCACTGTGGGCCGGCGCCGCGGTGCCGCCGCTGCTGAGCTCGTTTCGGCCCGAATCGCTGCACGCGGCGCTGCAAGCCGAGCCGCAGCTGCCGCGCGCGCTGCTGCTAGACACGCCGTGGGAAGGCTGGCTGGAGATCGCCGCCCGGCTGGACCTGGTGGCGATCATCGTTGACCACCGCATCATGGACCACGCGCTGTCCGAGCACGCGCGCACGCAAGGCTGGCAGACCGCCTGCTACACCGTGAACGAGCCGCGCGACGCCGAGCGGCTGCGTGCGCTGGGGGTGCAGACGCTGATCACCGACGCGGTGGATCGGTTCGCGCCGGCGGGAGCTCCGCGGGCGTGATCAGGCACAGCGGACGCCTGGCAACCCGGCGGCGCAAGCGGCCATGCAATCGGCTTTGGACTTTGGACCTCACTGCAAGCCAGCCGTCACGGTGCCAGGACTTCGCAGTGTTGGGTCGGGCTGGACTCATGAGCCCTCGCCTGCGCCGGCCCAGGCTCGCTCGACTTTCGATTTCAGACCTGACCCCACGCGGCCTCGGACCCCACGCGGCCTCACGCAGATCGAGACGACGCTCGATCTTCTCCACGCGATCGCTCAGGCCATCGATCCGCAGGTTCAAGCCCGCCAGGTCTTCGTGGATGAAGGCGACGCTCTTGTGCATCTGGACCACCTGCCCCTCCAGGGAGGCGAGGCGCGACTTCACCTCGCGAACCTCGCGGCGCAAATCGCCCAGGTCAGCCCGGATCGCCTTCAGGTGCTCGAGGACCAGGTTCTCGACGTTGTCGTTCATGCTGCCACTCCAAGCGGAAGGGCGTCGTCGAACGTCGTCATGATACGCGGCGAACACGCCGAGCCTGGCGGGAAGCGCCCCCGCGCGGTTCACGGCATCGGTCTTCCGCGGCGAAACGGACACCAACAGCCGGGCTGTGACTTTCCGGCTCGAGACCCGCCGGGCTTTCGATTTCAGACCTGACCCTGCGGCGCCGGCAGCTCGCGCAGCGCGCGGATGATCGGCAGCCGCCATGCCGCGACGACCAGCAGCGCCGAGACCAGCGCCGCGAACAGCAGCGCCGATCGCAGCCCCACGTGCTCGCCGAGCCAGCCGCCGAGCAGCGCACCCGGGCCGGCGGCCAGCAGCGTGAGCCAGCGCATGGTGCTGGTCATGCGGCCGAGCATCGGCCCGGGGGTCACCGCCTGGCGCAGCGCGAGGAAGTTGATGAAGACCAGCACCGCGCCGCTGGCGAACAGCATCAGCATCAGCGCGAAGGCCGCGACACCGACCGGCCCGGGCGGCGCGACCGCCGGCAGCAGCCAGCCGACGCCGCAGACCGCATAGCCGACGACCAGGCAGGGCCCGGGGCCGATGCGCGCGCTCAAGCGCCGGCCCCAGACGCTGCCGACGATGGTGCCCAGCCCCATGCCGGTGAAGGCCAGCCCGACCTGCTGCTCGGTCAGGCCCAGCGTGCGCGTGGCGACCAGGATCTGCACCGTCAGCGCCGCGTAGTGGCACATCTGCCAAACGGCCATCAGCGCCGCCAGCGTCACCAGCAGGCGCTGCCCGGCGACGAAGCGCAGCCCCTCGCGCAGCGCGTCCCAGAAGGCGACGCCTGCATGAGTGCGCACATCGTCGTGGACGCGGATGCCGCGCAGGATCAGCGCCGAGCCGATCAGCAGCACGGCGTCGACGACCAGCGTCAGCGGCGCCCCGAAGATCCGGATCAGCAGCCCCGCCAGCCCCGGGCCGGCGACCTCGGCGCCCGAGCTCGCGAGCGCGTTGCGCGCGTGCGCCTCCACCAGCCTCTCGCGCGGCACGACCTGCGTCAGCACGATCTGCGCCGCGCTGCCGGCCACCGTATGCACGGCGCCGATGACGAACCCGACCAGGTACAGCCACGGCATCGACAGCCAGCCCATCCACCAGGCCAGCGGCACGCTCAGCGCCGCGCCGGCGAGCAGCAGCTCGCCGCCGGCGTAGACCGGCAGCTTGCGCACGCGGTCCAGCCACACGCCCGACGGCAGCGACAGCAGCAGGAAGGGCAGCAGCTCGATCGCGGTCAGCAGCCCCATCTGCGTCGGCGTGGCCTGCAGCAGCACCGCCGCGGTCAGCGGCAGCGCCAGCATCATCACCTGGTTGCCGAACGAGCTGGCGAGGATCGAGCTCCACAGCCGCAGGTAGGCCGGGTCGCGCCAGAGGTCGCCCGCGGGCAGGAACCAGGGCGCGCGCGGGCGCCATCGCGGGAGCATCGGTGGGCTCGGCGGTCGGGGCAAGCGCGCGATTGTGGGCGAGAAGACGCGCCCGCGTGGCGGTGCGGCCACCCGCTCGGGCCTCGCGTCGGTGCGCCGGGCTGCTTCGCGCGCCGCGCGCTTCGATGCGGCCCGTGCCTCAGCTGCGGTAGTCGGCGTTGATGCGGACGTAGTCGTAGGACAGGTCGCAGGTCCATACCTCGGTCGACGCGCCGCCGCGGTGCAGGTCGACGCGCACGCTGATCTCGGGCTGCTTCATGACGCGCGCGCCATCGGCCTCCTGGTAGTCCGGGTGGCGGCCGCCGGCGCGCGCGACGTGGACATCGTCCAGGTAAAGGTCGATCAGACCCTGGTCGAGGTCGGCGATACCGGCGTAGCCGACCGCGGCCAGGATGCGGCCGAGGTTGGGGTCGCTGGCGAAGAACGCGGTCTTGACCAGCGGCGAGTGCGCGATCGCGTAGGCGACCTGGCGGCACTCGGCCTCGTCGTGCCCGCCGTCGACCTGCACGGTGATGAACTTGGTCGCACCCTCGCCATCGCGCACGATGGACTGCGCGAGCTGCACCGCGACCGCGGTCACGGCGTCGGCCAGCGCGCGGCCGGCGGGAGAGTCCAGCGACGCGATCGGCGCGTGGCCGGCGCGCTGCGTGGCCATCAGCACGAAGGAATCGTTGGTGCTGGTGTCGCCGTCGATCGTGATGCGGTTGAAGCTGCGGTCGGCCGCGGCCTCGACCAGCGGCTGCAGCAGCGCCGGGTCGACGACGGCGTCGGTGGCGACGAAGCCCAGCATCGTCGCCATGTTCGGGCGGATCATGCCGGCGCCCTTGGCGACGCCGGTGACGTGCACCGCGCGGCCGTCGATCTCGATGCGGCGCGACGCCGCCTTCGGCACGGTGTCGGTCGTCATGATGCCCTCGGCCGCCTCGGCCCAGCGCGCGCCGTCGGCCGGCGCGAGCGCGCCCGCCAGCGCCGGCAGCGCAGCCTCGATGCGGTCGACCGGCAGCGTCTCCATGATGACGCCGGTCGAGAACGGCAGCACCTGCCGCGGCGCGACACCCATCACCGCGGCGAGCGCCTCGCAGCTGCGCCGCGCGCGCGCCAGCCCGTCGGCGCCGGTGCCGGCGTTGGCGTTGCCGGTGTTGACCAGCAGCGCGCGCACGCCGGCGCCTCCCGCGGGCCCGCCCAGGTGCTCGCGGCAGACCTGCACCGGCGCGGCGCAGAAGCGGTTGGCGGTGAAGACGCCCGCCACGGCGGCGCCCTCGTCGAGCGCGAACAGCACCAGGTCGCGCCGGCCCGGCTTGCGCACGCCGGCCATCGCGGTGGCGAGGCGAAGACCGGCAATCGGAAACAGCGCGGCCGGGTCCGGCGGTGGCAACTTGACGGGCATGGCAGCGGGCCTTCGGGCGGGCGCGGGGGCAGTGGCGCGGGATTGTAGGGACCGGCTGGCACCGGGACCGGTTGCGGCACAGGAGCCGGCCAAGGGGCTGGCGTTGCGGCCGCGCCCCCCCCCCGAATGAGGGGGGCCGCGCGAATACCCCTGGGAAACACCGTTGGCCGCGGCCACACGCCACGCCAGCATCGCGCGCACCCGAGCCTCGCGGCCACCGCCGCAGGGTTCGGCGCATGCCGCGGCACCGCGCTGGCGGGCGTGGCGACGAAAGCTTCCAACCATTCCGTGCCAGGCGCAGCCACGAGGCCGACCGACACGACCACTGGAGTCAACCGATGAGAGTTTCCCTGAGTGCAATCGCGCTGGCGGTATCCGCCACCATCATGTCGATCGGCGCCACCGCGGCCAGCGCCGCGTCCAGCGTCCCCGTGGCAGCGGCCGAAAACGGCCGCCTGTGGTTCGTCGAACTCGCCGGCAAGCCGGTGGCCGACGGCAACACCGCCGCCGCGGTGCGCAGCGAGCAGGCCGCATTCCGCCGCGCCGCCGGCGCCGCCGGCATCCGCTACACCGAGCGGCGCGCCTTCGAGACGCTGTTCAACGGCTTCTCGGTCGAGGTCGACTCGGGCGACCGCGCCAAGCTGGCGCAGGTCTCCGGCGTCAAGGCCTTGTGGCCGGTGGAGCTCATCCAGGCCCCGGTACCCGAGCGAAGTGGTGGCGGCAGCGCGGCCGACATGGCGACCGCAGTGACCATGACTGGCGCCGACATCGCACAGAACAGCCTGGGGCTGACCGGCGCCGGGGTCAAGGTCGCGGTGATGGACACCGGGATCGATATCGACCACCCGGACTTCGGCGGCAGCGGCACGAACGGCACGACGCCGTTCCCGAGCGCGCGCGTCGCCTACGGCTGGGACTTCGTCGGCGACGCGTTCAACGCCGACCCGGCCAGCCCGGCCTACAACCCGGTCGCGGTGCCCGACCCCAACCCCGATGACTGCGGCGGCCACGGCTCCCACGTGGCCGGCATCGTCGGCGCCAACGGCACGGTCAAGGGCGTGGCGCCGGGCGTGACCTTCGGCGCCTACCGCGTCTTCGGCTGCGCCGGCTCGACCACCGCCGACATCATGATCGCGGCGATGGAGCGTGCGCTCGCCGACGGCATGCAGGTGCTCAACATGAGCATCGGCTCGTCCTTCCAGTGGCCGCAGTACCCGACCGCGCAGGCGGCCACGCGGCTGGTCAACAAGGGCATGGTCGTCGTCGCGTCGATCGGCAACAGCGGCGCCAACGGCCTGTACTCGGCCGGCGCGCCGGGGCTGGGCGACAAGGTCATCGGGGTGGCGTCGTACGACAACATCTCGGTGACGCTGAACACCTTCACCGTCTCGCCCGACAACACGGCGATCGGCTACTCGGCGATGACGGGGTCGGTGGCGGTGCCGACCTCGGGCTCACTGCCGATGTCCAGGACCGGCACGACGAGCTCGGCCTCGGACGCGTGCTCGCCGCTTGCGCCGGGCAGCCTCGCCGGCACGGCGGCGCTGATCCGCCGCGGCAGCTGCTCGTTCGCGATCAAGGCCCAGAACGCGCAGGCGGCCGGCGCGGCGGCGGTCGTCATCTACAACAACAGCGCCGGGCGATTCGCCGGCACGATCGCAGGCAGCGGGGTGACCGTCCCGACGGTGCAGATCTCCGACACCGAAGGCGCGCTGATCGACGGCCGGATCGCGGCAGGGCCGGTGACGATGAGCTGGCAGTCGGGCGTGGGATCGTTCGCCAACGCGACCGGCAACCTGATCTCGAGCTTCAGCTCCTACGGCCTGTCGCCCGACCTGCAGCTCAAGCCCGATATCGGCGCCCCCGGCGGGCTGATCTACTCGACCTACCCGCTGGAGGCCGGTGGCTATGCGACGCTGTCGGGCACGTCGATGGCGTCGCCGCACGTGGCCGGCGCGACCGCGCTGCTGCTGCAGGCCACGCCCAAGACACCGGCGCAGGCCGTGCGCACGATCCTGCAGAACAGCGCCGACCCCGCGGTCTGGGGGGCCAACCCGAGCCTTGGCTATCTGGACAACGTTCATCGCCAGGGTGCAGGGATGCTCGACATCGACGATGCGATCCTGGCGACGACGCGCATCGAGCCGGCCAAGATCGCCGCCGGCGAGGGCGAGGCCGGGCCGTTCACGCAGACGCTGAAGATCGAGAACAAGTCCTCGGCCGCGGTGATCTACGACCTTTCGTCGGCCCACGCGCTGTCGACCGGCGGTGTCATCACGCCGTCGTTCTACGCCAGCGACGCCAGCGTCGCCTTCAGCGCGGCCAGCGTCAGCGTGCCCGCCAAGGGCAGCGCGACGGTCGACGTCACGATCACGCCGGCGTCGGGACCCGTCAACGGGCAGTACGGCGGCTATGTCGTGCTGACGCCGCAGGGCGGTGGCCAGACCCATCGCGTGCCGTTCGCCGGCTTCGTCGGCGACTACCAGGGGATCCAGGTGCTGACGCCGACCGCCAACGGCTTCCCGTGGCTGGCGCAGCTCAGCGGGGGCTCCTACTTCAAGTGCGACCCGGGCTGCGGCTACACGATGGCCGGCAGCGACATCCCGTACTTCCTGCTGCACCTGGACCACCAGTCGCGCAGGTTGCGGCTGGAGGCCTTCGAGGCCGCGAGCGGCAAGGCGATGGGCCGCGTTTCCGACGACGAGTACCTGCCGCGCAACAGCACGACGACCGGCTTCTTCGCCTTCAGCTGGAATGGCACGACCTTCAACGGCAAGGGCAAGAACGGCAACCAATGGAGCACCGTGCCCGACGGTGACTACGTCGTGAAGCTGTCGGTGCTCAAGGCGCTGGGCGACGAGAGCAACCCGGCGCACTGGGAGACCTGGACCTCGCCGACGATCACGATCGACCGGCCCTGAACCGGCGACGCCCCGGGTCTCAGGGGCGTCGGCCGCGACCGCGGCCCTGCCGGACGGCCGGCAGGGTCTTTTCGCCTCGGCGCGACGCGATCGCGTCGCCGCGCCACCGCGCCGCGGCGAGCCGCGGCTCAGCGCAGCACGTCGCGCGTCAGCGGCGGCTGCGCGATGCCGGCAGGGCAGTGCAGCCAGGCGCCGGCGCGGCTCGCGTGGTAGACCCATTCGCGCGCGCCGTCGCCGACGACGACGCGCCAGCCCGGCACCAGCGCCTGCGTATACATCATCCCGGGCTGCGGGCAGCCGAGCGAGCCGTCGCTCCAGACGGCATCCTGCAGCGTGACGGCCAGGCCGGCGCCGCCGTCGTCGCGCGCGAGCATTCGCGCGGCGTCGGCACGGATCGCCGCGGCGAGCGCGTCGGGCGCGACCGGCTGGCCCGGCACGAGCTCGACGCGACCGCGGCGGATCTCGGCAACAGGACCTTGCATCGTCGGAATCCCGCCTCGCGGCCCTGCCCCGGCCGGCGTCACGCCCTCGGTCGGCGCCGCCCCGCAGCCTGCCGCCAGCCAGACCGACAGCGCGCCCAGGACCTGCCAGGGCGGGCGCGGACCAGGGCGCCCCGCGCCAGGCGCGCGGTTTCGTGTCCGGGGACGCAAGAAGGACCGCTGACCGGTTCAGGCCCTGCGGCGGCGGCGCACGAAGCCGGCCACCGCCAGCAGGCCCATGGCCATCATGCCGTAGCTGCCAGGCTCGGGTATCGCGACGACCGAGTCGATCCACGCCGCGTGCGAGTAGACCGCGGTCGACCCGGACAGGTCACCGTAGCTGCTGGCGACCCCGGCGTTCACATCGCAACTCGGGAAGATGCGGCCGCGGCAGTACTGCCAACCCCAGGAATGCACGCCGGCGAGCAGCCACTCGCTGCCGCTCCAGACGAAGTCAGGGCCACCCGAGTCGCCACCGGCGATCAGGGCCTCGTCCGCGCCCAGGCCCCTCGAACTGCTGAACGACGCCCCGGCCTTGTTGGCGATGCGCTGCAACGTGTTGTTGAGCCATCTGCCGTTGTCGAAGTCGAAGACATATTCGTCCCCGAAGTAGGTGTAGTCGTTGCCAGGATCGACCGCGTTGTTGAAGTCCACGGCACCGACGTCGGCTTCGTTCCATCCGAAGTGCGCCCAGCCCCACTCGTCCCAGCCCGGCGGGCCGTTCTGCCCGTCGCCGGTGGTCGTGGTGCCGTGGCCCATGATCAGCATCGGCGAGCCGACATCGTTCGAGGTGCTGACGTTGAAGCCCTGGATGCCGACGACCGGCGCGTCGAGCTGGATGACCGCGATGTCGGCGCCGACGCTGAGGGTACCGTCCCAGCCCGGGTTGACATGGGCCGCGGCCGCACCACGCGTCGCCGTGGCGACGTTGTCGTAGACGCCGAAGTCGATCTGCATGACGTTGAAATTGTCGGCGCAGTGGCCGGCGGTCAGGACGTGGCGGCCCCCCGCGAGCAACGCGCCCGAGCAGACGTAGAAGCCGTTGTCCAGGTCGCCGTCGGAGTCGAAGGCGATCCGGGCCAGCCCGTCGAAACCCACGCCGTTGAAGGTCATGCCGGCCGTCAGCCGCCAATCGCTGGGCGGCGACGTATGGCTGGTCTGCGGCGTGATGCCAGCGCCGGGCACGTAGAGCGGCAGCGTGCTGCGGCCCTCCGCAGCAAACGATGCCGATGCCGCGAGCGCAGCGGAAAGGGCCGCGGCAACGATACCCAACGATCTCGAGAATCTGCGCTTCATTTCGCTCCTCCATCGGCCATGGACTTCGACACAAGCCCGCGCCGCGCGCCAGGCGGCTCGGCGTGAACAGCTTCACGGTCGCCGGATTCTTGCCTCGACTGGAGCGTCCGGTTCACGCCACCCCCTCATCCCGGGGGGAGGATCGTCCCTGATGCCAGGTCCCGGGTCGCGCCGCGCCGGGAGGAGGTCACCCGGCCGCGGGTGTGAGCCCGTCCGGATCTCCGGACCGGGGACCCGGCCGTCACGCCGCGGATCGGGCAGCGACCCCGTGCATGCAGGGTCAGGCCAGCCTGCCGTGGCACTGCTTGTACTTCTTCCCGCTGCCGCACGGGCACGGGTCGTTGCGACCGACCTTCGGCACCGCCGTCGCGGCGGTCGCCGGGTCGGTCTCGGCGCTGACGCTGCCGTCCTCGTTCGGGTGCGTGTAGGTGACGTTGGCGACGTGGCTGGCCTGCTCCTCGATCGCCTCGGCGGCCTGGCTCGCCTGCTCCTGGGTCTGGATGCGCACCGTCATCAGCACCCGCGTGACCTCGGTCTTGACGATGTCGAGCAGCTGCGCGAAGAGCTCGAAGGCCTCGCGCTTGTACTCCTGCTTGGGGTTCTTCTGCGCGTAGCCGCGCAGGTGGATGCCCTGGCGCAGGTAGTCCAGCGCCGCCAGGTGCTCGCGCCAGTGGGTGTCGATCGCCTGCAGCATCACCATGCGGATGAAGGGCGTGAACTGCTCGGCGCCGACGATGTCGAGCTTGCGCTGGAAGTGCGTGTCGGCGGCCTCGACGACCCACTCGACGAGGTCCTCCTCGCCGACGGCGTCGCTCGCCTCGACCTTGTCGGCGAGCGCGATCTCCACATGCCACTCGTCCTTCAGCACCGCCTGCAGCGCCGGCAGGTCCCACTGCTCCTCGAGGCTGCCGGCCGGCACGTGCAGGCGCACGACATCGCTCATCGTGCTCTTGCGCAGGTTGGCCGCCTGCGTGACCAGCTCCTCGGCCTCGAGGATCTCGTTGCGCTGCTGGTAGATGACCTTGCGCTGGTCGTTGGCGACGTCGTCGTATTCGAGCAGTTGCTTGCGGATGTCGAAGTTGCGCGCCTCGACCTTGCGCTGCGCGCTCTCGATGCTGCGGTTGACGATGCCGGCCTCGATCGCCTCGCCCTCCGGCATCTTGAGCCGGTCCATGATCGCGCGCACGCGGTCGCCGGCGAAGATGCGCATCAGCGGGTCGTCCAGCGACAGGTAGAAGCGGCTGGAGCCCGGGTCGCCCTGGCGGCCCGAGCGGCCGCGCAGCTGGTTGTCGATGCGCCGGCTCTCGTGGCGCTCGGTGGCGACGATGCGAAGCCCGCCGAGCGCCACCACCTGCTCGTGCAGCCCCTGCCACTCGTCGCGCAGCGTCTGCGCGCGCGCGGCCTTGTCGGCGTCCGGCAGCGCGGGGTCGGCCTCGAGGATCTGGATCTGCTTGTCGACGTTGCCGCCGAGCACGATGTCGGTGCCGCGGCCGGCCATGTTGGTGGCGATCGTGATCATCTTCGGCCGCCCGGCCTGGGCGACGATCTCGGCCTCCTTCGCATGCTGCTTGGCGTTCAGCACCTGGTGCGGCAGCTTGGCCTTCGTCAGCAGCCCGGACAGCAGCTCGGAGTTCTCGATCGAGGTCGTGCCGACGAGCACCGGCTGGCCGCGCTCGAAGCAGTCGCGGATGTCGGCGGTGACGGCGTCGTACTTCTCCTTGGCCGTCTTGTAGATCAGGTCGTTGTCGTCCTTGCGGATGGTCGGCTTGTTGGGCGGGATGACGACCGTCTCCAGGCCGTAGATCTCCTGGAACTCGTAGGCCTCGGTGTCGGCGGTGCCGGTCATGCCAGCCAGCTTGCCGTACATGCGGAAGTAGTTCTGGAACGTGATCGACGCCAGGGTCTGGTTCTCGCTCTGGATCTTGACGCCTTCCTTGGCCTCGACCGCCTGGTGCAGGCCGTCGCTCCAGCGCCGGCCCGTCATCAGGCGGCCGGTGAACTCGTCGACGATCACGACCTCGCCGCTTTGCACGACATAGTGCTGGTCGCGGTGGTAGAGCTGGTGCGCGCGCAGCGCCGCATACACGTGGTGCATCAGCGCGATGTTGGCGGCGTCGTACAGGCTGGCGCCCGGGGCGAGCAGCCCGGCCTCGGCGAGCAGCTCCTCGGCGCGCTCGTGGCCGGACTCGGTCAGGACGACCTGGTGCGTCTTCTCGTCGACGGTGAAGTCGCCCGGCTCGATCACGCCCTCGCCGGTGCGCGGGTCGGCCTCGCCGATCTGCTTCTTCAGCGCCGGCACGACGGCGTTGATGCGCACGTACAGCTCGGTGTGGTCCTCGGCCTGGCCGGAGATGATCAGCGGCGTGCGTGCCTCGTCGATCAGGATCGAGTCGACCTCGTCGACGATCGCATAGTGCAGCCCGCGCTGCGCGACGCGGTCGCGCGTCTCGTGCACCATGTTGTCGCGCAGGTAGTCGAAGCCGAACTCGTTGTTCGTGCCGTAGGTGACGTCGGCGGCGAACGCGGCCTGCTTCTCGGCGCGGCCCATGCCCGGGACGTTGACGCCGACCGTCAGGCCGAGGAAGCCGTACAGCCGCCCCATCCACTCGGCGTCGCGCGCGGCGAGGTAGTCGTTGACGGTGACGACGTGCACACCCTTGCCCGCCAGCGCACTCAGGTACACCGGCAGCGTCGCGGCCAGGGTCTTGCCCTCGCCGGTGCGCATCTCGGCGATCTTGCCCTGGTGCAGCGCGATGCCGCCGACGAGCTGGACGTCGAAATGGCGCATCCTGAGCGTGCGCTTGCCGGCCTCGCGCACGACCGCGAAGGCCTCGGGCAGCAGATCGTCGAGCGCGCTGCCGCTGGCCAGGCGCTGGCGGAATTCGTCGGTCTTGGCGCGCAGCGCGGCGTCGTCGAGCGCCTCGAACTGCGGCTCCAGCGCGTTGATGCGCTCCACCGTGCGGCGGTAGGTCTTGAGCAGGCGGTCGTTGCGGCTGCCGAAGATCGCGGTCAGGAAATTGGGGAGCATGGGCTCGGGCTCGGGGCGCCTGCAGGCAGGGGGGGGTTGGGCGGCGGCCGCGCCGGGCGGTCGCCGCGGCAGCAGGCACGCCGTGGTCGCGCCGCGCTCAGGCGCGAGCTGCGCAGCGACGATCGATCAGAGGCGTGCGACCGCGGTGCCGCACACCACGCACGCAAGCCCGGCCGGTCGCGGAGCAACAAATCAGTTTATCACCCGCGCCTGGGCGGCCCGCGGCGCCGCCCCGCGGGCGAGGAAGCGCGCCGGGTTCTGCGGCACGCCGTCGACCAGCACCTCGAAGTGCAGGTGCGGCCCGGTCGAGCGCCCGGTATTGCCGACCTCGGCGACGACCTGCTCGCGCCGCACGATGTCGCCCGGCGCGACCAGGATGCGCGAGGTGTGCGCATAACGCGTCGCCAGCCCGTTGCCGTGGTCGATGACGAGCAGCAGCCCGTACTCCGGGTGCGTGTCGGTCGAGGCGACGACGCCGCCGGCGGCGGCGGCGACCGGCGCGCCTTCCGGCGCCGGGTAGTCCAGCCCCGCGTGCAGCGCCTGGCGGCCGTTGAAAGGGTCGATGCGAAAGCCGAAGCCCGAGCCGACCGATGTCTCGACCGGCGCGATGCTGGGCACCAGAAGCGACTGCAACCGGCCCTGCAGCAGGCGCGACTCGACATAGGTGAAGATGTCGGCGCTCAGCGCGGCGCGCTCGTCCAGCCGCACCAGCGCCTGGTCCAGGCCTCCGAGCGTTGCCGCTGGCGCGACGGCCGGGGCCATGCTGCGGAACGGCCCGCCCTGCGCGCCGGGCGCTGGCGCCACGGGGCCTGCAGCAGCTCGCGCAGCACCGGCCGCCCTGCTGCCCGCGGCATTCGGCGCGCCGGGCAGACTCGCGTCAGGGCCTGCAGCGTCGGAGGCCGGCGCGCCGCGCCTCGCCGGGGCTGCCGGCCTCTCGCCCAGCGGCGACGCGGCAGGCGCGGCGCCGGGCTGTTCGGGCAGCAGTTCCTCGGGCGCGATGCCGGCCATCGCCGCGACGCGCTCGCCCATCACCTGCAGTGCGACCAGCCGCGCCTGCAGCTCGCCGACGCGCTGCGCCATCGCCTCGAGGTTCTCCCGCAGGTAGCGCTCCTGCGAGGCCAGGTCCTCGCGCACGACCCAGCGCACGAGCTGGCTCACCACCGGCCAGCGCTCCTGCGCCGCCTTCAGGAAGACGAAGTGGTAGACCGCGCCAGATACCGCCAGCAGCGCGACGACCAGCGCCGCCGCGCCGGCCACGATCTGCCAGCGCCTGAAATGCAGCACGCGGGTGGCGGCCAGGGATCCGTGCGTGATCAGGATCTGCATCGCTCTACACTCCGTTGCATGTCGCCCTCAGCACCGCCCGCCGCTGACCGCACCCTGCCGCTGGCCGAGGCGCTGGCCCACAGCAGCCCGCTGGCCGCGCTGCTGGCGCGCGTGCACGAGTCGGACCGCCGCTTCGCCGTCGCGCGCGCCGCCCTGCCCGCGTCGCTCGCCACGGTCGTTCGCCCGGGTCCGCTCGACGACGAGACCTGGACCCTGCTCGTCCCCAGCGGTGCGGCCGCCGCCAAGCTGCGCCAGTGCCTGCCGCAGCTCGCGCGCGCGCTCGACGCCCAGGGCATGCCGCCGCGCGCGCTGCGCGTCAAGGTGCAGGTGCCGGCGCGCTGAGGCCCGCCGGCACGCCGTGCGCGCCAGACCCCGGCCCCGCGGGTCGCGCCAGTCGTCATGGTCCGAATGTAGCCGCTGATGCTGACGCTGGCCGATGCGGTCCTGCTGCTGCACGTGGCGATCGTCGTCTTCGTCGTCGGCGGGCTGCTGGCGGTGTTCGCCGGCCATGCGCTCGGCTGGCGCTGGGTCGCAGGATGGCGCTGGCGCAGCCTGCACGCGCTGGCGATCGCGGTCGTCGTCGCGCAGGCCTGGGTGGGCGCATACTGCCCGCTGACGATCCTGGAGGCTTGGCTGCGCGAGCGCGGCGGCGCGCCCGGCTACGCGACGAGCTTCGTCGGCCACTGGCTGCAGCGGCTGCTGTATGTCGACGCGCCGCCCTGGGCCTTCGTCGTCGCCTACACCGCATTCGGACTCGCCGTCGCATGGGCCTGGTGGCGCGTGCCGCCGCGGCGGCGGCCACCGCAGACACGCTGAAGCCCGCTGGCACCCCGCGGCATCGTGCGCCGCGCTCCTGCCCGATCGCGTCCGATCGGCACGAACAGGGTTTTCTGCGATCGACCACCTTCAGCCCATTCCGGTCCGACGTGACGCCTGCCTGTCCGCCACAGCCGGCGTTCGACGCGTGGCGCGGCAAGGACGCGGGGGCTCTGCGGCCGGGCTCAAGAGTCGCCGCCCGGCCTGCGGCCGGGTCCCCTGCGCTGCTCGCTCCGCGGCGCGGCTGCGGTGGCTTCGCGCCGACGCTCCCGCGTCGTCGCATAAATCCTCCTCGCCGGTCCGT
>JACPVA010000141.1 GCA_016191995.1 Burkholderiales bacterium | reverse complement strand
CGGCCGGCCCGCTCCCGGCTTCGCGGCCACGTAGTCGGTGTTCGACCGTCGAACACCACCGTGGGTCCCGCAAGGACGCGGGGGCTCTGCGGCCGGGCGAATAGGCGCCGCCGAGCAGCGCAGCGCAGCGGCGGGAGTCCGGCGCCGCAGGCGCCGGACCGGCGAGGAGGATTTATGCGACGACGCGGGAGCGTCGGCGCGAAGCCACCGCAGCCGCGCCGCGGAGCGAGCAGCGCAGGGGACCCGGCCGAAGGCCGGGCGGGCGACTCTTGAGCCCGGCCGCAGAGCCCCCGCGGCCTTGCCGCGCTGCGCGTCGAACGCCGGCCGCGGCAAACAGGCAAGCGTCGCGAATAACCGCCATGGGCCGACAGCGCTCAATCGCCGACAACCCAGTCCTTGTCGATCGAAAGCAAACGCGCATGGGACGTCACGGCCGTCCTCGGCGATGCGGCGTGCGGGCTCGGGGGCGGCAGACTGCGCGTGGGCCGTGCGCGGCCGGCGCGCGGGCTGCGCGAAGTCGTCGTCCCGCGAGCGACCTCAGCCGCCGGCCCGTGGCGCCCAGTCGGCCAGCAGATCGTCGACGCTGGCGCGCGGGCGGCGGCGCGCCGCGGTCGCGGTGCCGATGGACACGAAGCACACCGGGCGCTCGTCCGCGGCCAGCCCCGCAGCGCGCGCGAACGCGGCGCTGCGCAAGGCGCGGCCACTGGTCAGCATGGCGCCGAATCCCATCGCGTGCGCGGCCAGCAGCAGGTTCATCAGCCCCGCCCCCAGCGTCACGTAGCGCTCGGTGTCGACGACGTCGTCGTGCGCCGGCGCGAGCCGCACGACCGCCAGCAGCAGCGTCGGCGCACGGTCGGCCTTGGCGCGCGCGTCGGCGCGCGCGGTGGCGTCGGCGTCGGGGTCGCGCTCGTGCAGCGCGGCCTCGAACAGCTCGGCCAGCCGTGCGCGCTGCGCCGGCGCGATGCGCAGCAGCCGCCAAGGCGCGAGCTCGCGGTGGTCGGGCGCGCAGGCGGCCGCGGCGACCATCTGGCGCAGCTGCGCCTCGGTCGGCCCCGGCTCGACGAGCTTCTTCGGCGAGACCGAGTGGCGGCTGGCGATCAGCTCCAGCGTGAAGGCGACCGGGTCGAGGGGCTCGGGCATGGCGATGCGTGCGGGCAACAGGTCGAGCGGGGTGCGTTCGCTCAGCGCCGCGACGACGCGACGATGCCGCCGACGATGAGCGCGAACGCGACGCCATGGTAGAGCCGCGGCGGCTCGCCGAGCAACGCCGCCGACATCAGCGCCGCCAGCAGCGGCGTCAGGTTGGCGAAGAAGCCGGCCAGCGCCGGCCCGACCGCGGCCACGCCGAGACCCCAGCAGCGGTAGGCGAGCACCGACGGCCCGATCGCCAGGAACGCGACGACGAGCGCGATCGCCCAGCCCGGCAGCGCGTCGGGCGCCACCTGCGGCGTGGCGAAGACCGCCTCCAGCCCCGCCGCGCCACCGGCCCACGCGAGCCCGAACAGCACCTGCATCAGCAGGAACTCGGCCCAGTCCCAGCGCGGCCGCGCGGCACCCGCGAGCGAGGCCGGCGGGCGCGCGAGCTGCCAGCTGTACAGCGCCCAGCTCAGCGCCGCCAGCAGCATCCACAGGTCGCCCGGCACCAGCCGCAGCGATGCGAGCTGCGAGGCCTCGCCGCGCAGCAGCACGACCAGCACCCCGAGTGCCGACAGCGCTGCACCCAGCCACTGCAGCGGCCGCGGGTGCTCGCGGTAGAAGGCCACGCCGATCAGCATCATCCACAGCGGCACGCTGGCGGCGATCAGCGTCACGTTGACCGGGGTCGAGGTCGTCAGCGCGACATATTGCAGCGCGTTGTAGGCGCCGACCCCCAGGCCCCCGAGCAGCGCCAGCTCGCGCCAGCGCGCGGCGATCTGGCGCCGCCGGTCGGCTGTCGCCAGCGCGCGCCAGCCCAGCGGCAGCAGCAGCACCAGGGCCGCCGCCCAGCGCATCGCATTGAGCGCCAGCGGCGGCACCTGCCCAGCCATCATGCGGCCGATCAGCGCATTGCCGGCCCACATCAGCGGCGGCACCAGCAGCAGCAGCGCGATGCGCGGCGTCAGGCCCGGGTTCACGCCGGCGGCTCCGCGCCGGCGGCGCCGCGCGGCGCCGCCGGCATCGGCGCGCCGCAGTTCCAGCACTGCTCGAACGGCCCGTCGACCGTCTCGCCGCAGGCATGGCACAGCCAGTGGCGCGGTGGCGGGTGCCGCAGCGTATCCAGCAATCCACGCGCCTCGTCGAGCCGCGCATCGTCCGTGACCCAGACCTCGGGCAGCGCCTGGTCGGGCGGGATCTCGCCGGCGATGCCGCTGGCGTAGGCGCGCTGCACGCTGGTGTCGATGCCGGCGTGGCGCAGCATGTCGGCCCACAAGGTGGCGAGCGCGAGGTTGGGGGCCTGGACGAGCCGCTTCATCGGCGCCGATGGTGCCACGGCGCGCACGCCGGCGTCGTCTGCGCTAACCTGCGCGCGTCACGCGGAGCGCGAACGAAAACTTCAGCAGGAGCCCCCCCGATGCCCAAGGCCATCCAGATCACCGCGTACGGCGGCCCCGAGCAGATGCGGCTCGTCGAGGTCGAGGTCGGCGACCCCGGCCCGGGCCAGATCCGCATCCGCCACCATGCCTGCGGGCTCAACTTCATCGACGTCTACCAGCGCACCGGGCTGTACGCCAACCCGCTGCCGCTGACCATGGGCATGGAGGGCGCCGGCATCGTCGAGGCGGTCGGCCCCGGTGTCGCGCACCTGAAACCCGGCGACCGCGCCGCCTACGCGAGCAACCCGCCGGGCAGCTACAGCGAGGTGCGCGTGATGCCGGCGACCACCGTCGTGCGGCTGCCCGACGGCATCGGCTTCGAGACCGGCGCGGCGATGATGCTCAAGGGGCTGACGGCGCAGTACCTGCTGAAGAAGGTGCGCCCGGTCGAGGGCCTGCAGCCGGGCGACCACGTCCTGTTCCACGCCGCCGCCGGCGGTGTCGGGCTGATCGCCTGCCAGTGGGCACGCGCGCTCGGGTTGCAGCTGATCGCGACCGCCGGCGGCGAGGCCAAGTGCCGGCTCGCGCTGGCGCATGGCGCCGCGCACGCGATCGACTACCGGCGCGAGAACTTCGTCGATCGCGTGCGCGAGATCACCGGCGGGCGCGGCGTCAAGGTCGTCTACGACTCGGTCGGCAAGGACACCTGGGACGGCAGCCTGGACTGCCTGCGCCCGTTCGGGCTGATGGCGAGCTTCGGCAATTCCAGCGGCCCGGTGCCGCCGTTCGCGCCCGGGCTGCTGGCGGCCAAGGGATCGCTGTACCTGACGCGGCAGACGCTGTTCACGCATATCGCGACGCGCGAGGCCACACAGGCGATGGCCGACGATCTGTTCGCAGTCGTGCTGTCGGGCCAGGTGAAGATCCGCGTCGAGCAGCGTTTTCCGCTCGCGCAGGCGGCCGACGCGCACCGCGCGCTGGAGGCACGGTCGACGACCGGATCGACGGTGCTGCTGCCGGCCTGACGATGCGCGCGACGTCCGGCCCCGCCATCGTCCCACCTGCAGTCGGGCACTGCGTGCGCAGGGCGTCGCGGGATCGCGGCGGCACGCACATCGTCCGCCGCCTCCTCGTCGCCGTCTCGGCCGCGCTGACCGCCGGCTGCACGTCGCCACCCATCGACAAGGGGCCTGCGATGACGCCCGAGCAGGAAGTCGAGGCCACCGAGCGCGCCTTCGCCGCCACGATGGCGCGGCGCGACCTGCAGGGCTTCGCCAGCTTCGTCGACGACGAGGCGGTCTTCTTCAGCGGCCCGGCGCCGCTGCGCGGGCGCGACGCCGTCGTCGCCTGGTGGGCGCGCCACTTCGAGGGCGCGGCGGCGCCGTTCTCCTGGGAGCCCGACCAGGTCGTCGTGCTCGGATCGGGGACGCTGGCGCACAGCTCGGGCCCGGTGCGCGCGCCCGACGGCAAACCGTTCGCGCGCTTCGACTCGATCTGGCGCCGTCAGGCCGGCGGCGCGTGGAAGATCGTCTTCGACAAGGGCAGCCCGCTGCCGCCGCGCGCCGCGCCGCGCTGAGTCCGGGCGCGCGAAGGAGACCCCGCCATGCCCGTGCGCATCGTCCGCCTCGGCAGCCCGCGAAGCCCCGGCGAGGGCCTGCGCATCGGCACCGTACGCCGCCCGCCGCGCGGGGTGCCGAAGTCCGAATTCGCCGCGCGCGACTTCTACGACGTCTGGTTTCCGCTGCTGGCGCCGAGCGCCGAGACGGTCGCGTTCGCTCAGTCGGCGCGCACGCCTGCGGACTGGCAGGACTTCGTGCGCCGCTACCGGCGCGAGATGACCGCACCCGATGCGGCGCATGCGATCGAACTGCTGGCCGCGCTGTCGCAGCAGACGGACTTCGCCGTCGGCTGCTACTGCGAGGACGAGCACCGCTGCCACCGCGCGCTGCTGCGCGAGCTGCTGCGCGAGCGCGGGGCGCGGCTGGCGCCGTGAGCGGGGCCGTGGCCGCGGCGCAGCCGCTTGCGCGCGCGGCCGATCCCGACTGGCGCCGCCTGCTCGCCGAGGTCCGCGCCTGCACCCGCTGCGCCGCCGCGCTGCCGCTCGGCCCACGCCCGGTGCTTCAGCTGCACCCGGGCGCGCGGCTGCTGATCGCAGGCCAGGCGCCGGGTGCGCGCGTGCACGCCAGCGGCGTGCCGTTCGACGATGCGAGCGGCGAGCGGCTGCGCGCGTGGACCGGCCTGGCGCGCGAGATCTTCTGGGACCCGACTCGCGTGGCGATCGTGCCGATGGGGCTTTGTTACCCCGGTCGCGGGCGCGCCGGCGACCTGCCGCCGCGGCCGGAGTGCGCCGCCGCCTGGCGCGAACGGCTGCTCTTGGCGCTGCCGCGCATCGAGCTGACGCTCGTGATCGGCGCCCATGCGCAGGCTTGGCACCTGCCGTGGGCGCGCGGTGCGACGGTCGGCGCCGCCGTCGCCGCATGGCGGCGCGGCTGGCCCGATGTCGTGCCGCTGCCGCATCCGAGCCCGCGCAACCAGGGCTGGCTGCTGCGCCACCCCTGGTTCGAGCGCGATTTGCTGCCGCGGCTGCGCGCGCGGGTGGCGGAGCTGATCGGCTGACACAAGGCGGCGCCGAGCTCGCGCCGTGCGGCGTCGTCTGCGGCGAGGGGCGGCCCGGCCGCCCTGCGCGGCGCCGCGCCGTGGCGCTGGATCGGCGCGCGCGGCAGCGCTACCATCGTCGTGCGGTCGGTGAGCGGCCGGGGGAATGGCATGGGGGCGGCACAGCGCACCGAGGTCCGTGGCCGAGGCTGGAAGCGGCCGATTCGCATCGACGCGGGCAAGTTCGACGCCGTCGCGCGCGCGATCCTCGATGCGCTGACGGCCGAGCCGGTGCCGCTGCGCGTGCTGGTCGAGCGCGTCGCGGCACGACTGCCAGCATTCGACGGTTCGGTCGCCTGGTACACGATCAGCTGCGCGCGCGAGCTGGAACTGCGCGGCGAGTTGCTGCGGCAGGCCAGGCCGGTGCGCTACGGCCTGCCGGCGCGCGACAGCGGCGCGCGGGCGGCGACGTCGGCCGCGTCATCCCCTGCGACCGATTCAGCGCGCTGCACACCGTCATGAGCCACGATCGCGAGCCCCGGCTCGAATTCTTCTTCTTCATCGGCAGCACCTACTCGTACCTGTCGGTCCGCCGCGCCGAGGCGCTCGCGCGCGCGGCGGGCATCGGTCTGGTCTGGCGGCCGTTCAGCGTGCGCACGCTGATGCGCGAGCAGAACAACGTCCCGTTCGCCGGCAAGCCGGTCAAGATGGCCTACATGTGGCGCGACCTGGCGCGGCGCGCGCAGCGCTTCGGGGTGCCGTTCGACGGCATCGCGCCGTATCCGATCGACGCCGACGAGCGCGCCAACCGCGTCGCGACGCTGGCCGCGCTGCAGGGCTGGTGCCCGGATTTCACGCGCGCGGCCTACCGCGCGTGGTTTGTCGACAAGCTCGACCCGGGCCGGCCCGAGGTGCTGGGCCGCATCGTCGAAGGCCTGGGCCGCGACGCCGCGCGCTGCCTCGAGGCCGCCGACAGCGACGAGGTGCGCGCCGAGTACGCGCGCCAGACCGACCGCGCACGCGCGCTGGGCCTGTTCGGCTCGCCGAGCTTCGTCTGCGGCGACGAGGTCTTCTGGGGCGACGACCGGCTCGACGATGCGCTCGACTGGGCGCGGTCGGGGGGGAAGGAACCGTCGGCGACGCGCCTAGGCGCCGACGCCTGACCGTGCGTGCGGTCTGGATCAGCGGTCTGGCCGCGCTCGCGCTGTTCGCCGGCCTGGCGGTCCATCTGGCACCGCTCGAGCCGGGCGTCGTCGCGCTGCAGTTCGCCGCCACGCCGCGCGCCTTCGGCGAGATCGTCCACCTGTGGTCGCCGCAGGACCTGCAGCGCTACCGCGCGCACCTGGCGCCGGACATGCTGCTGCTGGCGGCCTATGGTGCCTTCGGTCATCAGCTGGCCACGCGCACGCGGGTCTTTGCGCCGCTGGCGCCCGGCGCGCGCGCCGCGGCGCGCTGGCTGATGCCGGCAGCGGCGCTGGCCGACGCGGCCGAGAATGCGCTGCACGCCTGGCTGACCGAGGCCCCGCGTTTCGACGTCCCGCATCTGTATGCGATCTCGGCCGGCGCGGCAGCGCTGAAATGGGCGCTGCTGGTCGCCTACGCGATGCTGATCGTGCTGGCGCTGCTGCGCGCGCGGGACTGACCGCGATGCCGGACGCGACGCGCGAGCACGATGGCCGGCGCCGCGCAACGGCAGCGCGGCAGCGCGGCCTGCGGCATCGCGCTCTTCTCGCCGCGGCGATGCAGCGCCACATTGCGCACCGATGAGTCCGCGCGCGCTCGTGCTGACGGTCGCGCTCGCCGCGGCGGTGGCGGTGCTCGGCAGCGCGGGCGATCTGCCCGATCGCGTCGCGTCGCACTTCGGCGTCAGCGGCCGGGCCGACGGCTTCATGCCGCGCGAGTTCTTTCTCGCGCTGATGACGCTGACGGCCTCCGTGCTGCCGGCGGCGCTGTGGTTCCTGCAGGTCGGCAGCGCGCGACGCGGCCGCGTGCGAATCCCGCACGCCGCGCACTGGCTCGCGCCGCCGCAGCGCTCGCGCACGCTGGCCTACCTCGAATGGCACGCGGCCGCGTTCTCGGTCGTGCTGGCGGCGTTCATGGTCTTCGTCCACTGGCGCGTCGTGCTCGCCCATGCCGACGGGGGGGCGCCTCCGAGGCTGGCGCCGGGGCCCTTCTTCATCGGGCTGGGGGTATTCCTGGTCTTCACGCTCGCGTGGGCGCTGGCGCCGCGCCGGCGCTTCCGGGTGCGGCCACGCGCGTCGGGTTGAGCGTCGCGCGCGATGGCACCGCGCACCGGAGTCGGGCAGGCGGCGAGGGGGGGACGACGGCAGCGCGTACGGGCCGCAGCGCGGGGATCCGGTCAGGGAAACCAGATCCGCCACAACCCGACGACGACATGGCCCCAGATCAGCAGGTTGATGCCGAACAGGGTCAACACGCGGCTGACGTTCCACAGCGCCTTGGCGCGGCGCTGGCACGCGTGCTCGCCGGTGACCGCGTACAGCATGAGGTAGAACACCGACGGCACGAAGGTGCCGACGATGAGCACGCCCATCAGCCAGTAGAAGATCGTCATCGCGGCATTATGCGGACGCTCGCCGCGGTGCCCTCGACCCGCGGCCCCGCGCCTCGTATGCTGCACGCGGATCCCCGCCACCCGTCCCCAGGAGCCGCACGATGAGTCACCGCGCCATCCGTCTCGCCGCCGTCGCCGCCGCCGTCGCGCTGGCCGGCGCGCTCGCGCTCGCGCCCCAGGCGCGTTCGCAGATCAACGCCGCACCGAGCTGGGTGCCGATCGGCCCCTCGGCCAGCGGCGCCAGCAGCACGGTCTGGTTCCACGAGCCCGGATCGCGCCAGGTCGTCGCCTGCCAGACCGCCGCCGGTGCCGACGGCCGGCTGGCCGGCGTCAGCTGCGCGAGCGGGCGGCTGCCGTGAGCGGCGCCACGCGCCGCGCCGCGCGGCGGTCGTGGCCGGCCGCGCTGCTGCTCGCGATCGCGGCGCTGGCCGGCTGCGCGCAGCATGGCGGCGCACCGGCCTCGCCGTATGCAGGGCAGGAGGGGCGCGAGGTCAGCGCGCTGTCGCCGGCCGAACTCGCCGACCTGCGCGCCGGGCGCGGCATGGGGCTGGCGCGGCCGGCCGAGCTGAACGGCTACCCCGGCCCGCTGCACGTGCTGGAGCTGGCCGACGCGCTGGCGCTCAGCGCCGAGCAGCGCACGCGCAGCGAGGCGCTCTACGCGCGCATGCAGGCCGCGGCACGCGACGCCGGTGCACGCTGGATCGAGGCCGAGCGCGAGCTCGATGCGCTGTTCCGCAACCGGCAGGCGACGCCGCAGTCGCTGCGCGCCGCGCTCGACCGCATCGGCGCGCTGCAGGCGCGCGTGCGCGACGCGCACCTGCAGGCACACCTCGAGCAGACCGCGCTGCTGACGCCGGCGCAGATCGAGCGCTACGTGCAGCTGCGCGGCTACGCAGGCGGGCACGGGCAGCATGGCGTG
>JACPVA010000140.1 GCA_016191995.1 Burkholderiales bacterium | reverse complement strand
TCGCGCGGGAGCGCGCGCCTCGGTGATCCCTCGCGCGGGAGCGCGCGCCTCGGTGATCCCTCGCGCGGGAGCGCGCGCCTCGGTGATCCCTCGCGCGGGAGCGCGCGCCTCGGTAATCCCTCGTGCGGGAGCGCGCCTCGTCGCTCCGGCGCGCGGACCGGCGTGCCGCGCAAGGCCGCAGGGCTCCGCACGACGACGCTCATCGGCCCGCAGCCCGCGCCCGATCAGATCGGGTCGCGCTGGAACAGGCGTTCGACGACGACGTCGATGACCATGCCGCACAGGCTGTAGATCAGCGATCCGACCAGCGCAGCGCCGAAGCCGTCGACATGCAGGCCCTGCAGCAGCGACGCCGCGGCCCAGAACAGCACCGCGTTGATGACGAACAGGAACAGACCCAGCGTCAGCAGCGTGACCGGCAGCGTCAGCAGCACCAGCAGCGGCCGCACCAGCGTATTGAGCAGCCCGAGCACCAGCGCTGCCGCCAGCGCCGCGGGGAAGCTTGCCACCGACACGCCGCCGTAGACCTGGTCCACCAGCAGCAGCGCGCCGGCGAGCAACACCCAACGGAGGAGGATCCTCATGCGCACGAGCATATCTCGCCTCGACGCTGCGGTCAGTCGGACTTCTCAGCCCCTCGCAGGGCGTTTACCATGCCGTCCGCACGCGCGATCCTTGCCCGCCACGTCGTCGTGGCGGCGACCCGCGCGTGCGGGCATACCACAAGACCCCAACGGAGCAACCCATGGCAACTGCGAAGAAGGCCGCGAGCAAGACCGCGGCGGCGAAGAAACCCGCGGCCCGCAAGGCCGCCGCAAAGGCACCGGCGAAGAAGACCGCGGCGACGAAGGCAGCGAAGCCCGTAGTGAAGAAGGCTGCTGCTGCCCCCAAGAAAGCCCCCGCCAAGAAGGCCCGCCAGCCCAATGCCGCGTTCATGAAGGCGCTGACGCCGAGTGCCGCGCTGGCCGCGGTCATCGGCGACAAGGCGATGCCGCGCACCGAGGTCACGAAGCGGCTGTGGGACTACATCAAGAAGAACAGCCTGCAGGACGCGGCGAAGAAGACCATGATCAACGCCGACGAGAAGCTCAAGGCGATCTTCAAGAAGGCCCAGGTCTCGATGTTCGAGATGACCAAGCTGATCAGCGAACACCTCAAGTGACCGGCCCGGCTGCGGCGCCGCGCGTCGCAGCCACGCCGTCCCGCGTCGATTCGTCCCGCGCCGCGCCGCTCAGCGCGCCGCGGGCCGGCGGGCATCCAGGTGGCGGCGCAGGAAGCGCCCGGTGTACCCGGCATCCTGGCGCGCCAGCTCCGCCGGCGTGCCACAGGCGACGACGCGCCCGCCGCCGGCCCCACCCTCCGGGCCGAGGTCGATCACCCAGTCGGCCGCGGCGACGACGTCCAGGTTGTGCTCGATGACGACCAGCGTATTGCCGGCGTCGCGCAGCTGCGCCAGCACGCGCAGCAGCATGCCGATATCGTGGAAGTGCAGCCCGGTGGTCGGCTCGTCGAGGATGTACAGCGTGCGCCCGGTGTCGCGCTTGCCGAGCTCGAGCGCGAGCTTGACGCGCTGCGCCTCGCCGCCGGACAGGGTGGTCGCACTCTGCCCCAGCCGCACGTAGCCGAGCCCGACGTCCAGCAGCGTGCGCAGCCGGCGCTCGAGCGCCGGCACGGCGTCGAACACCGCGTACGCGTCCTCCACCGTCAGGTCCAGCACCTGCGCGATGTCCAGCCCGCGGTAGCGGATCTCGAGCGTCTCGCGGTTGTAGCGCCGGCCGGCGCAGGTCTCGCAGGGGACGTAGACATCGGGCAGGAAGTGCATCTCGACCCGGATGACGCCGTCGCCCTGGCAGGCCTCGCAGCGCCCGCCGCCGGCCGAGGCCGCGATGTTGAAGCTGAAGCGTCCGGGCCCGTAGCCGCGCTCGCGCGCCGCCGGCAGCTCGGCGAACAGCTCTCGGATCGGCGTGAACAGGCCGGTGTAGGTCGCCGGGTTGCTGCGCGGCGTGCGCCCGATCGGCGACTGGTCGACCGCGATCACCTTGTCCAGGGCCTCCAGCCCCTCGATCGCGTCGTGCGGTGCCGCCTCCGCCTGCGCGCCGTACAGCCTGCGCGCCACCGCGGCGTACAGCGTATCGTTGATCAGCGTGCTCTTGCCCGACCCGGAGACACCCGTCACGCAGACCAGCCGCCCGGTCGGGATGTCGATCGTGACGCGCTGCAGGTTGTTCCCGTGTGCGCCGACGATGCGCAGCATGCCCGCATCGCCCGTGCCCGCCGGGCTTGCCCGGCTGCCGCCCGGTGCCGCGGCCGGCGCGGGTGAGCTCGCGCCACGCGGCCGCGGCTCGTGCACGCGCAGCACGCCGGCCAGGTAACGCCCGGTCAGCGAGTCCGGATCCGCCTCGATCGCGCGCGGCTGCCCCTGGGCCATCACGCGCCCGCCGTGCACGCCGGCCCCGGGACCCATGTCGATCACGTGGTCGGCGGCCCGGATCATGTCCTCGTCGTGCTCGACGACGAGCACCGAGTTGCCGAGGTCGCGCAGGTGGCGCAAGGTCTCGATCAGGCGCGCGTTGTCGCGCTGGTGCAGGCCGATGCTCGGCTCGTCGAGCACGTACATCACCCCCGTCAGCCCGCTGCCGATCTGCGACGCCAGCCGGATGCGCTGCGCCTCGCCGCCCGACAAGGTGTCGGCGCTGCGGTCCAGGCTCAGGTAGCCCAGGCCGACGTCGACCAGGAAGCGCAGCCGCGCGCGGATCTCGCGCGCGATCTTGTCGGCGACCTCGGCCTTGGCACCCGCCAGCGCCAGGGCTTCGAACCAGCCGCGGCACTGCGCCAGGGTCCAGCGCTCGAGCTCGTAGATCGCCGGCCCGCGCCCCAGCGGGCCGCTGAGGAAGACATGGCGTGCCTCGCGCCGCAGCCGCGCGCCGCCGCAGGCGGGGCAGGGACGCGCGCTCTGCAGCCGCGCCAGCTCCTCGCGCACGGCGGGCGAGTCGGTCTCGCGCAGCCGGCGCGCGAAGTTCGGGATGATGCCCTCGAAGGGATGGCGCCGCCTGACGCTGCGCGCGCGCGCGCTGCCCGCCTCGGCGCTGTAGCTGAATTCGATCGCCTCCTCGCCCGAGCCGTACAGCAGCACCTGCCGTGCCTGGGCGGGAAGGGCCTCGAACGGCGTCTCGATGTCGAAGCCGTAGTGCCGCGCGACGCTGCGCAGCATCGAGTGGCTGTAGGCGTTGCGCCGGTCCCAGCCCTTGACCGCGCCGGCGGCCATGCTGAGCTGCGGGAAGGCGACGACGCGCTCGGGGTCGAAGGCGGTCACCTGCCCCAACCCGTCGCACGCCGGGCAGGCGCCGGTCGGCGAGTTGAACGAGAACAGCCGCGGCTCGAGCTCCGGCAGCGCATGGCTGCAAGCCGGGCAGCCGAAGCGGCGGCTGAACGCGTGCTCGCGCAGCAGCACGCCGCCGGCGTCGAGCTCGGCCGCGATCGCGCGCCCGTCGGCCAGCCGCAGCGCGGCCTCGAAGCTCTCGGCCAGCCGCTGGCGCGCGTCGGCGCGCACGCGCAGGCGGTCGACGACGACGTCGATATCGTGCTTCTCGGTCTTCTTCAGCGCCGGCAGCGACTCGGCGTCGACCAGCCGCCCCGGCTCGCCGGAAGCGCCGATGCGAAAGCGCACGAAGCCCTGCGCCTGAAGGTCCTGCAGCAGGTCGGCGAACTCGCCCTTGCGTTCGCGCACGACGGGCGCGAGGACCATCAGCCGCGTGCCCTCGGGCAGCGCCAGCACCGCGTCGACCATCTGCGCGACGCTGTGCGAGGCCAGCGGCAGGTCGTGGTCGGGGCAGTACGGGGTGCCGGCGCGCGCGTACAGCAGCCGCAGGTAGTCGTGAATCTCGGTCACCGTGCCGACGGTCGAGCGCGGGTTGTGGCTGGTGGCCTTCTGCTCGATGCTGATCGCCGGCGCCAGCCCCTCGATGACGTCGACGTCGGGCTTGTCCATCAGCTGCAGGAACTGCCGCGCGTAGGCCGACAGGCTCTCGACGTAGCGGCGCTGCCCCTCGGCGTACAAGGTGTCGAACGCGAGGCTGGACTTGCCCGACCCCGACAGCCCGGTGATCACGACCAGCGCGTGGCGCGGGATGTCGAGGTCGACGTTCTTCAGGTTGTGCGTGCGCGCGCCCCGAACGCGGATCATCGGCGGGTCGTCGGCGGGCATGGCGGCTCGGGGAAAACCGGCCATCTTACGGTGCCGGGCCGAGGCCGGCAGTGTGCGCGCCTGAGCGTGTGTGCGTGCACCTGGACGCTCGGCCAGCGGCAGGCTCTCAGCCGGCCAGCACGTGCAGGATCGCCTCGCCGTAGGCGTCGAGCTTCTTGCTGCCGACGCCGCTGATGCCGGCCAGTGCCTCGGGCGTGGCCGGGCGCGTGCGCGCCATCTCGGCCAGCGTGGCGTCGTGGAAGACGACGTAGGCCGGCACGTTGTGTGCGCGCGCGACCTCGGCGCGCCAGGCCTTCAGCGCCGCGAAGCGCGCCGCCGCGGCGTCGTCCAGCGGCAGCGGCGGCGCCTTGTCGGCCTTCCCGGCCTTGCCCGCGCGGCGCGCGCTGCCGGCGCCGTGGCGGGCGTCGGACGGCACGCGCAGTTCCAGCCTGACCTCGGCGCGCAGCACCGCGCGCGCCGAGTCGGCCAGCGCCAGCGTATTCCACTCGCCCTCGGCGCGAACGTGGCCGAGCGCGATCAGCTGGCGCAGCACGCCGCGCCACTGCGACTCGCTGACGTCGGCGCCGATGCCGAAGGTCGACAGCCGCTCGTGCCCGTGCTGGTGCACCTTGTCGGTCGTCTTGCCGCGCAGCACGTCGATCAGGTGGCCGGCGCCGAAGCCGCTGCCGCCATGCTGGCGGAAGCGGTAGATGCACGACAGCGCCTTGCGCGCGGCCTCGGTCGCGTCCCAGGTCGCCGGGGGTTGCAGGCAGTTGTCGCAGTTCCCGCAGGGCCCGGAGGGTTCGCCGAAGTAGGCGAGCAGCCGCACGCGCCGGCAGTCGTGCGCCTCGGCCAGCGCCAGCAGCGCGTCGAGCTTGCCGCGCTGCAGGCGCTTGAAGGTCTCGTCGGCCTCGCTGTCGTCGATCATGCGGCGCTGGTTGACGACGTCGGCCAGCCCGTAGGCCATCCAGGCGTCGGCCGGCAGGCCGTCGCGGCCGGCGCGGCCGGTCTCCTGGTAGTAGCCCTCGATATTCTTCGGCAGGTCCAGGTGGGCGACGAAGCGCACGTCGGGCTTGTCGATGCCCATGCCGAAGGCGATCGTGGCGACCATGACCAGCCCTTCCTCGCGCAGGAAGCGGTCCTGGTTGCGGCGCCGCGTCGCCGTGTCGAGACCGGCGTGGTACGGCAGCGCGGGCACGCCCTGCGCATTCAGCCACTCGGCGGTCTCGTCGACCTTGCGCCGGCTCTGGCAGTAGACGATGCCGGCGTCGCCGTCGTGCTCGTCGCGCAGGAAGCGCAGCAACTGAGCGCGCGCGTCGGCCTTCTCGACGATGGTGTAGCGGATGTTCGGGCGGTCGAAGCTGCTGACGAACTGGCGCGCGTCGTGCAGCGCCAGGCGCTGGACGATGTCGGCGCGCGTGTGCGCGTCGGCGGTGGCGGTCAGCGCGATGCGCGGCACCTCGGGGTAGCGTTCGTGCAGCGCCGACAGGCCGAGGTACTCGGCGCGGAAGTCGTGCCCCCACTGGCTGACGCAGTGCGCCTCGTCGATTGCGAACAGCGCCAGCCGCCCGCGCTCGCGCAGCGAGTCCAGCATCGCCAGGAAGCGCGGTGTCAGCAGCCGCTCGGGCGCGGCGTACAGCAGCACGAGCCGGCCGGCGAGCAGCTCGCGCTCGACGCGCCGCGCCTCGTCGCCGTCGAGCGTCGAGTTGAGGAATGCGGCGGCCACGCCGAGCTCGGCCAGCGCGCCGACCTGGTCGTGCATCAGCGCGATCAGCGGGCTGACGACGACCGTGACGCCGCGCCCGGCGCGGTGGCGCACGATCGCCGGGACCTGGTAGCACAGGCTCTTGCCGCCGCCGGTGGGCATCAACACCAGCGCGTCGCCGCCGGCGGCGACATGCCCGACGATCGCCTGCTGCGCGCCGCGGAACGCCGGGTAACCGAACACCTCGTGCAGGACCTGCAGCGCGCAGGCGCCGGAATCGGCTGCGGCGTCGGCGGCAGGGTCGGGCGGCGCAGCAGCGGCGGATGCGGCGAGGGCGGGCATGATCCGCAGCGATGGTACCTGCCGCCCGGCCGCGGCTGGGTCCGTCCTTCGCGGGGAGGTTTCGCGCGTCGCGACCCCTTCGCGGGTGCCCCCTTCTGCGTGCCGTCCCCCGGGCGAGGCCGCGCGCCGGGGGCGGCGCGATAATGCCCTGCATCCCCCACTGCCCAGCGACGGAGCGAGCCATGGCGTCGGTCAACAAGGTCATCCTCATCGGCAACCTCGGGCGCGACCCGGAGGTGCGCTACGCGCCCAGCGGCTCGGCGATCTGCAACGTCACGATCGCGACCACGCGCAACTGGAAGAACCGCGACAGCGGCGAGAAGCAGGAGGAGACGGAGTGGCACCGGGTCGTCTTCTACGACCGGCTGGCCGAGATCGCCGGCGAGTACCTGAAGAAGGGGCGCCCGGTCTACGTCGAGGGGCGGCTGAAGACCCGCAAGTGGACCGACAAGGACGGCCAGGACCGCTGGACGACCGAGATCGTCGCCGAGCAGATGCAGCTGCTCGGCAGCCGCGAGGGCATGGGCAGCCCGCCGCAGGACGAAGGCAGTGAGCGCCCCGCGCGCACCGCGGCGCCGGCGCGCCCGCAGCAGGAGGCCAAGCCCGCCGCGTCGTCGACCGGGTTCGACGACATGGACGACGACATCCCGTTCTGAACCGGATCTGCACACGCCGCGCCCGCGCAGCGCCGGCGCGGCGCTGGATCCGCAATGCCTCTGCCGCCGCTGGGGCGCTTCGCGCGGTCTCGTGCGCGAGCCCGGGGTCTCCGAGGGGGTGGCTCGTAGAATCGTCGGCGAGCGACGATGCGTCGCCGCATACGCGCGCACCGCATCGCCGGGACATCGACCTCCCCCACTGCGACCGGAGCCGCCCATGCCACTCGTCTCGATGCGCCAGCTGCTGGACCATGCCGCCGAAAACGGCTACGGCATCCCGGCCTTCAACGTCAACAACCTGGAACAGGTGCAGGCGGTGATGACCGCGGCGGCCGAAGTCGGCGCGCCGGTCATCCTGCAGGCCAGCGCCGGCGCGCGCAAGTACGCCGGCGAGCCCTTCATCAAGCACCTGATCCAGGCCGCGCTCGAGCAGTGGCCGCAGATCCCGCTCGTGATGCACCAGGACCACGGCCAGAGCCCGGCGGTGTGCCAGGGCGCGATCGACCTGGGCTTCAGCTCGGTGATGATGGACGGCAGCCTGGAGGCCGACGGCAAGACGATCTCGAGCTACGACTACAACGTCGACGTCACGCGCAAGGTCGTCGAGATGGCGCATGCGGTCGGCGTGACGGTCGAGGGCGAGCTCGGCTGCCTGGGCTCGCTCGAGACCATGCGCGGCGACAAGGAGGACGGCCACGGCACCGAGGCGACGATGACGCGCGAGCAGCTGCTGACCGACCCCGAGCAGGCGGCCGACTTCGTGCAGCGCACCCAGCTCGACGCGCTGGCGATCGCGATCGGCACCAGCCACGGCGCGTACAAGTTCACCCGCAAGCCCACCGGCGACATCCTGGCGATCGACCGCATCAAGGAGATCCACCGCCGGATCCCGAACACCCACCTCGTCATGCACGGCTCCTCCAGCGTGCCGCAGGAGCTGCTGGCGATCATCCGCGCGCACGGCGGCGCCATGAAGGAGACCTACGGCGTGCCGGTGGAGGAGATCCAGGAGGCGATCAAGCACGGCGTGCGCAAGGTCAACATCGACACCGACATCCGGCTCGCGATGACGGGCGCGGTGCGCAAGTACATGGCCGAGAACCCCGAGAAGTTCGACCCGCGCGACTACCTCAAGCCAGCGCGCGAGGCCGCGCGCCTGATCTGCCGCCAGCGCTACCTGGAGTTCGGCTGCGAGGGGCGGGCGGCGAAGATCGTGCCGCTGCCGCTACCCGAGATCGCGGCGCGCTACCGGCGCGGCGAGCTGAAGCAGGTCGTCGCCGGCTGAAGCGGCCGGCCCGGCCCCGAGCCTGGTCACGCGGGCCGCTTCGGCGGCCCGCTCGCATTGGGGGCGTGCGAGGCGCGCGTTCGACTTCCGGGGCGGGTGCGATCTGCGCGACACTTGCGGCGTGCGGTGCCGCGCGCCGTACCGCCTGCCTCCGGATCCACTGCCCGCCGCCCCGCCGCAAGACCGCCGATGAAGCCCGCCCTGTTCGAATCCCGTCTGCACTCGTTGCCCCTGCTGCACCGCGGCAAGGTGCGCGACAACTATGCCGTCGGCGACGACCGCATGCTGATGGTCGCCACCGACCGGCTGTCGGCCTTCGACGTCGTGCTCGGCCAGCCGATACCCGGAAAGGGTGAGGTGCTCACGCAAGTGGCCTTGTTCTGGTTCGACCGGCTGGCGCACGTCGTTCCCAACCACCTGACCGGGCAGGCGCCGGAGTCGGTCGTCGCGCCCGACGAGGTCGATCAGGTGCGCGGGCGGTCGATGCTGGTCAGGCGGCTGAAGCCGCTGCCGATCGAGGCCGTGGTGCGCGGCTACCTGGCGGGGTCGGGCTGGAAGGAGTACCAGGCCGGCGGCGCGGTCTGCGGCGTGCCCTTGCCGAGAGGGCTGCAGCAGGCGTCGCGCCTGCCGCAGCCGATCTTCACGCCGGCGACCAAGGCCGAGGCCGGGGCGCACGACGAGAACATCGACTTCGCGGCCGCCGGGCGGCTGGTCGGCGCGGAGCTCGCGGCGCAGGTGCGCGAGGTATCGCTGCGGCTGTACGAGGAGGCCGCAGCCTACGCGTTGACGCGAGGGATCATCATCGCCGACACGAAGTTCGAGTTCGGGCTGGACGAGGACGGCCGGCTGACGGTGATGGACGAGATGCTGACGCCGGACTCGTCTCGCCTATGGCCGGTGGACGACTACCGCGAGGGTGTGAGCCCGCCGAGCCTGGACAAGCAGCTGGTGCGGGACTGGCTGGAGAGCTGTGTCGTCGGCGGAAGACCCTGGAACAAGCGGGCGCCAGCGCCGGAGTTGCCTAGGGATTTGGTCGCTGCAATCTCAAGAAAATACTCTGCCTTTCTTTCCATCTTGCAGTCGAATTAGCGATGGGAGGGGCTCCTGCCATGAAAGCGAATGAACTGTCTGAGGCAAGCCGACCTGATCAAGACGCAGTAGAGAAGGTCTATCGCGCAATTGCTCTGACGCGGGCTGGCAAACACGTTGAGTCACGAGAAATTTATGATGAGTATCATGACTCGTCGAAATTTGGGGTCGACATAGACCTGTCGATAATGCTCATGCTACTAGATGGGCTTAGAATATATTACGAAAAACATGAAACACCCGCGGCATTGAAGAGAATTGAGCGAGCGCTTGCTATCGCTCAAGCGTCGGTGGGGTGCGACGTCATTGACGTTGTGGCGACGTGGGCAGCACACCTCCAATTTAATATTGGAAGTCATGCCGCTATGGGCAAGAGCATCAACTTGGCTCTGTCTAAGGGGGCGCTTCGGAATCAGAGAGCGGCCGTAAGACTATTCTTGACGATGGGGGATGCATATTGTTTGGCAGGAGATTTCGATAAGGCTCGAACTTTCTATGAACGTGCACGAGGTGTAGCGACGGCAATTGGCGATACTCTTTCAACTGCAGCAATCGCCCACAACCGATCGACTATGGCATTATCTCATGCGAGGTTCGGCGAAGCAACTGGTTCGCCGGTATCTAACAGTTATCAGACATTTCTATCGGAACTGGACTCGGCAGAAAATTTTGAGAGCTATTTGCGGGTCACTTCAGTACTTCATCCTTACGATGTGTGGCAACCACGACTGGACCTTCTTCGGGGAAAATTCGAAGTTGCAAAAACGTCGCTGCATTCGTTGCTCGAAAGCAAGGCAGAGGCGCTAACGGCATCTATACGAACAGCTTTGAAGGTGGACCTAGCATATGCGACCTTTCAAGCGGGAGGGGCGGGTGAGGCGGTCGATCAGGTGATGCACGTGATCTCCGAGAATAATTGCGATTCAATGCCTTCGGATGATCGCGCGGTGCTCTATTCGCATGCTTCGAGAATTCTACGTGCGGCTGGCTTTGAGGATCGCGCGAAGGACCTGGATGCGCTGATGTGCTCGGCCAAGGATGAATTCCTACGGGAGACGAGTGAGCTAAGGTCCATTGTTGCCGAGATAGAAACCCGCATGACAGCGGCCATTGCGAGCTGATGAACATGCCCCCCCTAATCGCCCTCGCCATGGGCTCCTCCTCCGACTGGGAAACCCTGCGCCCGGCCGCCGAATTGCTGACGCAATTCGGCGTGCCGCACGAAGCGCATGTGTTGTCCGCGCACCGCATGCCCGACGATATGTTCCGCTTCGCCGAGACCGCCTGGGATCGCGGGCTGCGGGCGATCATCGCCGGTGCCGGCGGTGCGGCGCACCTGCCGGGCATGCTCGCGGCCAAGACGACCGTGCCGGTGCTCGGCGTGCCGGTGCCCAGCCGCCACCTGCAAGGCCTCGACTCGCTCTACTCGATCGTCCAGATGCCCAAGGGCGTTCCGGTGGCGACGTTCGCGATCGGCACTGCGGGTGCGGCCAATGCGGCGCTGTTCGCGATCGCGCTGCTGGCGCGCGAGCAGCCCGCGCTGCACGACCGGCTCGAGGCCTTCCGGCGCGAGCAGACCGAGGCCGCGCGCGCGATGAACCGGGACCTCGCGTGACGCGCGGGCCGCTGCTGCCCGACGCCGCCGAACCGCTGCCGACGCTGGGGGTGCTCGGCGGCGGGCAGCTCGGCCGCATGTTCGCCCACGCCGCACAGGCTGCCGGCTATGGCGTCGCGGTGCTGGACCCGGACCCGGCCGGCCCGGCCGGACAGCTGGCACAGCGGCAGATCGCCGCGGCCTACGACGACCCGGCAGGATGGGCCGCGCTCGCCTCTTGCTGCCAGGCCGTGACGACAGAGTTCGAGAACGTCCCCGCGCAGGCGATGGACTGGCTCGCGCAGCGGCTGCCGGTATCACCGCCGGCGGCGGCGGTCGCGATCTGCCAGGACCGGGCGCGCGAGAAGGCCTTCTTCGAGCGCGCCGGCGTGCCTTGCGCACCGCACGCGCCGCTGTGCCGCGACGCCGACCTCGCCGCGGTGCCGGATCGGCTGCTTCCGGGCATCCTGAAGACGGCCGCCCTCGGCTACGACGGCAAGGGTCAGGTCGCCGTCGACTCGCCCGCCGCGCTGGCCGCGGCCTGGGCTGCGCTCGGGCGCGCGCCTTGCGTGCTGGAGCAGCGGCTTTCGCTGCGGCTGGAGCTCAGCGTCATCGTCGCGCGCGGCCGCGACGGCGCCATCGTGCAGCTGCCGGTGCAGCAGAACCTGCACCGCGATGGCATTCTCGCGGTGACGCAGGCGCCGGCGCCGGACCTGCCGGCCGAGGTCGCCGCGCAGGCGGTGGACGCCGCGCGCAGGCTCGCGGCGGCGATGGACTATGTCGGCGTGCTGTGCGTCGAGTTCTTCTGGCTCGCCGACGGCCGGCTGGTCGCCAACGAGATGGCGCCGCGGCCGCACAACTCGGGCCACTACAGCATCGACGCCTGCGATGTCTCGCAGTTCGACCTTCAGGTCCGCACGCTCGCCGGGTTGCCCCTGGTCATGCCGCGCCAGCACTCGCCGGCGGTGATGCTCAACCTGCTCGGCGATCTGTGGTTCGCGCCCGGCGTCGGCGCGCCGCGCACGCCGCCATGGGATCGCGTGCTGGCCCTGCCGGGGGCGCGGCTGCACCTGTACGGCAAGGCCGAGCCGCGGCGCGCGCGCAAGATGGGGCACCTGACGCTGACCGCTGCAACGGCCTCCGAGGCGCGCCGCGTGGCGCTGCAGGCTTGCGCGCTGCTCGGCCTGCCGGCGTTCTGAGCCAGTCGGGGCCGAGGATGCCGGTGCTCGACGGCCACGACCCGGCGGCGATCGACGCTGCCGCCGCGCGCCTGGCTGCCGGCGGCCTGGTCGCGTTCCCGACCGAGACGGTGTACGGGCTGGGCGCGCGCGCCGACGACGATGCGGCGGTGGCCGCGATCTTCGCCGCCAAGGGCCGGCCGGCGGACCACCCGCTGATCGTGCACGTCGTCGATGCGCAGGCGGCGCGGCGGTTCAGCGCGGCCTGGCCAGGGTCGGCGGCGCGGCTCGTCGAGCGCCTGTGGCCCGGGCCGCTGACCGTCGTCGTGCCGCGGGCACCGGGGGTCGCCGAAGCGGCCGCCGGCGGGCAGCGCAGCATCGCGCTGCGCTCGCCGGCGCACCCGGTGGCGCGCGCGCTGCTGGTGCGCGCAGCTGCGCTCGGCGTGCCGGGCGTGGCCGCGCCGAGCGCCAACCGCTTCGGCCGCGTCAGCCCGACGACCGCGGCGCACGTGCGGCAGGAGTTCGGCGACGCGCTGCTCGTCCTCGACGGCGGGGCCTGCCCGGTCGGCATCGAGTCGACGATCGTCGACTGCAGCGTCGACCCACCGGCACTGCTGCGCCCGGGCAGCGTGACGCGCGACGCGTTGGCCGCGGTGCTGGGGGTGCTGCCCGCCGAGCCCGGCGCGGCGTCGCCGCGCGCGCCGGGCCGGCTGGCGTCGCACTATGCGCCGCGGGCGCCGGTGCGGCTGTTCGACGCCGCGGCGCTGGCCGCGGCGTGGGCCCGGCTGGACGACGCGGCGCGCGAGGCGGTGGCGGTATATTCGCGCGTCGCCCCGCCCGGGGCCGCCCGGCATCGCCGCATGCCCGCGGACGCGGCGGCGGTGGCGCACGAGCTGTTCGCGGTGCTGCGCGCGTTCGACGACGCCGGCGCGGGCCAGATCTGGGTCGAGCACCCGCCCTGCGGAGCGGACTGGGAAGGTATCGGCGACCGCCTGCGCCGCGCGGCGGCGTGAACGGGATTCGACGGCGTGGCCCCATGGCCGAACGCGCCGCCAGCGGAGAGACGATGAGATTCGAGCGATACCTGCGCCGGCAGGCCGGCCATGCCCGCCGTGGCCGAGGAACGCTGCGGGCGGCGCTGTCGGCGTGCTCGGCCGCCCTGCTGCTGGCGGCCTGCGGCGGTGGCACGTCGCAGGTCGAGGACTTCGCCCCGGCGCGGCTGTTCGCGCTCGGCGACGAATCGAGCGTGCTGCTGCCGGACGGGCGCAAGTACGGCGTCAACGTGCTGGCCGAGAGCGGTGCGCTGGACTGTGACGCCGAGCCGATCTGGGTCCAGGCGGTGGCGAGCAGCTACGGCCATGTGTTCGCCGAGTGCAACCCGGATGCCGAGCCCGACCCGCGAGCCTACATGCTCGCCGCGCCGCAGGCGCGCGCGAGCGGCCTGGTGGCTCAGGTCGACGCCGCGCTGGCGCTGGTCCAGCCCGGCGAGAAGAACCTTGCCACGGTGATGGTCGGCGCGCACGACGTCTGGGACCTGTACGACGCCTTCGATCAGGACCCGGCGCGTCCGGCCGGCGAGCTGCTGGCCGAAGCGCGCTCGCGCGGTGCGGCGGTGGCGGCGCAGCTGCGCCGGCTGCAGCAGGCCGGGGTGCGGATCGTCCTGTCCACCGTGCACGACGTCGGCAAGTCGCCGCAGGCGCTGGCCGAGAAGGACGCGCATGCCGACGACTACCCGCACCGCAGCGGCGAGATCCGCAGCCGCGCGGCGCTGATCTCCGACCTCGTCTTCGAGATCAACGCCGGGCTGCGCGTCGGGCTGCAGGACCAGGAGATCAACGACGGCCGCTACATCGGCCTGGTGCTGGCCGACGAGATGGTGCAGGCGATGGTCATCTCGCCGGGCAGCTTCGGCCTGTCCAGCGCGACCGCGGCCGCGTGCTCGGCGGCGCTGCCGGACTGCAGCGGCGCGACGCTGGTGGACGAGGCGACTTCGTCGAACCACCTGTGGGCCGACGGGCGCTGGATGGCCTACGGCGGCCAGTCACGGCTCGGCCTGCTGGCGGTTTCGCGCGCGACCAACAACCCGTTCTGAGCGCGAGCGCCTGGGGCCGGCGCTGCGCGCTGGCGGACGGGCTTGACCTTCGCCCCGCAGCGGTTCGGGTGCGGCGCGCCCTGAACTGACCAGGTGGGCGCTCAGCGCCGCGCCTGGTCGTTCATCGTCCAGCGCATCAGCGCATCGAGCGCCGGCCGCGCGCTGGCGGCATCGGGGTGGTTGACGATCGCGACCAGCACCCAGCGCCGGCCGCTGGCGCCGAGCACGTAGCCTGCGACGCCGGCGACATCGTGCAGCGAGCCGGTCTTCAGGTGCGCGCGCCCGGCGGGCACGCTGGCGCGGCGCAGCGTGCCGTCCAGCGCCGCCGCCGGCAGCGACGCAGCCAGCTCGGGCATCACGGGGCTGCTCCAGGCGTGCTGCAGCAGCCGGGCCAGGGCGTGCGCCGACAACCGCACCTGGCGCGACAGCCCGGCGCCGTTGTCGATCGCGACCGTCGCGGCGGCGTCGCCGAGCCGCTCACGCAGCCAGGCGCCGACGATCGCGCGCGCCGCGTCGGCGGTGGCCGGGGTCGCGGGGTCGGCCTCGGCGGCCAGCGTCAGGAAGAGCTGGCGCGCCATAGTATTGTTGCTGTACTTGTTGATGTCGCGCACGACCTCGGCCAGCGGGGGTGACTCGGCGACGAAGGTGGGCTCGCCCGCCGGCGCCTCGCCGTCGCGCACGCGCCCGCGCAGCGTGCCACCCATCTCGCGCCACAGGCCTTCGAGCAGCCGCGCGTTGTAGGTCGCGGGCGCCGGGTCTGCGACCGGCCAGACGCGCTCGCCGCAGCCGGCCGGGTAGCGGCCGGCGAAACGCACGCGGCCATCGTCGCTGAAACTCGCCTTCAGCGCGCCGCGCCAGTCGCCGCAGCCGCCGTCGGCGAGCGGCACCGAGGCGTCGATCGCGGTGCCGGCCAGCGCAGGCGTGGCGCTAACGCGCGCGCGGCCGGCCGCGGCGTCGGGCGTGAAGGTGTACAGCGCCGACTTGAAGTTGAGCATCAGCGCGTCGGGCGCGACGTTGTACGGGCGCATGGGCTCGCCGTCGAAGGCCGAAGGGTCCTCGGCCGCCGGCGCGAAGGCGCGCCGGTCGAGCACGATGTTGCCCGCGATCTCGCGCACGCCGGCTTGCTGCACGCGGCGCAGCAGCAGCCACAGCCGTTCGACGACCAGCGTCGGGTCGCCGCTGGCGCGCAGCACCAGGTCGCCCGCCAGCACGCCGTCGCGCACCGGACCGGCGAGCCACACCGGCGTGCGCCAGCGCCAGGCCGGGCCGAGCCGGTCCAGCGCGGCGTAAGTGGTCACCAGCTTCGCCAGCGACGCAGGATTCATCGGCTGGCCGGCGTTCAGGACCAGCCGCTGGCGGTTGCCGCCAGCCTCCTCGACGACGACCGCCAACGCCTGCGCGGGGATGCGCGCTCGCTGCAGCGCGGCGGCGACTTCGACGGGCAACTCGCTGGCAGGCTCCCGCGTCGGCTTGGCCAGCGCGCCGTGGCTCGCGACCAGCAGCGCGAGCGTCAGCGCGGCCCGCGCGGCGAGCGGGCGGCGCGGCAGCGTCGACACCCCGGTCCATGACCCGCGGCCGCGACAGGCTTGTCGGCGCCGACCGGCATCCTGGCCGGTGGGAAACGATCCGCCGGAACCGGCGGTGCAAGCGGGGCGATCGACCAGCATGGCCGGCATGATCGCACGGCTACACTGCGCCGATGCCTGCCGCCAGCCGCGCGCTGCTCGCCTTCGACACCTCGACCGAGCGCATGGCCGTGGCCGCCTGCGGGCCGGCGGGCGAGGTCGCGTGGACGGGGGCCGGAGGTGCGGCGGCGTCGGCAACGCTGCTGCGCGAGGTGAACGCGGTGCTGGCGCAGGCCGGGATCCGTCTGGCCGACCTCGATGCGGTGGCCTTCGGCGCCGGCCCGGGCGCATTCACCGGGCTGCGCACGGCGTGCGCGGTGGCGCAGGGGCTGGCCTTCGGGCTCGGGCGGCCGGTGCTGCCGGTCGATAGCCTGGCCATCGTCGCCGAGGACGCGCCCTGGCGCGAGGGCATGGTCTGGGTCGCGATGGACGCGCGCATCGACGAGGTCTACGCGGCGGCCTACCGGCGCGCCGGCACGCGCTGGCAGGTGTTGGCAGCGCCGGCGCTTTACACGGTGGCGGCGCTAGCGGCGCGCTGGGCGGCCGATCCGCCGCAGCGCGTGGCCGGTTCGGCGATCGAGGCCTTCGGCGGCCGGCTGCCGCTCGGCGACGCCGCGCTGCACGCGCGCGAGTCCGACCGCGCGGCCGCGCTGCTGCGCTGCGCGCGCCAGGCCTGGGCCGACGGCGCGCGGCGCGACCCCGCCGACGCGCTGCCGGTCTACCTGCGCGACAAGGTCGCGCTGACGACCGCCGAGCGCGCGCGGCTGCGCGCCGATCGCGCGACGGCTTGAAGCGGTGGGCGTGGCGGGCGTGCTCGCGCAGCCGGGTGCAGCCCGGGCCGCCGGCGTCGAGTGCCCGATGTCCGAGGCGGACCTGGACACGGTGCTCGCGATCGAGGCCTGCGCCTATGCCTTCCCCTGGCGCCGCAGCCACTTCGCCGACTCGCTGGCTGCAAGCCACTGGACCGCGCTGCGGCGCGATGCCGACGGGCAGCTCGTCGGCTACGCGGTCGCGCTGCCGGCGGCCGACGAGATGCACCTGCTCAACCTGACCGTCGCGCGGCCGCATGAGGGCCGCGGCCACGCGCGGGCGCTGCTCGATGCGCTGCAGGCGGCCGCGGTCGCGCGCGGCGCCGCCACGCTATGGCTCGAGGTGCGGCCGAGCAACGAGCGCGCACGCCGGCTGTATGCGGCACGCGGGTTCGAGCAGGTCGGGCTTCGGCGTGACTACTACCCGGCGCCGCACGGCCGGCGCGAGGATGCGATCGTGATGCGCTTGCGGTTGGCAGCCGCCGCGTCGCCCGCGCCGCCAGGCGACGCGGCGGACCGGGCGGCCGCAGCGGACCCCGCAGGAGACCGGCGTGGGCTGGACTGAGCGCCAGCATGCGATGCTGCGCGCGATGGGGCTGCGCGTATGGGGCGCGCCGCTGACCGCCGCCCTCGACGCCCCTGCTGCTGCCGTCGTCTCCGGCGCAGCCGTCGCTCCCGCGGCAGCCGTCGTGCCTGCCGCGCCCGTCGCCTCCGCCGCGCCGCCGCTCCCGCCGAGGGCCGCGGCGCCGCGCGCCGGCGCTTCCCGCGCATCGCCCGTGCCGGCGCCGCCCGCCGTGGAGGCGGCTCCCGCGGAGCCGGCTCGTGATGACGGCAGCGGGCCGGATCCGCGTGCCGCGCGCATCGCCACGCTCGACTGGCCGGCACTGCGCGACGAGGTCGCAGCCTGCCGCGCCTGCGCGCTGTGCGAGACGCGGCGGCAGACCGTGTTCGGCGTCGGCGCGGACGATGCGCGCTGGATGGTCGTCGGCGAGGCGCCGGGCGAGCAGGAGGATCGCCAGGGCGAGCCCTTCGTCGGCCCGGCCGGGCGGCTGCTGGACCAGATGCTGGCGGCACTCGACCTGACGCGCGACGCGTCGGCGGCCGACCCGGCGCGGCGCGTCTATATCGCCAATACGCTGAAGTGCCGTCCCCCGGGCAACCGCAACCCGACGCCGCAGGAGCTCGCCTGCTGCGAGCCCTACCTGCAGCGCCAGATCGCGCTCGTGCGGCCGCGCGTCATCGTCGCGATGGGGCGCTTCGCGGTGCAGCAGCTGCTGCGCAGCAGCGAGGCGATCGGCCGCCTGCGCGGCCGCGTGCACGCCTACCAGGGGGTGCCGCTGGTCGTCACCTACCACCCGGCCTACCTGCTGCGCAACCTGCCCGACAAGGCGCGCGCGTGGCAGGACCTTTGCCTGGCGGCGCAGACGATGGAGTCGGCGGGCGCGGGTTGAACGCGCCGGGGCGCTCGCCGACGGCTGCGCGCGGGGTGCGCCCGCGTCAGCGCGTCAGCAGCGGCGACAGGTCGACCGCCGCCGCCGGCAGCGCCTGCGGCGCGACGATGCCCGGCGTCGCGCTGACCTGGATCTGCGTATAGCGGCCGTCGCGCGGCTCGCGCAGCAGGTGCACCAGACCTTCGTCCAGGTCGACCAGCCAGACCTCGGCCACGCCGTGGCGTGCGTACAGCGGCAGCTTGACCTCGCGGTCGTAGCGCGACGTGGTGTCGGCGACCTCGACCAGCAGCAGCACGTCGGCCGGACGCGGGTGCGCGGCGGCGTAGAAGTCCTCGCGCGGCGCGAGCAACATCAGGTCGGGCTGCGGCTCGGATTGGTCGTCCAGGCGCAGCGGAGCCTGCGCCGCAAGCTGAGTGCGGTCGGCGACGAGGCCGGAGAACATGCTGATCAGCCGCTTGACCGCTGCGGCATGCCGCGACCCGATCGGCGCCATCTCGACCACCTCCCCCTCGACCAGCTCGACGCGTGCCCCGGGCATGAGCACGCCGGCCTCGCCCATGCGGTGGTACTGCGCCACCGTCAGCCGGTGCCGGCGCAGCAGGTCGGGGTGGTCGATCAGGCCCATGGGTTCGACTCGTACAAGACTCATTCTAGCCCGAACTTCGACAGCCACCCGAACGTAACACCGCGTCCGCATTGATCTTTGTCGATCCGCGGGGTGCGGCTACTGGGTACAGGCGGGATTCAGGCCGAGCAGTTTGAAGGCCTTGTCCTGCAGCGGTGTGGGCCTTGTGGTCAGGACGATCTTGGCCTCGGGGTTGAGCGCCGTGTGCGTGATGTTGTAGGTCAAGGTGCCCAAGTCCTTGAGCAGCGTCCCGAAGCTGTGCAGCGGCAAGCCATCGTCGGCTCGCTTGCTGGCGTCCTTGGCCTTGGCGTGTTCGGATCGAACGGCCTTGGCCACGGGCGAGGCGCGGCTGGCGCTGGCCTCGTCGAGGTCCTCGTCGTCGAACAGCATGGGCTCGAGCCGCTGGCGCATGTGCCACTCCACGTAGTAGGCCAGCATGCACAGGAACACGTGCGCGCGCACCCGCTGCTCGGTGTAGTGGAAGATCGGGCGCACATTCAGGTCCACCGTCTTCATCGAACGGAAGGCCCGCTCCACGTTGGCCAGGCTCTTGTAGGCGGCCACGGCTGCGTTGGCATCGAGCTTGTCCTTGGGCAGGCTGGTGCGGATCACGTACAGGCCGTCCAGCGCGGCCTCCGCGGCGATGGCCTCGTCCTTGCGCGTCCAGGTCAGCTCGGTGTCCGTGATCGCCAAGGCGATGTGCTTGGCCATGTGGAAGCGCTCGATGACGCGCCCCACGGCCAGGGCGATGGCCTGCGCGCCGCGCAGCGGGCGGCGTGCGCGCTGCGTGGCCGCGGCAATCTTGGCCAGGTCGGCCTCGGTGGCCGCCAGCAACTCGAGCCGCTTGCGCGCGCGCTCCTCGGCCAGAAGGGGTTGCGGCACACCACCAGTCGCTCGTCGGGGAAGTGCTGGCTCGTCAGCTCCAGCAGATTGCGCTCGTCGAACAGCGAGGGCTGGAAGGGCCCGTGCTCGGCCGCCAGCTGCGCGATCTGCGGCGCGCGCAGGGAGCTGACCCAGTCCATGCCCTGGGGCTTGAGCACCTGCTCGATGCGCGCCGAAGTCAGCATGCCGCGGTCACCGGCCCAGGCGACGCGCTGGATGCCGAAGCGCTCCTCGAGCTTGCTCACCTGGTAGGCCACCGTGGCGGGGTCGGCGGTGTTGCCCTTGAACACCTCCACCGAGATCGGACAACCTTCGGCGGTGCACACCAGGCCGAAGACGATCTGCGGGTCGTCACGCTTGCCGTCACGCGAATGACCCCGCGCGGCGAGCTCGCAGCAACGCCCGGTCAACCACGTCGAAGTCAGGTCGTACAGCACCAGCGTGCTGCCCAGCAGATGCTGGCGCGCCAAGCGCCGCTCGATGCCGGCTTGGGCGTCGTGCAGCCAGTCCAGCGCCCGGTACAGATCGTCGGCGCTGCACTGGCCCACGCCCAGCACGCGTCCCAGCGAGGACGTCGCCGTATCGTCGTGCAGCGTGCGGTGCGTGGCCAGCTTGGAGGCCGGCTCCAGCAGGCGCGCCACCAGCATGGCCTGCAGCACCGGCTGCAGCTCCTGCGGGGCCGAGCCGAACCACGCGCTCGAACCCGAGCCGCGGGCCGCACCGAGCACCGCTGCCACGTGGCCGTGTGGCAGGCTGCGCTCGACCGTGAAGACCGACTCGGCACTGGGCACGGCCACGCCGCCGCGCAAGAGCACCTTCAAGCCTTCGATCACATCGATCGACAGGCGCGAGAGGTTGGCCAGGGTGCGCTTGCGGACCTTGCCGTCCTCGCGGTACGACCCGCGCAGGAGCACCGCCGGAGGGGAGTCGCGGTTGGGGACGGACTCGATGTACATGGCCTGGCAGGATGGCCGACTGCAAAGGAGACATCAACACAGAGTACCTATACTGCATGGGTACATGTCGAAGCAAGAAAGAGGCCGAAACCCGCATGAAGACTGGGTTTCGGCCAGATCGGAGGGTCAGAGTTCGGTCTAGGTCGTGGGCGGTAGAGTGAAGTAAGGTGGGGTCAGGTCTCGTCGAGGGATCGCCGCTGAAGGCGTGTGTCGAAGGCGGCCGCGTGCTGCTGGTCGACAGCATCACGCAGCTCGGCGCCGGGGATGCCGGCGCGGTCGTCGTCAGCGGCTCCCACGGCGGGACCAGCTCGGCGCGCTACGCGCTCGCGCAACCGCTGGCGCTGGCAGTCTTCAACGATGCCGGCATCGGCAAGGACGAGGCCGGCGTCGCGGCGCTGGCGATGCTGCAGGCATCCGGCCGTGCCGCGGCGACCGTCGCGCATACGAGTGCGCGCATCGGCGACGCGCGCGATGCGTTCGAGCACGGCATCGTCTCGCGCGTCAACGCCGCGGCGGCCGCGCTCGGGATCGCACCCGGGCAAGCGCTGCGTGCGGCCCTGCGCCAGTGGCTGGGCGACGCGTGTGCTGGCAGCGCGGCGAACGACCGTGGCGGCGAGGCCGCGCGAGGCGGCTGAGCGGCGACGGCGACCGCATCGCATCGGCGCCCCGAGCGACCCGGCGCGGCGCTGGCCGGTGCACGCGATGCGGGGTATCGTCCGCGCACCGTCCACCGAGGGAGCCTCGCCGATGAAGACCCGCGCCGCCGTCGCCTGGCAGGCAGGCCAGCCGCTGACGATCGAGACCGTCGACCTGGAAGGCCCGCGCGCCGGCGAGGTGCTGGTCGAGGTCAGGGCCACCGGCATCTGCCACACCGACTGGTACACGCTGTCCGGCGCCGACCCGGAGGGTCTTTTCCCCGCCATCCTCGGCCACGAGGGCGCGGGGGTGGTGATGGAGGTCGGCGCCGGGATCTCCAGCGTCAGGCCGGGCGACCACGTGATCCCGCTCTACACCCCCGAGTGCCGGCAGTGCAAGTTCTGCCTCAGCCGCAAGACCAACCTGTGCCAGGCGATCCGCGCCACGCAGGGCCGCGGGCTGATGCCCGACGGCACGTCGCGCTTCAGCCTGGGCGGCAAGCCGATCCTGCACTACATGGGCACCAGCACCTTCGCCCAGCATATCGTCGTGCCCGAGATCGCGCTGGCGAAGATCCGCGACGACGCACCGTTCGACATCGTCTGCTATATCGGCTGCGGGGTGACGACCGGCATCGGCGCGGTGGTGTTCAGCGCCAAGGTCGAGGCCGGCGCCAACGTCGCCGTGTTCGGCCTCGGCGGCATCGGGCTGAACGTGATCCAGGGCGCGAAGCTGGTCGGCGCCGACAAGATCATCGGCATCGACATCAACCCGGCGCGCGAGGCGATGGCGCGCCGGTTCGGGATGACGCACTTCATCGACGCCGGCAAGGCCGGCAACGTCATCGACGCCATCGTGCAGCTGACCGACGGCGGCGCCGACTACAGCTTCGAGTGCATCGGCAAGGTCGACGTCATGCGCCAGGCGCTGGAGTGCACGCACAAGGGCTGGGGGCGCAGCATCATCATCGGCGTGGCCGAGGCCGGCGCCGAGATCCGCACCCGGCCGTTCCAGCTCGTCACCGGGCGCAAGTGGGAGGGCACGGCCTTCGGCGGCGCGCGCGGGCGCACCGACGTGCCGAGGATCGTCGACTGGTACATGGAGCGCAAGATCGTCATCGACGACCTGATCACGCACCGGCTGGAGCTGGAGGACATCAACCTGGGCTTCGAGCTGATGAAGAAGGGCGAGTCGATCCGCTCGGTCGTGGTGTACTGATGGAGCTGATCGCCGAACACGCCTGCTTCGGCGGCACGCAGCGCTTCCACAGCCACGAGTCGGCGGCGATCGGGCTGCCGATGCGCTTCGGCGTCTACACGCCACCGGCGCCCGGCGGCGCGGCCCTGGTCTGCCTGGCCGGGCTGACCTGCACCGAGGAGACCTTCGCGATCAAGGCCGGCGCGCAGCGCGTGGCGGCGGCACTCGGGCTGACGCTGCTGATGCCCGACACCAGCCCGCGCGCCACCGGCATCGCGGGCGAGGCCGACGAGTGGGATTTCGGCCTGGGCGCCGGCTTCTACCTGGACGCCACGCAGCAGCCCTGGGCGCGCCACTTCAGGATGGAGAGCTGGCTGATGCGCGAGTGGCTGCCGATGCTGGTCGACCGGCTGGGGCTGGACCCGGCGCGCATCGGCATCACCGGCCACTCGATGGGCGGCCATGGTGCGCTGACGCTGGCGCTGCGCCACCCGGGGGCGTTCCGGTCGCTGTCGGCGTTCGCGCCGATCGCCGCGCCGAGCCGCTGCCCGTGGGGGCACAAGGCCTTCTCGCGCTACCTGGGCGAGGACCGCGCCGCCTGGGCCGCGCACGACGCCAGCGCGCGGATGGGCCGCGCGCGCTGCCCATACCCGGCGGGGATCCTCGTCGACCAGGGGCTGGCGGACGAGTTCCTGGCCGAGCAGCTGATGCCCGAGGCGCTTGAGGCGGCGTGCGCCAGCGCCGGCCAGCCGCTGACGCTGCGCCGGCACGCGGGCTACGACCACGGCTACTGGTTCATCCAGAGCTTCGTCGAGGAGCATCTGCGTTGGCACGCGGAGCGCTTGTAGCGACCCGCGGCCGCGCGGCGCCGCGCGTATCGCCCGCGCCTGAGATGAAACCCCCACGCTCACTGCGTTCGCTGCCCCCCGAGGGGGCGCTTGCTGCGGACCGGCAGAGCCGGATCCGCGCAAGGGCTTGACTGGGCCCGTTTCATGCGTCGCGGGTGGCGTGGTCGCGCCATGGACCACTGAAATGAAACGTCCAACGTCAAGCCGGTGTGGCCTCGACCTTGTAACCGATCTGCTGGAGCCTGCGGATCAGTCGATTGGCGGTCTTTGCGGCGTCGGCGCGGTCGAAGTGGGCAGCACCGAGGTCGTGCCATTCGG
>JACPVA010000139.1 GCA_016191995.1 Burkholderiales bacterium | reverse complement strand
CGCGGCTCGCGCAGCGTGCGATCGCGGCGAGCTCGCGCCGCATCGATGCCGCCGCGCGCGCGCTGCCCGAGCGCGCGCAGCGGCTGCAGCGCGCGCTCGTGGTGCGGCTGCAGGCCGAGCGCCAGCGGCTGCTCGCGGCCGAGCGGCGGCTGCATGCGCTGGACCCGCGCGCGGTGCTCGCGCGCGGCTATGCCTGGGTCGAGGACAGCGCCGGCACCCCGGTGACGCAGGCCGCGGCGCTCGCGGTCGGGCAGGCGGTCACCGGCGTGTGGGCCGACGGCCGCGCGGCACTGCGCGTCGAGGAGGCGCCGGGCGGCCGCACGCGCGAAATCCCGCCCCGGCCGCCTGCCGGGACTTTGCCCGCTGCCTAGAATGGGTTTTCCCACCGACGGAGGACCGACCACCATGGAACACAAGCTGCCGCCGCTGCCGTACGGGCTCGACGACCTGGCGCCGCACTACAGCCGCGAGACGCTCGAATACCACCACGGCAAGCACCACAATGCCTACGTCGTCAACCTGAACAACCTGCAGAAGGGCAGCGAGTTCGAGTCGATGTCGCTCGAGGAGATCGTCCGCAAGTCCTCGGGTGGCGTCTACAACAACGCCGCGCAGGTCTGGAACCACACCTTCTTCTGGAACTGCATGAAGCCGGGCGGCGGCGGCGAGCCCGGCGGCGCGCTGGCTGCCGCGATCGCGGCCAAGTGGGGTTCGTACGCGGCCTTCCGCGAGGCCTTCGTCAAGTCGGCGGTCGGCAACTTCGGCTCCGGCTGGACCTGGCTCGTGAAGAAAGCCGACGGCTCGCTCGATATCGTCAACATGGGCCCGGCCGGTACCCCGCTGACGACCGGCGACAAGCCGCTGCTGACGGTCGATGTGTGGGAGCACGCGTACTACATCGATTACCGCAACCTGCGCCCCAAGTTCGTCGAGACCTTCCTCGACAAGCTGGTCAACTGGGAATTCGCGCAGGCCAACTTCGCCTGAGCGTGCGCGGCGCCGGGGCCTTGCGCGCCGGCGCCTGACCGTCAGGGTTCGAACGGCTGGCCGCGCAGCCTGAAGCCCGGTGCGATGCCGCGCTGCGCGAACCAGCCCTGGTGCATCTCGAGCGCGAACCGGACCTCGGCGCGGCTGCAGTGGCGCGTGGTGTCGTCGAAGGGCCGCATGTCGGCCAGCTCCAGCACGCGGCCGTCGTTGGCGATGAAGGCGATCGTCAGCGGCAGCGGCGTGTTGCGCATCCAGAAGCACAGCGGCTGCGGGCGCTCGTAGACGAACAGCATGCCGTCGTTGGGGCCGAGGTCGCGGCGGAACATCAGCCCCAACGCCTGCTGCGCCGGCGTGATCGCAAGCTCGGCGACGATGCGGTGCATCCCGGCGCGCAGCTCGACCGTCGCCAGCCTGGGCTGGCCGAGATCCTGCGCGCTTGCCGCCGGCGTGGCTATCGCCAGCAGCATCGCGCCGATCGCCGTCCCGGTCGCCATGAGCAGCGCGCGCACCATGCCCCGGTCCTGCCGCATGGCATCGCAGGGGGCCGCCGGCGTGCTTCGCGCGCGCGGCACTGGTCGCACCGCCCGCTGCCAGATGCCGGTTCGGCAAGCCATGGGCGAGTGTGGCGCTCGGGAAATCTTGATCTGTATCATGTTGCCATACACGGGCGGGAGGATGCTGGCGCGACGCGCGCGGCATCGTAGCGTCATGCGCGAAGGCGCGTGGACTGGCTCGCGGCCGTGTCGTGTCGGACCCCCAACGTGAACCGTCCCGCCGCCTTCCCCGCCAGGCTCGCCGTGGCGCCCGCCGAACCCGGCATGCCGGGTGCGTCGGCCGCGGCGCCGGTGCGCCTGGACACCGGCATCCTCGACGACCCGCTGGAATTCGCGCGCTTCACGCGCTTCATCGACAACGCCGACGGCCGGCGCAGCGCCGAGTCGACGCTGCGCATCGCCGGCATCACCTGTGCGGCGTGCAGCGGCATCCTGGAGGCGGCGCTGGCGCGCGTCGACGGCGTGCTCGAGGCCCGCGTCAGCGCCGCCGCCGAGCGCGCGCAGGTGCGCTGGGACCCGGCGCGAACGCGGCCGTCGGCGCTGCTGGCGGCGATCCGCGCCGCCGGCTACGACGCGGTGCCGGATGCCGCGGCACCGGCGCGCGAGCTCAGGCGCGCGGAGCAGCGGCGCATGCTGTGGCGGCTGTTCGTCGCCTGGTTCTGCATGATGCAGGTCATGATGATGGCCACGCCGGCCTATGTCGCCGGGCCGGGCGAACTGGCCGAAGACCTGCGCCGGCTGCTCGCCTGGGGTGGCTGGGTGCTGACCTTGCCGGTGATGGTGTTCTCGGCCGGGCCGTTCTTCGGCGGCGCGTGGCGCGCGCTGCGCCGGCGCCGCATCGGCATGGACGTCCCGGTGGCGCTGGCGCTGGCGGTGGCCTTCGTCGCCAGCACCGCGGCCGCGTTCGACCCTGGCGGCCTCTTCGGCCGGGAGGTCTACTTCGACTCGGTGACGATGTTCGTCGCCCTCCTGCTCGGCGCGCGCTGGCTCGAGATGCGCGCGCGCCACCGCGCGCACGAGACGCTGGAGGCGGCGCTGGCGGCGATGCCGGCGGCGGCACTGCGCGAGACCGCGGCCGGTGGCGTCGAGCGCGTCAGCGTGCAGCGGCTGGCGCCGGGCGACGTGCTGCGCGTTCCGCTGGGCGAATCCTTCCCCGCCGATGGCGTGCTGCTCGAGGGTGCGACGCGCGCCGACGAGGCGCTGCTCAGCGGCGAGTCGGCGCCGGTGGACAAGCGCGCCGGTGCGCTGCTGGTGGCCGGCAGCATCAACCTCGGCGCGGCGGTGCGCATGCGCGTCGACCGCGTCGGCGCCGATACGCGCCACGAGCGCATCGTCGCGATGATGCGCGACGCGGTCATGCAGCGCCCGGCCAGCGCCCGGCTGGCCGACCGCTGGGCTTCGCCCTTCCTGTGGGCGGTGCTGCTGCTGGCCGCGCTCAGCGCGGCGGCGTGGAGCCTGATCGACCCGGCGCGTGCGCTCGCGGTCGCGGTCGCTGTGCTGATCGTGACCTGCCCGTGCGCGCTGTCGCTGGCCGCGCCGGCGACGCTGGTGGCCGCGGCCGGTGGCCTGGCGCGGCGCGGCGTGATGGTGCAGCGGCTCGATGCGATCGAGCAGTTCGCGCGCGTGCAGCGCCTGTTCGTCGACAAGACCGGGACGCTGACCGAGGACCGCTTGCGGCTCGCCGCCGTCCGCCTGGCGCCCGGTGGTGGCGTCGCTGCCGGTGAGGCGCGCCATGTCGCGGCGGCGCTCGCGCGCTGGTCGACGCACCCGGTGGCGCGCGCGCTGGCGGGCGCGGACGATGCCGACGCGCCGGCTGCGGCGGCCGCTGCCGTGCGCGAGCCGGCTGCTCGCAGCGCCTCGGCCGACGGCGATGCGGGCGCGATGCGCGAGGTGCGCGAGACCGCCGGCGTCGGGATCGACGGCATCGAGTCGAGCGGCCGGCGCTGGCAGCTCGGCGACCCGTCGCGGCTGGCGGCCGCGGGCGCCACGGGGTGGGACCTCGGATGGGCCGGCGATGCGCGCAGCCTGCTGCTGCGCGACGGCCGGCCGGTGGCCGCGTTCGAGATCGACGAGGTGCTGCGTCCCGGTGCCGCCGACGCGCTGAGCGCGCTGCGTGCGGACGGGGTCGAGCCGGCGCTGCTGTCGGGCGACGACCCGGCGCGCGTTCGGGCGCTGGCGGCGCGGCTGGGCCTGCACGATGCGGTCGGCGGCGCGAGCCCCGGGCGCAAGCTCGACGCGGTCGCGGCCGAACAGCGCGCCGGGCGCTTCACGGCGATGGTCGGCGACGGCGTCAACGATGCGCCGGTTCTCGCGCGCGCCGAGGTCTCGCTGGCGATGGGGCACGGCGCGCTGGTGGCGCGCGCGCAGGCCGACGCCGTGATCGTCAGCGGGCGCTGGGAGGCGATCGTCGACCTGCGCCGCACGGCGCGCCGCGCGGTGCGCATCGTGCACCAGAACTTCGCCTGGGCGGCGCTGTACAACGCCGCCGGGATCCCGCTGGCGATGGCAGGCTGGCTGCCGCCCTGGGCCGCCGGGCTGGGCATGGCGGCCAGCTCGCTGCTGGTGGTCGGCAATGCGCTGCGCGCCGGGCGCGACGGCGCCATCCGCACGACGGCCGAGCGGGCCGCCGCGCATCGGCCCGGGGCTGCCGCGGCCGCACGGGATGCGGGCGCAGGCGCTGCGCCCGCAGCACGAGCCTGAGGCGGGCAATGGACATCCTCTACCTGCTGATCCCGCTGTCCGCGCTGCTGGTGCTGGCGATCATCGGGGTCTTCGGCTGGGCGCTCTACCGCGGCCAGTTCGACGACCTGGACGAGGAGGGCGAGCGCATCCTGCGTGACGATGCGTCGGCCGGCGTCGACGCCGCCGCGCCAGTACGCGCCAGCGACGCGACACACGCCGACGGCGGGCCCAGGCGCGCCGCGCCGGCCGCCGCCGTCGCCGCGTTGCGCGTGCCCTACGAACGATCCGGGCGTATTGATGTCAATCAAGCCAGCATACCAGCGCCGGTAGAAGAATCCACGTCGCGGCCTAGCGCGCGCGCTGAAGAATCGAGTTCCCGAGGAGAGGTCTGATGTCCAAGCCAAGCGCAGGCGCCGCGTCCGCGGCGCCGGTCTACACCGATGCCGTCGTGCGTTGGTTCGCGATCGCATCGGTGGTCTGGGGCGCGGTCGGCATGCTGGTCGGCGTCATCATCGCGGCCCAGCTCGCCTGGCCCGAGGCCAACCTCGGGATCCCGTGGTTCACCTACAGCCGGCTGCGGCCGCTGCACACCAACGCGGTGATCTTCGCCTTCGGCGGCAGCGCGCTGTTCGCGACCAGCTACCACGTCGTGCAGCGCACCTGCCAGACGCCGCTGTTCATGCCGGCGCTGGCCAGGTTCACGTTCTGGGGCTGGCAGGCGGTGATCGTGCTGGCGGCGGTCTCGCTGCCGCTGGGCTATACGCAAAGCCGCGAGTACGCCGAGCTGATCTGGCCGATCGACCTTCTGATCGCGGTCGTCTGGGTCGCCTATGCGGTGGTCTTCTTCGGCACCATCGGCATGCGCAAGGTGCGCCACATCTACGTCGCCAACTGGTTCTTCGGCGCCTACATCCTGGCGGTGGCGCTGCTGCACATCTTCAACAACATCCAGATCCCGACCAGCCTGACGCATTCCTACTCGGTCTACGCCGGGGTGCAGGACGCGATGGTGCAGTGGTGGTACGGGCACAACGCGGTCGGCTTCTTCCTGACCGCGGGCTTCCTCGGGATGATGTACTACTACATCCCGAAACAGGCCGAGCGCCCGGTCTACAGCTACCGGCTGTCGATCGTCCACTTCTGGGCCCTGATCTTCACCTACATGTGGGCCGGCCCGCACCACCTGCACTACACCGCGCTGCCGGACTGGACGCAAAGCGTCGGCATGATCTTCTCGCTCGTGCTGCTGGCGCCGAGCTGGGGCGGGATGATCAACGGCATCATGACCCTCAGCGGCGCCTGGTACAAGCTGCGCGACGACCCGATCCTGAAGTTCCTGATCGTCAGCCTGTCGTTCTACGGCATGTCGACCTTCGAAGGGCCGATGATGTCGATCAAGACCGTCAACGCGCTGAGCCACTACACGGACTGGACCGTCGGCCATGTCCACTCCGGCGCGCTGGGCTGGGTCGGGCTGATCACGATGGGGTCGCTGTACTACCTGATCCCGCGCCTGTATGGCCGCAAGACCATGTACAGCCCGAAGGCGGTCGAGCTGCACTTCTGGATCGCCACCATCGGCATCGTGCTGTATATCGCCGCGATGTGGATCGCCGGCGTCATGCAGGGGCTGATGTGGCGCGCGGTCAACCCCGACGGCACGCTGGTCTACAGCTTCGTCGAGAGCGTCAAGGCGACCTATCCCTTCTACGTCATCCGCTTCAGCGGCGGGCTGCTGTACCTCAGCGGCATGCTGCTGATGGCGTGGAACGTCGCGATGACGATCAAGGGCAACCGCCCGGCCGAGGCGCGCGTGCCGATGGCCGCGGCGCACGCCTGAAAGGAGCGCGACGATGGCATCGCATGACGCACCGGCCAGCGGCCACGAGCGGATCGAGACCAGCAATTTCCTGATGATCGTGCTGATCCTGGTCGCGCTGTCGGTCGGGGGCCTGGTCGAGATCGTCCCGCTGTTCTTCCAGAAGTCGACGACGCAGCCGATCGAGGGCGTCAAGCCCTACGGCGCGCTGCAGCTCGCCGGGCGCGACATCTACATCCGCGAGGGCTGCTACAACTGCCACTCGCAGATGGTGCGCCCGTTCCGCGCCGAGACGCTGCGCTACGGCGCCTATTCGGTGGCCGGCGAGTTCGTCTACGACCACCCCTTCCAGTGGGGCAGCAAGCGCACCGGCCCGGACCTGCACCGCGTCGGCGGGCGCTACAGCGACGAGTGGCACCGCGTGCACCTGATCAACCCGCGCGACCTCGTCCCGGAGTCGAACATGCCGGCCTACCCCTGGCTGGAGCGCAACGCGCTCGACCCGTCGGTGATGGCCCCGCGCATGACCGCGCTGCGCCGCATCGGCGTGCCGTATACCGACGCGGAGATCGCCGCGGCGGCCGGCGAGGTGAGCGGCAAGACCGAGCTCGACGCCGTGGTCGCCTACCTGCAAGGCCTCGGGCTGGCGCGCTGAGCAACCGACGGAGCAGCGACGATGGATGTCAACGACCTGCGATCGGCGGTCACGGTGCTGGGGCTGCTGCTGTTCGTGGCCCTTTGGGCCTGGACCTGGAGCGCCCGGCGCCAGCGCGCGCACGACGAGGCGGCGATGCTGCCGTTCGCCGGTGACGAGGACCGGCAGATCGACGAATCGGATCGGAGGATGTCGTGAGCGATTTCTTCAACAGCGGCTGGGCGGTCTACGTCGCCGTCGCGACGGTGCTGAGCCTGGCCGCATGCCTGGCGCTGCTGATCATCGCCAGCCGGCGCAAGGTGATGGCCAGCGACAACACCACCGGCCATGTCTGGGACGAGGACCTGCGCGAACTGAACAACCCGCTGCCGCGCTGGTGGATGTGGCTGTTCGTCATCACGGTCGTCTTCGCCGCCGTCTACCTCGCGCTCTACCCGGGGCTGGGGGTGGTGGGCGGCTCGCTGAAGTGGACCAGCACCGGGCAGTACGACCACGAGCAGGCCAGGGCGCGCGAGGCGATGGCGCCGGTGTACGCCAAGTACGCCGCGATGTCGGCCGAGGACCTGGCGCGCGATGCCGACGCGATGGGAATCGGCCAGCGCCTGTTCATCAACAACTGCGCGCAATGCCACGGCTCGGACGCGCGCGGCAGCCGCGGCTTCCCCAACCTGACCGACGCCGACTGGCAGTGGGGCGGCGACCACGAGACGATCAAGACCACGATCACCGAGGGCCGCATGGGCGTGATGCCGCCGATGGCCGAGGCGATCGGCGGTGGCGACAACGTGCGCAACGTCGCGCACTACGTGCTGAGCCTGTCGGACAGCCCGCACAACCCGGTCTTCGCGCAGCTCGGGCGCGAGGCCTTCGCCGCCTGCGCCGCCTGCCACGGCGAGGACGGCAAGGGCATGCAGGCGCTCGGGGCGCCGAACCTGACCGACCGCATCTGGCTGCACGGCTGGGGCGAGCAGGCGATCGCCACGCGCATCAGCCAGGGCGTCAACAATGCGATGCCGGCGCAGGCCAGGCTGCTGACGCCGGAGCAGATCCACGTGCTGGCCGCCTACGTCTGGCAACTGTCGCGGCCGACCGCGGTCGCGGCCAACTGAGCAGGCCCACGCGTCGCGCCGGGTGCCGGCGTTCGGCACGCCCGCCGGCCAACGTCGCGGGCCAGCGCCGGACGCCGGCCCGCGCCGCGCCGCGATGAGGCCGACTCGCGCGCCTCGAACCTGAACCGAGCAGCATGGACAGCAGGAACGCAGCCCCTGGCGACGACGATGCCGCCGCGCAGCTGGTATCGCTGTACCAGGCGCAGAGGAAGATCTACGCGCGCGCCGTCAGCGGCTGGTTCGCCCGCTGGCGCTGGGCGCTGGTGTGGCTGACGCAGCTCGTCTTCTACGGCCTGCCATGGCTGCAGTGGAACGATCGCCAGGCGGTGCTGTTCGATCTCGGCGCGCGGCGCTTCTACATCTTCGGCCTCGTGCTGTACCCGCAGGACTTCATCTACCTGACCGGGCTGCTGATCGTCTCGGCCTACGCGCTGTTCCTCTTCACCGCGGTCGCCGGCCGGCTGTGGTGCGGCTACGCCTGCCCGCAGACGGTCTACACCGAGATCTTCATGTGGGTCGAGCGCCGCATCGAGGGCGACCGGCCGCAACGCATGAAGCGCGACGCCGGCGGCTGGACGCTGGACCGCGCCTGGCGCGCGCTGGCCAAGCACGCGGTCTGGATCGCGATCGGGCTGTGGACCGGCTTCACCTTCGTCGGCTACTTCACGCCGATCCGCGAGCTGGGGGCGGCGGCCCGCACGCTCGGCTTCGGGCCCTGGGAGTGGTTCTGGGTCCTGTTCTACGGCTTCGCGACCTACGGCAACGCGGGCTGGATGCGCGAGCAGGTGTGCAAGTACATGTGCCCCTACGCGCGCTTCCAGAGCGCGATGTTCGACCACGACACGATGATCATCAGCTACGACGCCGGCCGCGGCGAGCCGCGCGGCACACGCGGGCGCAAGACCGACCTGAAGGCGGCGGGGCTGGGGCACTGCATCGACTGCGAGCTGTGCGTGCAGGTCTGTCCGACCGGCATCGACATCCGCAAGGGGCTGCAGTACGAATGCATCGGCTGCACCGCGTGCATCGACGTCTGCAACGGCGTGATGGACAAGATGCAGTACCCGCGCGGGCTGATCCGCTACGTGACGCAGAATGGCCTGGCGCAGGGCTGGACGGGCGCGCAGATGCTGCGCCGGGTCTTTCGCCCGCGCGTGCTGGTCTACGGTGCGATCCTGGTGCTGATCACCTTGGCGCTGGCCGCCAGCCTGGCCTTGCGCGAACCGATGAAGGTCGACATCGTGCGCGACCGCGCGACGCTGGCGCGGCTGGTCGAGGACGGCTGGATCGAGAATGTCTACCGCCTGCAGATCATGAATGCCACCGAGCGCACGCAGCGCTACCGGATCGGCGCCACCGGCTTCGACGGCCTGCGGCTCGAGCCGGCGGGCGAGGTCGCGCTCGGCCCGGCCGAGGCGCGCTGGGTGCCGGTGGCGGTGCGGGTGCCGCCCGAGGCGGTGCAGCATGTCGCGCCGGGCGCGCATCCTCTGGCCGTTCACGTCGAGCGCCTGCCCGAGACCGCCGGCGAGCGATCGGTGACGGTCGACGAGGAGACCACCTTCGTGCTGCCGCGCTGAGCAGGGCGGCACGCGATCCGGGTTCGACCCAGGAGCCGACGATGACGATCCAGACCCCCGCGCGGCGCGCGCACCAGCGTGCCGACGACGCGGCGCATCCGCAGGCCGGGACGCCCTGGTGGCGGCACCGGATCATGTGGCTGGTCGTCGGCGGCCCGCTCGCCGTCGTCGTCGCCGGCATCGTCACCGCGGTGATCGCGGTGCGCGGCGCGGACCCGGTGCTCGACACGCGCGCCGATCGTGCGCCCGAGCGTCCGGCGCTGGAAGGCCGCAACCATGCGGCCAGCCCCGAGCCGCGGCGCTGAGGCAGGCGGCGACAGGCGCGGCGCCGGCGTCAGACGCCGGCGCCGTTGACGATCTTCTGCAGCCCCTCGCTGTCGAGGATGCGGATCTGGCGCTGCTTGACCTCGAGCAAGCCCTCGTCCTGGAACTTGGAAAAGGTGCGGCTGACCGTCTCGAGCTTCAGCCCGAGGTAGCTGCCGATCTCCTCGCGCGTCATGCGCAGGATCAGCTCGCTGGCCGAGAAACCTCGGTGCTGCAGACGCTGTGTCAGGTTGAGCAGGAAGGCTGCCAGCCGCTCCTCGGCGCGCATGCTGCCCAGCAGCAGCATGACACCGTGGTCGCGCACGATCTCGCGGCTCATGATGCGGTGGAACTGGCGCTGCAGGTCGGAGACCTCGCGCGACAGGTCCTCCAGCTGGTGGTAGGGGATGACGCAGACCTGCGAGTCCTCCAGCGCCACCGCGTCGCAGGTGTGGGCATCGGTGCCGATGCCGTCCAGGCCGAGCAGCTCACCGGCCATCTGGAATCCGGTGACCTGGTCGCGCCCGTCCTCCGACGAGACGCAGGTCTTGAAGAACCCGGTGCGCACCGCGTACAGCGACTGGAAATGGTCGCCACTGCGAAAAAGCGTGTCACTGCGCGCCACCGTGCGCCGCGTCGTCACCAGCGAGTCGAGCTTGAGCAGCTGCTCGTTGGACATGCCCACCGGCAGGCACAGCTCGCGCAGGTTGCAGCTCGAGCAGGCGATCTTGAACGGTTCGAGCTTCAGCGGCGGGTGGGCGGCGTTCATGTCATCGGTTGCGGGCGGATGCGGGCTGACGCCGGCGCCGGCGGGGGCACCGGGGCACGGGCCCGAGTTTCGCACACGATAGCGGCTACTCTTGAGACGGATCAAGACCCCCAGGCCCGAGTTTGGCACAGTCCGCCCATGCAAGCTCAGAGCCCGAGCGCGCCGGCGGTGGTTCTCGACGACGCGATGCTGCGCCGGCTCGATGTCCCTGGCCCGCGCTACACGTCCTACCCGACGGCCGACCGCTTCGTCGAGGCCTTCGACGCCCAGGCCTACCGCACCGCGCTGCGCGAGCGCGCCGATGGCGCGCGCGTCGGCGGCGCGCCGCCGCTGTCGCTGTACCTGCACATCCCGTTCTGCGAGTCGGTGTGCTATTACTGCGCCTGCAACAAGGTCATTACGCGCCACCACGAGCGCGCGGCCGAGTATCTGGATGCGCTGGAAGCCGAGATCGCGCTGCACCGCGCCGAGCTCGGGCACGGCAAGCCGGCGACCCAGGTGCACTTCGGCGGCGGCACGCCGACCTTCCTCACCGACGACGAGCTGCAGCGCGTGATGGCCAGCCTGCGCGCGGCCTTCGGCATCGCGCCGACGGCCGAGGTCTCGATCGAGGTCGACCCGCGCACCGCCACGCCCGCGCGGCTCGAAAGCCTGGCGGCGATGGGCTTCAATCGCGTCAGCTTCGGCGTGCAGGACTTCGACCCCGCGGTGCAGCACGCGGTGCACCGCGTGCAGAGCTACGACAGCGTGCGCGAGCTGGTCGCGGCGGCGCGCACGCTGGGCTTCCAGTCGATCAACGCCGACCTGATCTACGGCCTGCCGCGGCAGTCGCCGGAGTCGTTTGCGCGCACCGTGGCGCAGATCGGCGAGCTGCGCCCGGATCGCATCGCGCTGTATGCCTATGCGCACCTGCCGGCACGCTTCAAGCCGCAGCGCCGCATCGACCCGGGGCAGCTGCCGGCGGCGCAGGCGCGGCTCGCGATGCTCGGCGGCGCGATCGCAGGCTTCCTCGCGCACGGCTATGCCTACATCGGGATGGACCACTTCGCGCTGCCCGACGATGCGCTCGCGGTGGCCAAGCGCCAGGGGCGGCTGCACCGCAACTTCCAGGGCTACAGCACGCAGCCCGACTGCGACCTGATCGGGCTCGGCGTATCGTCGATCGGACGCATGGGTGCGACGTACAGCCAGAACGCGAAGACCCTGCCGGAGTACTACGACGCCATCGGCCAGGGCCGCTTCGCGACCGTGCGCGGGCTCGTGCTGACGCGCGACGACCTGCTGCGCCGCGCGGTCATCATGGCGCTGATGTGCCAGGGGCGGGTCGACTACGAGTCGATCGCGCTGGCGCACTTGGTCGACTTCCGCAGCCACTTCGCGGCCGAGATCGAGTCGCTCGCGCCGCTGGCGGCCGAGGGGCTGGTCGAGATCGACGACGAGGGGATCACGGTCACCGCGCGCGGCTGGTTCTTCGTGCGCGCGGTGGCGATGGCCTTCGACCGCTACCTGCGCGGCGACCAGGCGCGCGAGCGCTTCTCGCGCATCTTCTGACCGGGCCGGCCCCGCGGGCGGAGCGCGGCGATGGACCTCGCGCTGCTGGCCAGCGCCTTGCTGCTCGGGCTGGCCAGCGTGCCGCACTGCACGGCGATGTGCGCCGCGCCCTGCGCCGCCGTCACCGGCGGGCCGGCGCAGGGGCGGGCGACGCGCTGGATCGCGTTCCACGCCATGCGCGTGCTGGCCTATTCGATCGCGGGCGCGGTCGCGGCGTCCAGCGTCGGCGTGCTGGGGACGCTGGCGGACTGGACGCCGATGCTGCAGCCGCTGTGGACGCTGGTGCACGCGGCCGCATTCGCGCTCGGGCTGTGGCTGCTGTGGTGCGGGCGGCAGCCGGCGTGGCTGGAGGCGATCGGCCGCGGCAGCTTTCGCGCCGCGGCGCCGGCGGCGCGCTGGCAGCGCGTGCGCGCCCCGCTGCGCGCCGGGCTGGCCGGCGGGATGTGGGTCGCCTGGCCTTGCGGCTTGCTGCACTCGGCGCTGCTGGTGGCGGCGATGGCCAGCAGCACCGCCGCCGGCGCGATCGTGATGGGGGGCTTCGCCGCCGTCACCGCCGCCGGCCTCGCGCTCGGGCCGGCGTTGTGGGCCTGGGTCGGCGGCGGCGCCGTCGCCGCGCGTGCGGCAGGCTGGGGCGTGCGGCTGGCCGGGCTGGCGCTGGCCGGTGCGTCGGGCTTCGCCCTCGGCCACGGGTTGTGGATGCGGATCGCGCCGTACTGCTGAGCGGGGTCGCGCCGCCCGTGCGTCAGGGCAGCGACAGAGCCCTGACCTAGAATCGTCGATCGTCGGCGAGGCCCTCTCGCCCCCTGGAGACGATGCACATGTACCAGCACATCAAGGTGCCCGCCGGCGGGCAGAAGATCACCGTCAACGCGGACTACTCGCTGAATGTCCCCGACGAGCCGATCCTGCCCTACATCGAGGGCGACGGCACCGGCATGGACATCACGCCGGTGATGCTGAAGGTCGTCGACGCCGCGGTGGCGAAGTCCTACGGCGGCAGGCGCCGCATCCACTGGATGGAGGTCTACGCCGGCGAGAAGAGCACGCGCGTCTACGGCCCCGACGTCTGGCTGCCCGAGGAGACGCTGCACGCGGTGCGCGACTATGTCGTCAGCATCAAGGGCCCGCTGACGACGCCGGTCGGCGGCGGCATCCGCAGCCTCAATGTCGCGCTGCGGCAGGAGCTCGACCTGTACGTCTGCCTGCGCCCGGTGCGCTACTTCAAGGGCGTGCCCAGCCCGCTGAAGGAGCCCGAGAAGACCGACATGGTCATCTTCCGCGAGAACAGCGAGGACATCTACGCCGGCATCGAGTGGGAGGCGCGCAGCGACAAGGCGAAGAAGATCATCAGGTTCCTGATCGACGAGATGGGGGTCACGAAGATCCGTTTCCCCGAGACCAGCGGCATCGGCATCAAGCCGGTCTCGATCGAGGGCACCGAGCGCCTGGTGCGCAAGGCGATCCAGTATGCGATCGACAACGACAAGCCCAGCCTGACGATCGTGCACAAGGGCAACATCATGAAGTACACGGAGGGCGGCTTTCGCGACTGGGGCTACGCGCTGGCGCAGCGCGAGTTCGGCGCCCAGCCGATCGACGGCGGCCCGTGGTGCAAGTTCAAGAACCCGAAGACCGGCAAGGACATCGTCGTCAAGGATTCGATCGCCGACGCCTTCCTGCAGCAGATCCTGCTGCGCCCGGCCGAGTACAGCGTGATCGCGACGCTGAACCTGAACGGCGACTATGTCTCCGACGCGCTGGCCGCACAGGTCGGCGGCATCGGTATCGCGCCGGGTGCGAACCTGTCGGACTCGGTGGCGATGTTCGAGGCCACGCACGGCACGGCGCCGAAGTATGCCGGCAAGGACTATGTCAACCCGGGCTCGGAGATCCTGTCGGCCGAGATGATGCTGCGCCACATGGGCTGGGTCGAGGCCGCGGACCTGATCATCGCGTCGATGGAACGCGCGATCCAGAGCCGCAAGGTCACCTACGACTTCGCGCGCCTGCTGGAGGGCGCGACGCAGGTGAGCTGCTCGGGATTCGGGCAGGTCATGATCGACCACATGTGAAGCTGTTCCATCGCGTCTCTTGACGCCCCGTAAGCCCCTGATTTTGTTGAAGAAATCAGGGGCTTCGTCTTTTCAGCACGTCTCACGGCAGACCACGAAATCCCGCCATTTTGGAGGGGAAATTGACGGGAGACGGGGCCCGAAACGGCCCAAATTCCTCCACTTGGAGGTGGCTGAAAAGTGTCGGGAGACGACGCATGCGACTGAGCAACTACACCCTCACGCCCACTCGGATCAACAACGCCAAGGCAAAGACGCGGCTCTACAAGCTGAGCGATGGCGGGGGGCTCTTCGTCGAGGTCAGCACGACCGGCCAGAAGACCTGGCGCTACCAGTACCGCTTCGCCGGCAGCCGCCGGGACGTCAAGATCGGGCGGTACCCGGAGATCGGCGTAGCCGACGCTCGGGCGCGGCACTTCGAACTGAGATCGCTCCTGGAGCGCGGGGTTGACCCCGCCGAAGTTCGTCGCCAGGAGACTGCGGAGCGTCGGCAGCAGGCACAGGACAGCCAAGCCGCTGCCGACCAGTTTGAGGCCTTCTCGCGGCGCTGGATCCGGGAGCGCCTGATGACCAAGTCCGATACCTATCGGCACCAGATCGAGTCGCGGCTCGAGCGCTTCGTATGGCCCGCGATCGGCGAGAAGCCACTGGGCGGTGTCCGGCCCGCCGACGTGCTCGCGATCATCGAGGACCTGAGAGGAACGCCGAAGACGGCGGAGGGCGTCAGGCAGCACATCCAGCAGATCTACAACTACGCGATCCAGAAGCTGCTCGTCGAGGTCAACCCGGCCTTGCCCCTGCGAGGCGTCATCGAGGTGCCTGCTGCCGAGCACCACCGGCATCTGACCGAGGCGGAACTGGGAGCCTTCTGGCGGTCGGTGGCGAAACAAGGCGCGCACTTCGTGACCATCGCTGCCACCCGGATGCTCCTGTACACGATGTGCCGCAAGTCCGAGGTGTTGCGAGCCCGGTGGCGCGAGTTCGACCTCGAGCGGGCCCAGTGGGACATCCCGGCCGAGCGCATGAAGATGAAGGCGCCGCACCGCGTCTACCTGTCCCGGCAGGCACTGGAACTCCTCGGGCTGCTGAAGGCATTCGGTTCGGAGCCGCAGGCCTACGTGTTCCCGTCGGTTCTTCGTGCCGCGGTGCCGCTCGGCGACGCTACGCTCAACCACTTCTTCAAGCGACTCGATTTCGGCGTCCCGGACTTCTCGCCCCACGGAACACGCGGCACGGCGGCGACGTTGCTTCGTGAGCACGGTTTTAGCCGCGAGGTGGTCGAATTGCTACTGGCGCATGCCGAGCGAAACAAGGTGACGGCCGCGTATCACCATCACGAGATGGGTGACGAGAGGCGGCGCGCGCTCCAGTATCTGGCAGATCAGATCGATAGACTGGCCAGCGCATCCATCGCTGGCTCAACCGTGTCCTCTGACGGACGTGAGCACCGTGTGACCGCGTGAAGCGTCTTGGGGATGTAGATGTTGCAGTCGAGCATCGTCTACAACGCCGGCGTGGGCAGTACCCTGATGCCGAAACTTCTTCCACTGATTCGCGGGAGGCTCGACTTGCGACTGACTCTCTTCCTTGCGATCGTCGTGGTAGGCGCAATCGCAGGCTACGCAACCAGCAGCGGCGAGGACGGTGCCACCAGGCTGGTTCTTGCCGGTATCGGCTCGTTGATCGGCGCTGCGATCGGCGGGGCGGTTCTCAAGCTCGGAGGCACCAAAGGGCCGAAGACGTCTACAGGAAGTCCGATTCCAGGTTCCGGCGTGACTTCCGAAGACCTCGCGGCCAACTATTGGCGCGACAAGGGACACCCGCCCTTCATGAAACCCCCTGACGGTGACGCGCCATCCCTCGGGCCCGATTGACTACCGCTTGATGATCCCCTTGACCGCGTCCTTGGCATCTTGGACGGTCTCAGCGGCGTCCCGGGCCACTTGCCTCGCCGTGCCTTTGAACAGCGACTGGCGAGGAGAAATGGTTCCGTCGTCGGCGCGCCCGGGGCTCCGCTCGTCATCAAATTCTCGCCGGCGTGAAGCGGTTCGGCCACGCAGGTCCTCCGACGACGTTTGAATCTGCTGGCGAGCCTCGCTTGGTTCGGCTGCGGCTTGTCCCGGCGGAGCGACTGGAAGAGGAGCCTGACGCACGTTGCCCGTCGCTCGTCGGTATGCGGCATCTAAGTCAGGCGAAAGGCGCGGGTCGCTACGATTGGTCGTGAACAGGTGGCGGACGTCGTCGAAGGATGACGGCATGCCGGTGCCATCGCTGAAGTTCCGATTTGGCGCCAGCGCCTGTCGGGCAAGTTCAGCGCTCAGCAGTTGTTGAGCGGAGGCGCTTGTGCCGCCGTACTGTTCAGCGTACCGAGTGAACATCGCCAGGTTGTAGGGATCCTGCGCAATGTCGATTGAAATCGAATCGCCTCTCTCCCTGGCCACGGCAAGCCGCTCAGAGAACGCGGTGCGATCGGCAAGGGAAGCATCTGCG
>JACPVA010000146.1 GCA_016191995.1 Burkholderiales bacterium | reverse complement strand
TTCGCCGGCGTTCGGGTCTGCGCAGGCAGACCCTCACGTCCGGCTCAGCCTTGCAGGCCGCGCTCGCGCTTTGCATGCGCTCGCCCGTTCGCCGGCGTTCGGGTCTGCGCAGGCAGACCCTCACGTCCGGCTCACGCCCCCGGGCCGCAGTCGAGGCAGCGCTCGACCGGCGGCGGCCCCATGCGCAGCGCGCGCTGCAGATCGCGCAGCGCCGTTCGCAGCCCCTCCTCGATCACCGGGTGGTAGAAGGGACTGTCGAGCATCGCCTGCACGGTATCGCCGCGCTGCGCGCTCCAGGCCAGCAGGTGGCCCAGGTGCTCGGCGGCCGGGCCGATCATCTCGGCGCCGAGGAAGCGGCCGCTGGCGCGCTCGCCGTAGACGTGCAGCCGGCCGTGGTTGACGCGCATGACGCGGCTGCGGCCCTGGTCCTCGAAGCTGACGGCACCGGTCTCGAACGCGACCTTGGCGTCGACCAGGTCGCGGTGGCCGCGGCCGGCGATCATGATCTGCGGGTCGCTGAAGACGACGGCCAGCGGCGCGCGGCGCGGCCGCACGCGGATGTCGGGCCAGCGCCCGGCGTTGTCACCGGCGATGCGGCCGTCGTCGGCGGCCTCGTGCAGCAGCGGGTGCAACTCGCTCACGTCGCCGGCCATGAACGCGCGCGTGGCGCCGATCTGGCCGGTGCGGCGGTCGACCTCGGGCACGCCGCTGGCGTCGCGCGGCAGCGTCGTGTGCTCCAGCCCCAGCGCGTCGACGTTCGGGCGCCGGCCGGTGGCGGCGAGCAGCCAGTCGAAGCGCTCGTCGGGCCCGCCGGTGCCGCTGACGACGACCTCGTCGCCGTCGCGCCGCAGCGCCAGGTGGTCGGCGTGGACGTTCATCGGCAGCATCGCGGCCAGCACGCGCCGCGTCTCGTCCTGCAGCGCCGGGTCGGTCAGCGGGCCCACGCGCCCACCGCGCCCGTAGAGCTTCACGCGCACGCCCAGCCGGTGCAGCGCCTGCGCGATCTCCAGCCCGATGACGCCGGCGCCGACGACGGCGATCGAACGCGGCAGGTCCTGCCAGTCGAAGATATCGTCGTTGACGAGCAGCCGCTCGCCCAGCGCGTCGCGCCAGGCGCGCGGCAGCGCCGGCGACGAGCCGGTGGCGATGACGATGCGGTCGGCCTCGATGCGCGTGTGGTCGTCGACCTGCAGCACCTGGTCGGCGACGAAGCGCGCGTGGCCGCGGATGCGCGCCTCGTCGGGCCAGCGCTCGACGGCCTCGACGACGAAGCCGACGAAGCGGTCGCGCTCGGCACGCACGCGCGCCATCACCGCGCGGCCGTCGACGCGCACGGCACCGGCGTGGACGCCGAAGGCCGGCGCCTCGGCGATCGTGTGCGCGGCCTCGGCGGCGGCGATCAGCAGCTTGCTCGGCATGCAGCCGACGCGCGCGCAGGTCGTGCCGTAGGGGCCGGACTCGATCAGCAGCACGCGCTCGGTATGCTCACGTGCGGCGCGGTAGGCGGTCATGCCGGCGGTGCCGGCGCCGATCACGGCGACGTCGGGGCGCAGGGTCTTCATCGCTTCGGGCTCCTGGTGTCGGCGGCGGGTCCCGGGCGCAGTCGCTGCGGGAGTGCCAAAGGTTTCAGTATCCGCGCCTGCGGTCCACGAGGTGCGCGATCGGTCCACCCTCGGCCAGCGCGCGCAGGTTGGCGCGGACGACGGCGGCGGCGCTGCGCGGGTCGGTCGCCGCGGCGACATGCGGCAGCACGGTCACGCGCGGGTGCGACCAGTACGGATGGTCGGGCGGCAGCGGCTCCTGGTTGAAGACGTCGAGCACCGCATGCCCGATCTGTCCGCCGTCCAGCGCGGCGAGCAGCTCGGCGTCGACGAGGTGCGCGCCGCGCGCCAGGTTGACGATGCCGGCGCCGCGCGGCAGGCGAGCGAACAGCGAGGCCGAGAGCAGCCCGCGCGTGGTCGGCGTCAGCGGCAGCAGGTTGACGAGCACGTCGGTGGCCGGCAGCCGCACGGCCAGCGCGGCGTCGCCGAACACGGCCTGCACGCCGGGAGGCAGTGACCGGTCCGCCCGGTCGCGCGCCGCCCAGCCGGTGACCGCGAAACCCTGGCGCGCGATCGCCTGCGCCGCGCAGCGGCCCATCTCGCCCATCCCGAGGACCGTCACGCGCGTCTCGTCGGCGCGCCGCTGGGGATGCGGCTGCCATTGCCGCGAGCACTGCTGGCGCGCGTAGACGAAGAAGTCGCGCTGCAGCGCGAGCACCGCCCACAGCGCGGTCTCGGCCATCGCGGCGTTCATCATCGGGTCGACCATGCGCGCGATCGGCACGCCGGCCGGCAGCGTCGGGTCGGCCAGCAAGCGGTCGACACCCGCCCACAGCGACTGGATCAGCGCCAGCGCCGGCAGCCCCTGCAGACGACCCGGTGCCGGGTTGGCGACCACCGCCGCGCGCACTGTCGCAGGCGTGGCGCGCGCGGCGTCGTCGTCGAGCCAGCGCACCCCGGGGCAGGCCTGCGCCAGCGCATCCGCCCACGCGCCGCGCTCGGCAGCGCCGAATTGGCCGGTCAGCAGCACGTTCATCGTTGCATTCATCATGGGGTGCAGCGTAGCGCAGGCAGTGACAATGCGGCGCATGTTCGTCCGTGCGGCAATCACCCCGGCGACCGGGTCGCGACCGGCGCGTCGCCCCTGCCTGCGCGGCAGCGGCGGGCCCCTGCGCCGCGGCCTCGCGCTGCTGGGGCGGCTGGGGCGCGCCGGGCTGTCGGCGGCGGGGCTGCTGCTGGCGGCGGCCCCGGCATCGGCTCAGCTGCTGACGCTGCACTATCAGGAGCGGCCGCCCTACTCCAGCGCCGGCGCCGACGGGCAGGTGCGCGGGCTGCTGGCCACGCCGGCGGCGCGCGCGCTCACCGCCGCCGGCATCCGCTTCGCCTGGGTCGACACACCCGGCCAGCGCCAGCTGGCGTTGATCCAGGCCGGCCGCGGGCTGCACTGCGGGCTGGGCTGGTTCCGCAACGACGAGCGCGCCGCGCAGGGCAAGTTCAGCCGCGCGCTGTACCGCGACCGCGGCTTCGTCGCGCTGGCGCGCCGCGATGCCGGCCTGCCGCCGTCGATCGCCGCGCCCGAGCTGATCGCCGACCGGCGGTTGCGGCTGCTGGTCAAGGAGGGCTACTCCTACGGCGCCGAGCTCGATGCGCTGATCGACCGCCTCGTGCCGACGCTGGTGCGCACCAGCGTCGAGCCGTTGCAGCTGCTGCGCATGCTGCGTTCGGGCCGCGCCGACTGGACGATCGCGACCGCCGAGGATGCGGCGCTGCACGTCGATGCGATGTTGGTCGCGGTGACGCTGAAAGGCCTGGCCGGCGGGCCGACGCGCCACCTGTACTGCAGCGGCGAGCTGCCCGACGACTGGCTGGCGCGCATCGATGCCGCGCTCGCGGCCGCCGGGGAAGCGGCCGACGGCGTTGCCGGCGGCGCGCGCTGACGGCGATGCGCTGGCCTGGCCTGTCGATCCGCGCCACGGTGCTGGCCAGCATCGTCGCCGGCGTCGTGCTGCCGGCGGCCGTCGTGCTGGCGCTGGACCGCCATTTCTCGCAGCGCGCGCAGCAGCCGATCGTCGAGCGCAACCGGCAGGCGGTCATGGTGCTGGCCACCGCGGTGCTGACCGAGCCCGCGTGGACGCTCAGCGAGCCCGGCCTGCAGGCGGCGATGCAGCGTGTGCTCGGCGAACCCTCGGTCTGCGGCATCGAGGTGCTGGACCTGCAGCCCGACAAGCCGCCGCTGGGGCTCGACCGCTGCGAGGACGCCGCCAGCGTCGCGCGGCTGGAAGCGCCGGTGCTGCACGAGGGGCGCACGATCGCGCGCCTGCGGCTGGCCTTCGACGGCCGCGAGATGGACGCCGCGCTGGCCGAGCGGCGGCGCATCACGGCCTGGCTGGTGGCGGCGCAGGTCGCCTTCGGCATCGCGGTGCTGGCCGGCGTGCTGTCGCTGCGGCTGCTGCGGCCGATCGATGCGCTCAAGCGCCAGGCCGGCAGCCTGGCTGCACGCGAGCCGGCGGCGCTGCCGGCCTGGCGGCGCGAGGACGAGCTCGGCGAGCTCGGCCACCACCTGGGCAGCGTGCAGGCGCAGATCCGCGCGCTGATCGACGAGCTCGAATCGAAGAACGCCCAGCTCGAGCGGCTGGCGATGTACGACCACCTGACCGGGCTGCCCAATCGCACCCTGCTGCGCGAGCTGTTCGCGCACGAAGCCGCGTGCGCACGCCGCGAGCAGCGCGCGATGGCGCTGCTGTTCGTCGACCTGGACCACTTCAAGACCGTCAACGACCAGTTCGGCCATGCCGCCGGCGACATGTTGCTGGTGGCCACCGCGTCGCGGCTGCGCGCCGCGCTGCGCGCGTCCGACATCGCCTGCCGCATGGGGGGCGACGAGTTCCTCGTGCTGCTGCCGCGCATCGACGGCTGGCAGCAGGCCGCCGCTACCGCCGAACGCCTGCTGCAGGCCGCGCGCGAGCCGCTGGCGCTGCACGGCGCGGCCGAGCCGGTGCGCGTCGGCGCCAGCGTCGGCGTGGCGCTGTACCCGGCCGACGGCGCCGACTTCGACGCGCTCGTTCGCGCCGCCGATGTCGCGATGTACCGCAGCAAGGACCTGGGCCGCGGCCGCGTCAGCCTGTACCACCCGCAGATGGACGCCTCGCTGCGCGATCGGCTGGCGCTGGAGCGCGAGATCGCCACGGCCGCCGCCGACGGCCAGCTGCGCCTGATGCTGCAACCGATCGTCGATGCGGCCAGCGGCCGCATCGACGGCGCCGAGGCGCTGGTGCGCTGGCAGCACCCGCAGCGCGGGCTGCTCGCCCCGGATGCCTTCATCGCGGTCGCGGAGTCGACCGGCGCGATCGGGGAGATCGGCCGCTGGGTGCTGGATGCGGCCTGCGCGCAGCAGGCGGCGCTGGCGCGCCAGGGATACGCCGGGATCGACGTCGGCGTCAACGTCTCGGCGCTGCAGCTGCACGACCCGGGATTCGCCGACGGCGTTCGTGCGGCGATGCGGCGCCATGGCGTGGCGCCGGGGCGGCTGGTGCTGGAACTGACCGAGAGCACGCTGCTGGCCGAAGGCGAGGGCATCGCGCGCGCGGTCGCGAAGCTGCGCGAGGCCGGCGTGCAACTGGCGATCGACGACTTCGGCACCGGCTACTCGTCGCTCGCTGCGCTGAAGCTGGTGCGCCCCGAGTGGCTCAAGATCGACCGCAGCTTCGTGCGCGACCTGCCGGCGCGCGCCGACGACTGCGCGCTCGCGGAGGCGATCTTCGGCATGGCGCGCGCGCTGGGCATCGGCGTCGTCGCCGAGGGCGTGGAGACCGAGGCGCAGCGCGACTGGCTGCTCGCGCGCGGCGGCAGCGTGCAGCAGGGCTACCTGTGGTCGCGCCCGGTGCCGGCGACGCAGTTCGGCGCGCTGCTGGAGCGGGCCGAGGCCTGAACGCCCGCCGGCGCGCGATGGCCGCGCGATCCCGCGCCGCCGCGCGGTTACCAGCGCGAGCGCGAGGTCGCCGGGACCTGCCCGAGCAGCCGCTCGGCCAGCGCCGCGCGCTCGGCGTCGCCGAGCCAGCGGTACAGCAACGCCAGGTTGTGCAGCAGGTCGGCGTTGCGCGGGTCGACGCGCGTCGCCTCGGCCGCCTCGTAGGCGGCGTCGCGCACCAGCCCGGGCGCCAGCACGATGCGGTCGTAGGCCGAGCGGTCGCCGGCGGGCAGCGCGGCGCGGGCGCGCCGCAGCTCGCCGGCCAGGCGTGCCATCAGGCGCAGGTTGGCGGCGGTCGCCCCCAGCGTCGGGCCGTCGGCGGCCAGCGGCCGGCCTGCCGTCTGCCAGGGCGACAGCACGGCGATCGCCTCCTCGTGCGCGAAACGCGGCGGCGCGCGGTCGAGCACGCTCATCGCGAACAGCTCGTCGCGCAGCTGGCGCGCGTCGGCGGCGAGGCTGGCCGCCGGATCGGGGGGCTCGCGCTTGTGGACGAAGGCCAGCAGCTGCGAGACGAAGCGCGCGGGGTCGAGCAGCGGGGCGCAGGCGCCGCTGCAGTGGCCGCTGATCGGCACCCAGCCGCTGGCGCCACCCGCCACCGCCATGCGCACCCAGCCGCCGCGGCGCTCGACGACATAGAACACCGTGCCGAGCGGCAGCCGCGCGCGCACCGGCGCCTCGGTGCGCGGCTGCTCGCGCAGCTCGCCGAGCCGGCGCGCCGCGTCGGCGACGGCTTGCACGGCGTCGGTCGGCAGCCGCAGCCGCTGCAGCAGCAGCCGGTCCGAGCCGGCGGTGGCGCGCAGCTCGCCGTCGCCCATCGCCGCCGGCAGCCGCAACCGGGCCTGCAGCCCCGGCACACGCGTCGACGCCGGCAACTGCAGAAAGGTCTCGACGACGACGGCGTCGCCGTCGCGCCGCGTCATGCCCCACAGCGCCGCGGTCGGCTCCTGCGCGCGCGCCAGCCGCTCGACCTTGTCGAAATAACCTTGCGCCTCGCCCGGCTCGGGGGTCAGCCGGCCGCTGTAGCGCAGCACGCCGATCGACGACACCCGGGCGCCGGCCAGCAGCTCGTGGCTGGCCAGCGCCGCCAGCGCGTCGCCGAGGCCCAGCCGGTCCGGATCCTCGTAGCTGAAGACCGCGAGCCGGAAGGCGACACTGCCGAACCGCTTCGGCGGGGTCACACCTTCGTCGAGCAGCTTCAGGTCGCGTGCGACGTCGACCTCGATGCCGGCCAGCGCCGGCGCGCAAGGGCCCAGCAGCGCCAGCGCCAGCACCAGCGCGACGAGCCGCCTCAGCCGCGTCATCGCGTGCCTCCGCGCAGGCCGTTGGCCGCCAGCGCACCCGCGCACTGCTCGCCGAGCCGGGCCAGCTCCGGCGGCAAGGGGCGGAGCTCGGCGCCGGCGCGGCGCGCGAGTTCGACGCAATCCTCGACGCGGCCGGCCTTCAGATAACCGGTCAGCAGCGCCTGCAGGATCGCCGCCGCGGCGCCGGCATCCAGCCGCGACGCCGACGGGTCCTCGAGGTCGACGTCGCGGCTGAGGATAGGGCTCGTGCGCGTCGCGAACAGGCCATGCTGGTCGCCGACGAACATCGAGACCGTGAAGCGCGGGCGATCCGGCGGGCGCGAGACGCCGCCGGCCAGCAGCACGTCGGCACCGAGGACGCGAGCCGCCGCGGCCAGGAACTCGCGCTCGTCGACGTCGCGACAGTTCGCGACCACCGGACGCTGCTCGGGTGCGACGGTCGAGGTGTCGGCGATCTTGCTGAGCTCCCAGCGCACGGCGTCGAACACCCCGGCGCTGAAGCCGCCGTCGTCCGGCAGCCCGAGCGGCGGGCGGAAGTGGCCGACGACGACCCAGCGCGCGCGCGTCTTGCTCAAGCAGTCGGCCAGCGCGCGGCGCAGCAGGCCGACCGACGAGGCCTGCGGCCGCGGGCGGGCCGAGACGACGACGATATCCTGGTCCTCGCCCTGGTAACCCTGGCGCGTCACGAACAGCTTCAGGTTGACCGCCTGCGGGCTGTCGCCGACCTCGACCGTGACGAGGAAGCTGCCGTCGGCGGGGTCGCTGATCGCGCGCCCGAGCAGCGTGCCGCCGCGTCGCGCCTCGATCTCGGCGCCGCCCAGCGGCGAGCCGCTGACGCGGTCGGCGACCGTCCCCTTGATCGCGGTCTCGGCGCCGGCGCCGAAGGGCGCGAGTAGCGCCACGCAGGCCAGCGCGCGTGCGAGCGCCCGCTCAGCGGCGCGGCGCCAGGCGCAGTCGCAGACCTCGTGCATCGTCTCGCAGCTCCTCGACCGCGGCCGGGCAGGCGGCCAGTTCGAATCGGCCCATGAGCTCGCCCGAGGCCGTGCCGGCTTCGATGATCCACCGCGACCCGCGCCCGGTCAATGGCGGCAGATCCAGGCTGGCGATACCCGCGACGACGACGAAGGTACGCAGCGCACCGGGCAGGCCGGCGTCCAGCGTCGTGATGCGCAGGCCGGCGGCCTCGACCAGCTCGGCGTCGAGCAGGCAGGCCCGCGCGTCGTGGGCCGCGTCGCGCTGCGCGAACCACCACGCGCCGGCCGCGACCAGCATCGCGGCCGCGGCCACCGCCGCGCCCAGGCGCCAGCGGCGCGCGTGGCCGCGCCGCGTCAGCGCGGCCACGCGCAGCAGCGTCTCGGCCACCGCATCGCCCTTCGGCTGCAAGACGCCGACCGCCTTCAGGTAGGGCGGGATGCTTTCGAAGTCGACCGCCTCCACCAGCACCGGCAGGACGCGGCCACTGGGGTCGTGCCAGCGTTCGCGCGCGACGTTCATCTCGCTCAGCGCGTAGCCGCCGGCGGCGAGCGACTGCGGGCTGACGAGGAAGACGAACAACTCGCAGGACTCGATCTCGCGCCGGATCGCGGCGTGATAACCGTCGGCGGCCTTCAGCGCATCGCGGTCCAGGAAGACCTCGTGCCCCTCCTGCCGCAGCGCGATCGCCAGCGCATCGGCGATGCCGGCCTGCTCGTGCGCATGCGACAGGAAGATCCTCATGCCTGCGCTCAGGCGCCGTCGCGCGCGCGTTCGGTCAGCCGCTGCACCGCTGCCGCGACCGTCTGCGCGCGCACCGCATCGCGGTCGCCGGCGAGCTGCAGCCGCTCGGCGCGCGTGCCGCCGGGCCCGGCGGTGGCGAGCCAGACCGTGCCGACCGGCTTGCCCGGCACTGCGCCGGCGGGCCCGGCGATGCCGGTGACGGCCACGCTGAGCTGCACCGCCGCGCGCGCGATCGCGCCCTCGGCCATCGCGCGCGCGACCGCCTCGCTGACCGCGCCCTGCGCCGCCAGCAGCGGCTCGGGAACGCCCAGCAGCGCGGTCTTGGCCGCGTTGCCGTAGCTGACGAAGCCGCACTCGAACCAGTCGCTCGAGCCGGCCAGCTGCGTGCACGCGCCGGCGATCAGCCCGCCGCTGCAGCTCTCGGCGCAGGCGATGCGCCAGCCGCGCGCGCGCAGCGCGTCGGCGAGCTCGCGCACCGCGTCCTCGAAATCCTTCATCTCCATGCGGCTGCCCCCAGGCTGCTGCCCGCGCCGAGCACCAGCATCGTCAGCAGCGCCGCCACCAGGTCGTCGGCCAGGATGCCAAACCCCTGGCGCCAGCCGATCGGCTCGCCGGCGTGGCGCTCGAAGCGGCGGTCGACCCATCCGACCGGCCCGTGCTTGACGGCGTCGAAGAGCCTGAACAGCGCGAACGCCGCCAGCTGCGCCGGCAGACCGGCCGGCGCCCACCACGCGAGCACGATCCAGAATGCGAGCACCTCGTCCCAGACGATCGCGCCCGGGTCGGCCACGCGCAGCGCGCGTGCGGTCACGGTGCAGGCCCACCAGCCGACGACGAAGCCGACGCCGATCAGGATCGCCCAGGCCCGCGCGTCGAGCCAGCGGTCGAGCAGCGCGAAGGCGGCCCAGGCCGCGAGCGTGCCGGCGGTGCCCGGCGCGCGCGGCGCCAGCCCGCTGCCGAAGCCGAGCGCGATCGCGTGGGCCGGGTGCTGCAGCAGGAAGCGCCAGCCCGGCCGGGCTGGCGCTGCCGCAGCGTCGTGCGCGGGCGATGCGGGATTCACGCGAAGTGGTCGAAGCCGCGCGCCTCGACCTCGGACTCGCGGCCGTCGGGCTCGCGCAGGCGCAGCCCGGCCGCGGCGTCGATGCGGCCGATCGGCGTCACCTCGACGCCGGCGCCGCGCGCGGCGTCGCGCACCGCGTCGGCGCGGCTGGCGGGCGCGCTGAACAGCAGCTCGTAGTCGTCGCCGCCGTGCAGCAGGCACAGTCGCTGCAGCGCCGGATCCTGGCGCGCGAGCACCGCGCCGCGCGGCAGCGCCGCCAGCTCCAGCGTGGCGCCGGCGCGCGACGCCGCCAGCACATGGCCGAGGTCGCCGAGCAGCCCGTCGCTGAGGTCGATCGCGCTCGTCGCGATGCCGCGCAGCGCCAGCCCGAGCGCGACGCGCGGCTGCGGCAGCTCCATCGCGATGCGCGCGCGCTCGAAGTCCTCGCCCGCGAGCACGACCTGCCCGCGCAGCGCCTCGAGCGCGAGCCGTGCCTCGCCGAGCCGCCCGCTGACCCACAGCGTGTCGCCGGCGCGTGCGCCGTCGCGCCGCAGCGCCTGGCCCGGCGGCAGCTCGCCGATCACGGTGATGTTGATCACCAGCGGCCCGCCGGTCGTGTCGCCGCCGACGAGCTCGATGCCGTGCGCGTCGGCCAGCGCGTGCATCCCGCGCGCGAAGGCGGCGACGAAGTCCTCGTCGGCGCGCGGCAGCGAGATCGACAGCAGGTAGGCCAGCGGCCGCGCGCCGCAGGCCGCGAGGTCCGACAGGTTGACCGCCAGCGCCTTGTGGCCGAGTCGTGCCGGGGGCACGGTGGAGACGAAGTGCCGGCCCTCGACGAGCATGTCCGCGGCCACCGCGAGCTGCATGCCGGGCGCCGGCGCGAGCAGCGCGCAGTCGTCGCCGACGCCGAGCACGGCGCGCGAGGCCGGGCGCGTGAAGTGGCGCGCGATGAGATCGAACTCGCCGACGGACTCTGGCATCGCGCGATTATCGGCGCCACTGTTGCGTGCGCGCTGCAAACCTCGTGCGGGTTGGACCCGCGATGCGCGCGCATCGCGCTCGTTGCTGACGCACGCCGCGCGCACGCGCTACATTGCCTGGGTCGTGCCGTTTGGCAACTGCACCTTCACGGGTGGCGCGACGTACTTCATCACGACACCAAGGAAAGACGACCATGGCAACTCGCAAGACCAAGAACCCGGAACTGGCGCAAGCCGCCGACAACCTCGCCGAGGCCGCGCAGCATGTCGGCAAGGCGGTCCGCAAGAAGATCGACGAGGTCAAGAGCGCGGCGGCGGCCGAGCTCACCAAGGCCAAGGAGGCCGCGCTGAAGAAGGGCCACATGGTCCAGAGCAAGCTCGAGGCGCTGTTGAACAAGGCCGAGGGCCGGCTCGGCAAGGCGGTCCGCAGCGCCGAGAAGTCGCTCGACAAGGCGGTGCGCGATGCCGAGAAGCGCATCGCGGCGGCGAAGAAGGCCGCCAAGGCCAAGGTCGCCGACGTGCAGAAGGCGGCTGCGCCGGCGCCGGCGAAGAAGGCCGCGGCGAAGAAGACCGCAGCGAAGAAGGCCGCCGCGCCGCGCAAGGCGGCGGCGAAGAAGGCGCCGGCCAGGAAGGCGGCGGCCAAGGCAGCCAGCGCGGGCTGATTGCCGCGTCGAGCCCGCCGGCGCTGCCGGCGGACTTCCCCGGGGCCCGCAGGCCGCAAGGCCTGCGGGCCTCGTCGCTTCAGGGCGCGCGCGCGATCGACGGCCCGGTCAGCCGCGCGCCCAGGCGAGCAGCAGGTTGTTGGCCGGCATCGCGACGCGCTCGCGCAGCGCGAGGCCGACGGCGCCAGCCTCGTGCGCGAGCTCGGCGACGCGCCGCAGGCCCCAGCGTGGATCGCGCGCGCGCAGCTCGGCGTCGAAGGCGAGGTTGCTCGGCGCGGTCGGCACGCCGTCCTCGAGGTACGGCCCGTAGGTCACGAGCAGCCCCTGCGGTGCGAGCCGCCGCGCCGCGCCGCGCATCAGCGCGCTGCTGACGTCCCAGGGCGCGATGTGGACCAGGTTGATGCACAGGATGGCGTCGACCGTCGCCGGCACGCCGGCCCAGGGCTCGGCAGCGATATCCAGCGCCAGCGGCGGCGCGACGTTGGGCAGGCCGGCGCACCAGGCCGCGATCGACGCCCGCGCCCGCGCGTCGACGTCGCTCGGCAGCCAGCGCCATTGCGGCAGCGCGGCGGCGAAGCACGCCGCGTGCTGCCCGCTGCCGCTGGCGATCTCGAGCAGCGTCCCGCCGGCGGCCGCGGCCTGTGGCAGCAGCCGCTGCAGCTCGGCCAGGATCGGCGCCGCGTTGCGCTCGGCGGCGGCGCTCGCCAGCCGTGCGTCGGCCGGCGCCGGATCCGGCGCCGCGCATCTCATCGCCCGCCCTCGCGCGCGGCGTGCCGCACGCCGCGGCGGCGCCGCTCGGCCAGCGGGCGCTTGCCCTTGAGCTGGCGCTCGATGCCGTCGTTGAGCTCGCTGCGCAGCGCCAGCACCTCGTCGACATGCGCGTACACGCCCTCGAAGCGCAGCCCGAGCCACAGCCACAGCGTGCACGCGCGCAGCGCCTGCTCCATGCGGTCGAGCCGGCTCGCGCCGTCGACCTCGTCGAGGAAGGACGGCCTTCCAGCCTGCCCGCTGCGGGCGTGCGACTCGGCCCAGTCGAGAAAGGCCTCGACCAGCGTCGGCGTGCGCGTATCGACCGGTGCCTGCGCGTAGGTAAAGCGCGTTCGCAGCGGCAGCGCCGGCGCGCGTTCGTCGAGCTGGCCGGCGAGCTCCAGCATCTGCTCCAGCGGCGCGACCGCGAAGTGCGCGTCGTCCAGCCGCAGCTGCTCGACGAAGACCGCCAGCACCTCGCGCAGCCGCGTGCGCGCGAGCCGCTCGGCGATCGTCGCCACATGCCAGGGGTTGGGCGCCACCGGGGCGCGGAAGTCGCGCGGCGCGCGCGGCTGCTGCGCGAGCTGCTCCTGCAGCGCCACCAGCGCGTCGGGCTCGGCCCCTTCGAGCACGCCGACGAAGCCCTCCTCGTGCATGCCGAAGCGCCCGGCGCGGCCGGCGATCTGGTGCACCTCGGAGACGTCCAGCGGCCGGTCGGCCACCCCGTCGAACTTCACCAGGGTCGAGAACAGCACGCGCCGGATCGGCAGGTTCAGCCCCATGCCGATGGCGTCGGTCGCCACCAGGATATGCGAGGCGCCCTCGGCGAAGCGCTCGGCCTCGCGCCGCCGCACCTCGGGCGGCAGCGCGCCGTAGACGACGGAGACCGGATGGCCGGCGGCGGCGATGCGGTCGCGCAGCGTCAGCACCTCGCGCCGGCTGAAGGCGACCACCGCATCGCCGAGCGCCAGCCGCACCATCGGCAGCGGCCGCGGCAGCAGCTGCACATGCTGCTTGCGCTCGAAGGCCCGGACCTCGCAGTGCTCGCCACACAGGCCGAAGAGGCGCTCGACCGCCGGCTGCGCGAACGCCGACAGGATGACGATCAGCTCGCGTGCCGGCACGGCGACGATGGCCTGCGTCCAGGCCCAGCCGCGCGAGGGGTCGAAGATCATCTGCGCCTCGTCGATGACGGCCACGTCGAGCTCGCGCTGCGCGCTCATCATCTCGATCGTGCTCGACACCACGCGCGCGCCGGCGGCGGGGACGTTCTCCTCGCCGGTCAGCAGCGAGCACGGCACGCCGCGCGCCACGAGCCGGTCGCGGCCCTCCAGCGCGAGCAGCCGCAGCGGCGCCAGGTAGGCGCCGTCCAGCGCCTGCGCCAGGCGGTCGAACGCGGCGTGCGTCTTGCCGCTGTTCGGCGGGCCGACGAACAGACGCACGCGGCGGTTCAGCGCGCGTGCCTTCGGGAAGGTCGCGGGGTAGCCCTGGAACGCGAGCTCGCTCGTCAGGCCGTCCAGCGCATCGAGCTCGGCCGCCTGCTGCGCCCAGCGCCCGGCGGCGCGCGCACAGCCGGCGAGCAGCTCGTCCAGCGGCAGCGGCGCGGCACACTCGGCCTGCAGCCGCGGCAGCAGCGAGCCCAGGTGCTGCGGCGCACGCTCGTGCGCCTGGCCGATCAGCGCCTCGACCTGCGCCACCACCTGCGGCGCCTGCGGATGCTGCGGCGGCGGCCCCATCGCCGCCTGCAGCGCCGCGGCGTCGCCGTCGCGGAAGAAGGCCCACACGGCGTCGCGCGGCACCGGCACGCGGTGGAAGATCGGCAGCCTCCAGCCCGGCTCCGACAGCTGCAGCGTATGCCGCACCAGGCGCGACCATTCGCCGCTGCGCCGCGTCACCGCCATCGCCTCCAGCGCGGCGCTGCGCTCCAACATCAGCGCGCGCGCGCCGCTGCCGCCGCCGACCGCCTGCAGATGCGCCAGCGCCGCCGGGATGTCCGGCGGCGCGATCCAGCGGCTCGGGCGCTCCCCCGGCACGGCCCTTTGCAGCATCACGAGGCCGAGGGCATCGAGGTTGGCCTCGGGGTCGGTTCCGGGGTCGGCCAGGAAGTCCGCCGGCCGCACGATCTGCGGCAGCTGGTGCAGCGCGTGGCGGATTCGCGCCAGCGCCTTCGGGGCCAGATCGGCCGGCAGGCGCGCGGCGTGGCGCGGATCGGGCAGGCCGAAAGGGTCGGGCGGCGCGGACGCGCTGGCGTCGGCGGCGCTGTCGTTCGGGTTCGGATTGCGGGGCATGGCGTGACCGCTGGCTTTCGTCTCGGGCTGGACAGCCTCTATGTTCGCCGATGCGCGGCTCGCATGCTCCGGAGCTGGCGCGGCGAATGCACCGGAGCCGGCGCGGCGCGGGCGCAGGTGCTGGCGCTGGCGCTGGCGCGGATCGCCGCGCCGGTGCATGCTTGCAGCTTCGACACGACCCGATGGAGGCCGCGGATGCGTTCGACGAAGACCCTGGCCGCGCTCGGCGCGGCGATCATGGTGGCGGGCTGCGGCCACGGGCCGGGCGGCGGGTACGCGCCAGGCGCCGGGCCGGGCCGGGGCCATGGCCCGGGCTGGGGCCCGGACAGCTGCCCGATGATGGCGGGCGCCGGCCCGATGGGAGGCGGGCCGGGCCCGGGCATGATGGGCGCGGGGCCCGGGCCTGGAATGCCCGGCATGATGGGGCCGGGCATGCTGCGCGGGCTGCAGCAACTCGAGCTGAGCGCCGAACAGCGCAGCCGCATCGAGGCGATCCAGGACGAGGCGCGCCAGCAGCAGCGCGCGCTGATGCAGTCGATGCACGCGCAGGGCGGCGCGCGCGGCGAGCGGCGCGGGCCGTTCGACAGCGAGGCCGACCGGCGCGACTTCGACGCCATGGCGGCGCAGCACCGGCAGAGGTTCGAGCTACATCTGCGCACGCGCGAGCGCATCCTGGAGCTGCTGACGCCAGAGCAGCGCGAGCAGCTCGGGCGCGGCGGGCCGGCGCGCTGACGCGGCGCGCTGCGGCCGGCGGCAGGCCGAGCGCGGCCGCCGCGCAGGCGACCCTCGGCGAGGTGACGTGAATTGCGACCGCGCGCGGCGTGTTTTCGGTCGTTGCGCGGTCACATCGCGCAGGCATGCTCGAACCTGCGCATGCCCACGACCGCGATGGACTTCCTTCCCGCCCGCAAGCTCAGCTGCGGCGTCGTCATCCTGAGCGACGCCGCCGAGTTGCTGCTGTGCCATGTCACCGGGCAGGGCCACTGGGACCTGCCCAAGGGCGGCGCCGACCCCGGCGAGGCGCCGTTGCAGGCGGCGCTGCGCGAGACGCGCGAGGAGACCGGGCTCATGCTCGACGCGCGGACGCTGGTCGACCTCGGCCGGCATGCCTTCCGCCCGCGCAAGGACCTGCACCTGTTCGCGACGCTGATGCCGCGCCTGGACCCGGCGGGGCTGTTCTGCCTCAGCCACTTCGAGTGCGGACGCAGCGGCGCCGCGCGCCCGGAGATGGACGGCTACGGCTGGTTCGCCTTCGGCCGGCTGGACGAATACTGCAAGCCGGCGCTGGCCGAGCTGCTGACGCGCCGGATCGACCTGCCGGTGCTGCTGCAGCAGCTGCGCCGGCGCCACGCGCTGGCGGCCTGAAGCGCCGCGCCTGCGCCGTGGCGGCGGGCCCGTCAGGCCGCGGTCGCGGGCCGCAGCGCGTGCAGCGCTATCGCCCCCAGCCCGAGCAGCAGCACGACGAAGCCGGCCAGCGCACCGACGAACGGCAGCCAGCCGGCCAGCGCCAGCGCGAGCAGCACCGCGCAGGCCGCGCCCCAGCGCCAGCCGCGCCGCGCGAGCTGCTGCGGCCGCCAGCGCTGCAGTGCCCAGTCGCCCAGGCCGAGTGCGGCCAGCACGTAGGCCAGCGGCAGCGCCGCCAGATAAGTCGCCAGCGCCAGCAGCGCGACCGGGATGCCGACGATCGTCAGCAGCAGCAGCAGCACCGCGACCGGCACGCAGACGACGAGCGCGAATCCCAGCCCGATGCTGGCGCCGGGGCGCGCGCGCAGCGTGCGCGAGATGCCGCCGGTGACGCCGGGCAGCACCGCCACGAGCAACCCGGCCAGCAGCATCAGGCCGGCCGTCCACGCGGCCCCGAAACCGACCGCCATGCCGCGATGCCGGGTCGCGTCGTCGCCCGCGCGCCAGTCCCCGTCCTCCCGTCCTGGCCCGGGGTCGCGCCGCGGCAGCGCCGGCAGGCGCTCGATGGCGCCGCCGACCTCGGCGGCGGGGTCGCGCTGCAGCTCCTCGCCGGCGCGGTAGCGCAGCGCGCCGGCGATGCGCGCATTGGGGCCGAGCGCGAGCTCGCCGGCGTTGACCGTCACGTCGCCGCCGACCGGGCCGTCGATCCAGACCCGTCCGCTGCCGACCTGGACATGGCCGCGGACCGGCCCGCGCAGCGCGAGCCGCCCGCCGAGCGCGGAGACGTTACCCGCGACCTCGGCGCCCGGCGCGAGCTCGAGCTGCCCGCCGGCCATGCGCAGGTTGGCGCCGACGCGCCCGCGCACCTCGACCTGGCCGCCGAGGGCGTGCAGCGACTGCCCGACGCTGCCATCGACGCGCAGCCGGCCGCCGGCGGCGAAGACATCGCCGGCCACCGGTGCCTCGACGTCGATGCTGCCGCCGGCGATGAACAGGTCGCCCTGCACCGGCTGCGTCAGCGTCGGCGCACCGCCGGCGAGGTAGACGTCGCCGCCATGGTGGTGCTCGCTGCGCTCGGGCTGTGCCGGCGCCTCGGCGGCGGCCGCCAGCGGCCAGGCCAGCGCCGCGGCCAGCAGCAGCGCGACCGCACCCGCGCTGGCCCCCCGGGCGCGCCGGCGCGCATCGCCTGCCGCGGGGCGCGTGCCTCGCGCCAGAGCCTGCGGTGCGGGATCGGGCAGCGGCATCGGAAACCTCCGGATCGTTCGGCGCCCTCGGCCCGCGGCTGGGCGGGGAGGCCGGGTCCGACCGGCTCGCCCGCGCCCTGGGTCGCCAGGCGCGTCAATGCGACATCAGCACCGGCAGTGTCATCGATTTCAGCATCGTGCGTGTGACGCCGCCCAGCGCCAGCTCCCACGCCCGCGGGTGGCCGTAGCCGCCCATCACGAGCAGGTCGGCGCCGGTGTCGGCGGCGTGTGACAGCAGGGCCTCGGCCACCGGAACGTCGGGGTTCCAGTCCGGCAGCAGGCCGCCGCCCGCGCTGGCGCCGGCGCGTACCAGCCGGTGCGCGCGCGCATTCACGCCATGGCGTTGCAGGTGGGCGAGCACCGCGTCCAGCGGCTCGGGCGCGTCGCCCGCCTCGCCCGGATAGGCCATGCGAACGACCTCGACGCGCTCGGCCACGGCCAGCAAGGGCAGCGCGTCGCGCAGCGCGCGCGCGCTCTCGCGCTTGGGCGCCCAGGCGACGAGCACGCGCCGGCCGCAAGGCGGCGCGCCGTCCGGCTCGGGCTCGAGCGTATCGACCGCCGGGACGAACAGCAGCGGCGCGCCGGCGCGCACCAGCAGCCGGCCGGGAAAGCCGGCGTCGGTGCCGTCGTCGCCGTCCAGCGGGCGCTGCGCGAGCACGACCAGGTCGCTGCAATGAGCCAGGGCCGCGGCTGCAGCCACCGGGTCGGCCTCGGCGCTCTGCAAGGGGATCGCCAGCCCGCTGCGCGCCGCCGCGGCGGCGACACGCGCGGCGGCGGCGTCGTGGCGCTCGGCATCGGCGCGCTGCGTCAGGTCGATCGCCAGCGCAGCCGCCTCGGGCGACAGGTAGGCGCCCGAGGTCGCCGGTGCTACCGCGTGCACCGCCTGCAGCGCGGCACCGTGGCGCGCCGCCAGGCGCGCGGCCAGCGCGAGCACAACCTCGCTGCGTGCGCCGTCGCTGACCAGCGCCAGGATATGTCGGATCGGGTTCATCGTTTCGTCTCCTCGTGGCTGAAGTCTTCGATCAGCGCGATGATCGGCCAGCGCCGCGGGCGCGCCCTGACGCGGGTCAAGCGTCGCGCCCGGCGCGCCGCGGCGCGGGTGCACCCGGCGCACCCGGCGCACCCGGCGCGCGCGGCAGGCCGCGCGACCATACGCTTGCCCAGGCGGCGACGCGCTGCCCGACCTCGGCGAGCGTGCCATCGGTATCGAGCCCATGGACCGGTTCGTCCGTCCCGGCCGGTTCGTGCCAGCGCTGCTGCTGCGCCAGCACCGCCAGGTCGGCATCCGAGGGGTCGCCGCCCGCGGCCTGCCGGCGCGTGATGCGCGCGGCCAGCACCGGCTGCGGCGCGCGGCACTCGACGATTGCGAACGGCGCGCCGAGTTCGCGCGCCAGCGCCTGCGCCTGCAGGCGCTCGGCGCGCCGCAGGTAGGCGGCGTCGATCACGACGCCGACGCTGCCGGCCAGCGCTTCGCGTGCGATGCCGAGCAGCCGCGCGTAGGTGCGCCGCGTCGCCTCGGCGCCGTACAGCTGTGCCGCGTCGGCGCCGGCTGCGCCCGGCCGTGCGGTCGGTGCCAGCGCGTGCAGCCGCTTGCGCTCGACGTCGGAGCGCACGCGCAGCGCGCCGAGCTGCCCGGCGAGCATCAGCGCGACCGTGCTCTTGCCGCTGCCGCTCAGGCCGCTGGTCAGGACGAGCGGCGCGGCACGCGGCGGGAAGGCGATCGCGTGCGCGAGCGCGATGCGCCGGCGCGCGGCGGCGCGGTTCGCCGCCGGCGCGCGGCCTTGCCGGGCGCCCAGCAGTGCCACCTTGGCGCGCACCAGCGCGCGGTGCGCGGCCAGCCAGCGCAGCGCGGGCAACGCGTCGTGGTCGCCGCTGGCGTCCAGCACGCGGCTGGCGAGGCGCCAGGCGAGTGCCGGCAGGCGGTGGTCGAGCAGGTCCATGAACGGGAAGGCGAGCTCGGCGATGCGGTCGGTGTGGCGCAGCGCGGGGTCGAACTCCAGCGCGTCGAACAGGCAGGCGTCGCCATTCAGCCAGACGACGTTGCCCAGGTGCAGGTCGCCATGCCCCTCGACGACCGCGCCGCGCGCGCGCCGCGCCGCCAGAAGCGGCGCGAGTTCGGCCGCGCGCGCTGCCGACCACGCGGCCAGCGCCTCCAGCCTGGCCCGCGCCGCGGCGGGCAGCGCATCGTCCCGCGCGCCTGCGCGCAGCTCGCGCAGGTTGGCCCCGACGGTGGCGGCGAGCGCCTCGGGCGCGCCGAAGCGCGGCGGCGACGCCGGCTGCGCCGCGTGCAGGCGCGCGATCGCATCGGCGAGCGCGTCGACCTCGACCGCGCCGAGCGCGCCGCGGCGCGCCAGCGCGTCGTACAGCGCACGCTGGTCGAAGCGGCGCATCCAGACCGCCCAGTCGATCGCCTGCGCAGCGCCGTCGTCGGCCCCGCTGGCGCGAAACCCCGCTTCGCGCGCGAGGTTCGAAGGCGGGCTCCCGGCGCTGCCGCTGGAAGCCGGCAGTCGTTCGCTGTCGCCGGGGAGCCGCCACGGTTCGGCTTCGCCGCGCGGCGGGGTCTGCTCGGCTTCGCCGATGCGGGGCGTCTCGCGTGGCCCGATCACCGGGCGCACGCCCAGGTACAGGCTGGGTGCGCTGCGCCGGTTCAGCCGCAGCTCCTCGTGGCAGAACCAGCGCCGGCGCTCGACGCTGGAGAAGTCGACGAACGGCAGCGCGACCGGCTTCTTGAGCTTGAGCACATGCGCGCCGGCCAGCAGCAGGGTCGAGATAGGCGTCTCGATCACGCTCACGCGTGCACGAGGCGGCAGCGGCTCGGGCCAGGTGGCGCGGCGGGCGAGCGCGTGCACGAGCGCGCGGTGCGCCTGCAGCGCCGCCTGCGGGGGGTCGGCGGTCATGGCGCGAGCGTAAACCGGCCGCGCGTGGCAGGATTCGTGCGGCGGGCTTCACGCCCCCGGCCGTCGCGCCGGCCGTCGGCGGGCGGACGCGCCGCGCGAGGCTTCAGCGGCGGCCGGTTGCGGCCGACAATGACGCAAGCCGGGCTCCGCCGCCTCGCGTTTCGCGCCTGGCCAACCGGGAGAAGACGACCATGGCCCTGTGGAATCCGCTGCGCAAGCTGTTCGGCGAGGCGCCCGTGCCGCGTCCGGCCGCAGCCCCGCCGCGTCCGGCCGAGCGCGCGGCGCCGCGGGCGGCGCCGTCGGAGCCCACCGTCGCGACCGCGCAACAGGGCGACCAGGCCGCGGCGGCGCCGCCGCCGGACCCGCTGCCGGCGCTGGCAGCGCGCTTCGGCGCCAGCCTGCTCGGCGGCGGCGAGCCCATGCCGCACCCGCCGTCGGCGGCCGAGCGCGATGCGCTGGCACGCCTGCACGCGCTGGCCGAGCGCGGGCTCGACGCCGACGCCGTGCCGCGGCTGCCGGCGGTGCTGCCCAAGCTGATGGCGCTGGCGCGCCGCGACGATGTCTCGCCGCGCGAGATCTCCGAGCTGCTGGCGCGCGACCCGGCGCTGGTCGGCGAAGTCGTGCGGCTGGCGAACTCGCCGCGCTACCGGACGCAGCGCCCGATCGAGGACCTGACCGGCGCGCTGATGCTGCTCGGCCAGCTCGGCCTGTCGCAGCTCGTGATGCGCGCCGCGGTGCGGCCGATCTTCAAGACCGCGCAGGGCCGGCTCGGGCAGGCGGCGGCGGCGCGCCTGTGGGAGCTCTCCGAGCGCTGCGGCCACGCCTGCGGCAGCCGGCGCGCGGGATTCCCGGATGCCTTCAGCGCCTATCTCGCCGGAACCGCGGCCCCGGTGGGGCTGATCGTCGCCTTGCGCGTGCTCGACCAGGGCATGCCGGTGGTCGCCCCGGGCAGCCAGATCCTGCACGCCGGGATGTGGCGGCAGGCGCTGCGGCTGTCGGCGCAGGCGGCCGGGCAATGGGACTTCCCGGACGAGGTGGCGCAGTCGCTGACTCACCTGGCCGGGGCGTCGATGGGGGCGGCCGAGGCCGCGGGCGACCCGCTGACGCAGGCGCTGCGGCAAGCGCTGGCGGCGGCGCTGAGCCAGGCGCTGGGGTGCCGGGCCGAGGGCGCGGCAGCGTTGCCGCCGACCGAGGCGGCGCTGGCGGCCGAGCTCGACCGCATCTTCGCGCGCGAGGTGACGGCATGAGGGGTGCGGCCTCGCGGGCGCTGGCGGTGGCGCTGCTCGCCGCCGTGCCCGGGGTC
>JACPVA010000035.1 GCA_016191995.1 Burkholderiales bacterium | reverse complement strand
GGCGGCGACGCGCTCGACGCTGGATCCGATCAGCGACTTGATCTCGCGTGCGGCGTCGGCGCTGCGCTGCGCCAGGCTGCGCACCTCGCCGGCGACGACGGCGAATCCCTTGCCCTGCTCGCCGGCGCGCGCCGCCTCGACCGCGGCGTTCAGCGCCAGGATATTGGTCTGGAACGCGATGCCGTCGATGACGCCGATGATGTCGGCGATGCGCCGTGCGCTGGCGTCGATCTCGTGCATCGTCGAGACGACCTGCGAGACGACCTGGCCGCCGCGCTCGGCCACGCCGCAGGCGCGGCTGGCGAGCTGCGCCGCCTGCGCGGCGGCGTCGGCGCTCTGGCGCACGGTGCCGGCGACCTGCTCCATCGAGCCGGCGGTCTGCTGCAGGCTGGCGGCGGCCTGCTCGGTGCGGCCCGACAGGTCGGCGTTGCCGCTGGCGACCTCGCGGCTGGCGATGCGGATGTGGTCGGCGCTGGCCTTGACCTGGCCGACGAGGCCGGCCAGCGCGTCGCGCATGTGCAGCATCGCGCGCTGCAGATCGGCGACCTCGTCGGCGCCGCGCACATCGGCCTGCGCGGTCAGGCGCCCGTCGGCCACCGCCTCGGCGAAGCGCGTGGCGGCGCCGAGCCGCGACACCAGCGTGCGCGCGACCGCGAGCGCGAGCAGCGCGCCGCCGGCCAGCGCGACGACGCAGGCCAGCGCCAGCACGAGCTGGGCGCGAGCGACCGCGGACGCGAGCGACTGCGACGCCTGCGCGGTGCGGGACTGGATATGCGACTGCAGCCGGTCGAGCACCTGCACCAGCGCCGCCGCCTGCGCCGCGAGCTCGCCGTCGATCGCGTCGGCGCTGCCGCCCATCAGCAGGTCGTCGCGGATCCGCGCGCGCGTGGCGACGAAGCGCTGGCGCGCCTCGATCGCCTGCGCGACCAGGGTGCGGACCTCGGGGTCGGTCGTCGCCGCATCGATGCGCTGCTGCGCGTCGCCGGAGGCCTGCGCGACCTGCGCCATCGTCTCGGTGAGCCAGTTCAGCGGCGAGGCCAGGCGCCCGCGCAGCGCCTCGTCGTCGCCGATCGCGGCGTCCAGCCGCGTCGTCAGCATCGCGCGGTCGAGGTTGTTGCGCACATGGCCGACCCATTGCGCGACGGTGTCGAGCTGCAGCCGGTCGGTCTCGATGCGCGCATTCGCGTCGGCGATGCGGCCGAGCTGCAGCCCGGCGACGACGGCGGCCAGCAGCAGCAGCAGCAGCGGCACGCCGGCGACAGCGGCCAGGCGGTGGGCGACGCGCAGGCGTTCGATCATGGCTGGGGCTCCTCGGGGGGCGGGATCGCGGCGCGGGTTTCGCGTGCTGGCGGTGCGCCGTCAGCGCGCGCCGTCGACCAGCCCCATCTCGGGCGCGCCCATCATGGCCTCGATATCGAGCAGGATCAGCATGCGCGCCGCCGCGCCGTCGCCGACGCTGCCGATGCCGGTGATGCAGCCGCGGTCGATGGCGCTGTCGATTTCGGGCGCGGGCTTGATGTCGTCGCTGCCGAGCTCCATCACGTCGGACACCGAGTCGACGACCGCGCCGACGACGCGCCCGCGCACGTTCAGCACGATGACGACGGTGAAGCGGTCGTAGCTCGACTGCTCGCAGCCGAGCTTCAGGCGCAGGTCGACGACCGGCACGATGGTGCCGCGCAGGTTGACGACACCCTTGACGAAGGGCGGCGCGCCAGCGATGCGGGTCGGCGGCTCGTAGGATCGGATCTCCTGCACGCGCAGGATGTCGATGCCGTACTCCTCGGCGCCGACGCGGAAGGTCAGGTACTCGCCGGTGCGCGCGCGCGCCGGCGCCGGCTGGCGCGCGGCCTCGTGCTGCGCCACCCGCATGGCCTCGGTGATCATCTCCATGCGTGCTCCTCGGGGTTGTCGGCGATATCGGCCATTCGCAGGCCGGCTTCAGCGCGGCGCGCCGCGGCGGCGGTCAGAAGGTCTCCCATTCGTCGTCGGCCGCGCCGGCTGCGGGGGCAGCGGCGCGGCGGCCGGCGACGGACGTGGCAGCTCGCGTGGTGGACGCTGCGGCGCCAGCGGGGGCCGCGCTCTGCGCGCCTTGGCCTGCCGGCGCAGGCGCGATGCGGGTCGACCGAATGGCGGCGGTGGCGGCCGTGGCGGCCTTGGCGGCACCCGCACGCGCGATCGTGCGTGCAGCGATCGCGGCCGGGGTGGGCGCGGCGCCCTCGAAGGGCGCGGGCGGCCGCAGCGCGCCGGCGTCGTCCTGCGCCGCGAGGCGGAACAGCCGCACCGCGTCGGCCAGCCGCGCGGCCTGCTGGCGCAGACTGTCGGAGGCGGCGGCGGACTGCTCGACCAGCGCGGCGTTCTGCTGCGTCATGCGGTCGAGCTCGCCGACCGCCGTGTTGACCTGGCCGATACCCTGGCTCTGCTCGGCCGCCGCGGCGGCGATCTCGCCGACGATGTCGGTCACGCGCTTCACGCTGCCGACGATCTCCTGCATCGTCGATCCGGCGTCGGCCACCAGACGCGAGCCGGCGGCGACGCGCTCGACGCTGGATCCGATCAGCGACTTGATCTCG
>JACPVA010000145.1 GCA_016191995.1 Burkholderiales bacterium | reverse complement strand
CGCGGCGCCAGCCGGGCGACGCCGGCCGCGGGTGCGCCGGCATGAGGGCTCGCGCCGGGGCCGGCTCGTCCTCGGAGCGCTCGGTTAAGCACACGGTGAGGCCGCGATGAAGCTGTCGGAGACCTCGATCCGCCGGCCGGTACTGGCCAGCGTGATGTCGCTGCTGCTGGTGCTGGTCGGGCTGGTGGCGGCGCAGCAGCTCAGCGTGCGCGAGTACCCGCGCATCGACGAGCCGCTGGTCAACGTCAGCACCGAGCTGCGCGGCGCCTCGGCCGAGGTCATCGAGTCGCAGGTGACCAAGCCTCTGGAGGACTCGATCGCCGGCATCGACGGCGTCGACATCATGACCTCGGTGTCGCGCGCCGAGCGCAGCCAGATCACGGTGCGGTTCAAGCTCAGCAAGGACCCGGACACCGCGGCCGCCGAGGTGCGCGACCGCGTCGCACGCGCGCGCGGCAGGCTGCCCGACACCGTCGACGAGCCGGTGGTCGCCAAGGTCGAGGCCGACGCGACGCCGACGATCTGGCTCGCCTACATCAGCGAGACGATGGACCCGCTGGCGCTCAGCGAGATCATCAACCGCGTCGTCAAGCCGCGGCTGCAGACGGTGCCGGGTGTCGCCGATGTCAGCATCGGCGGCGAGCGCAGGTATGCGATGCGGATCTGGCTCGACCCGCAGCGCCTGGCCTCGTACCGGCTGACCGTGCAGGATGTCGAGGATGCGCTGCGGCGGCAGAACCTCGAGGTGCCGGCCGGCCGCATCGAGAGCGCGCAGCGCGAGTTCAGCGTCACCGCGCGCACCGACCTCGTCGCGGTCGAGCAGTTCGAGGCGATCGCGCTGCGCAACGTCGGTGGCCACACGGTGCGGCTGCGCGACGTGGCCCGGGTCGAGGAGGCGGCGTTCAACGAACGCTCGCGCGTGCGCCTGAACGGCATGCCGGCGATCAGCACCGGCATCATCCGCAATGCCACCGCCAACCCGCTCGAGGTCGCCGACGGCGTGCGCGCGGTGATGCCCGCGATCCAGCGCGACCTGCCCGATTCGGTGCGCGTCGTGCAGGCCAACGACCTGTCGGTCTTCGTCGACCGCTCGATCAAGGCCGTCTACACCACGGTGGCCGAGGCAGTGGTGCTGGTCGCGCTGGTCGTCTTCGTCTTCCTGCGCACGCTGCGCGCGTCGGTGATCCCGCTGGTGACCATTCCCGTCAGCCTGATCGGCGCCTTTGCGCTCGTCGCCGCCGCCGGCTTCACGATCAACACGCTGGTGCTGCTGGCGATGGTGCTGGCGATCGGGCTGGTGGTCGACGATGCGATCGTCGTGCTGGAGAATATCTTCCGCCACATCGAGGAGGGGCTGACGCCGTTCCAGGCCGCGATCAAGGGCGTGCGCGAGATCAGCTTCGCGATCGTCGCGATGACGCTGACGCTGGCCGCCGTCTTCGCACCGCTGGCCTTCACCCCCGGTCGCACCGGGCGGCTGTTCGGCGAATTCGCGCTGACGCTGGCCGGCGCGGTGCTGGTGTCGGGCTTCGTCGCGCTGACGCTGACGCCGATGATGTGCTCCAAGCTGCTGCGCCACGTCGACGAGCCTTCGCGCTTCGACCGCGGCATGGAGGCGCTGCTGCGGCGGCTGACGGCGGCCTATGCGGGCGCGCTGCGCGCATCGCTGCGCGCGCGCTGGGTGATGGTGGTGGTGCTGCTCGCCTGCGCCGGGACGAGCGGGTGGCTGTTCTCGACCGCCAGGAGCGAGCTCGCGCCGATGGAGGACCGTGGCGTGATCGCGATGCCGATCCGCGGCCCCGACGGCGCGACGCTGGACTACATGGCGCGCTACCTGGACGCGATCGATGCCGTCGCCGCGCCCTACGAGGAGTTCGACCGCCGCTTCACCTTCGTCGGCGGCGGCGGGCAGGTGTCGGCCGCGTTCGGCGTGCTGCGCACGGTCGACTGGAGCGAGCGCGAGCGCACGACGCAGGAGCTGGCGCGCGAGCTGCTGCCGAAGCTGTCGGCGCTGCCCGGCGTGACGGCCTTCCCGAGCACGCCGCCGAGCCTGGGGCAGAGCTTCCGCTCGCGTCCGCTCGAGGTCGTGATCGTCAGCGGCGACAGCTACGCGGCCATGGCGCGCGTGGCCGAGGCGGTGGTCGCCGAGCTGCGCCGCGTTCCCGGCATCGTGCAGCCCGACATCGACCTGCGGCTCAATTCGCCCGAGGTGTTCGTCGACGTCGACCGCGACCGCGCGGCCGACCTCGGGGTCTCGGTCGATGCCGTGGCGCGCACGGTGGAGACGCTGCTCGGCGGGCGCAGCGTGACGCGCTACAAGCGCGAGGCCGAGCTCTACGATGTCGTGGTGCAGACCGCGGGCGAGCGCCGCGCCACGCCGGACGACATCGGCCGCATGTTCGTGCGCGGGCGCAACGACACGATGGTGCCGCTGGCCTCGCTGGTGACGGTGCGCGAGGCGGTGGCGCCGCGCGAGCTCAACCACTTCAACCAGCGCCGTGCGGTGACGATCACCGCCAGCCTGGGGCCGGAGCTGTCGCTCGGGCAGGCGCTGGCGCGCGTCGACGAGATCGCCGCGCGCGTGCTGCCGCCGGGCTACGCGACCGAGCTCGCCGGCGTGAGCCGCGAGTTCCGCGCGTCGTCGGGCTCGCTCGCGCTGGTCTTCGTGCTCGCGCTGGTGTTCATCTTCCTCGTGCTGGCGGCGCAGTTCGAGAGCTGGATCGACCCCTTCGTGATCCTGCTGGCGGTGCCGCTGACGACGGTCGGGGCGCTGCTGGCGCTGCGGCTGACGGGCGGGACGATCAACGTCTACTCGCAGATCGGGCTCGTGACGCTGATCGGGCTGATCGCCAAGCACGGGATCCTGATCGTCGAGTTCAGCAACCAGCTGCGCCGCCAGGGGCGCGCGACGCTGGACGCGGTGGTCGAGGCGGCGTCGCTGCGGCTGCGCCCGATCCTGATGACGACCGGCGCGATGGTGCTGGGCGCGCTGCCGCTGGCGCTGGCCAGCGGCGCCGGCGCCGAGAGCCGGCAGCAGATCGGCTGGGTGATCGTCGGCGGCATGTCGCTGGGCACGCTGCTGACGATCTTCGTCGTGCCGACGATGGTCACGCTGCTGGCGCGCCGCGGCATCCCGGGCGAGATCACGACGCCGGCGGACGACGGCGTGCGGCCGGCGGCGCATACGGTCTGACGGCGGGCTCTCGACGGTGACGAGCGTGCGAGTGGTGTTCGAGGGTCGAACGACTCCGCGCTGGCCGCGAAGCCGGTAGCGGGCTGTTCGGGGCGCGCATGGGAGGCGTCGTGCAAGGGCAGCCCTCCCGGCCGCGCGCCAAGTGCGCTTCGTGATCGAACTCGCCGGCGCTGCTTGCCAGGGGTCGCGTTCGAGCGTCCAACTACCGCCTGCAGCCGAACACCTGCGCTCAGCCATCACCTGGCAGTGACGACAGGCAGCTTGCTGGCCTAGGACCTCAGCATGATTGCGCAGCAGGCGACCGGGAGACCTAGGCCCGGCTCGAAGACGGGATGCCGCGACCGTGACCCGAGGGACAGCCGGCGTCGTCGCCCCGAATCGACTTCAGTATGTCCGAACGGGCATAATGGCGTCGATGTCGAAGCAGGCCCGCAAGCCGCTGAAGTGGGTAGGTTCGGCCAAACGCGATCTGGATGCCATGCCGGATGACGTCAAGGACCTGTTCGGGCATGCCATCGACGTCGCACAGGCTGGCGGTAAACACCAGGATGCGAAGGTCCTGGCCGGCTTCGGTTCCGCCGGCGTGCTGGAGGTCGTTGAAGACGATCGCGGCAACACCTACCGCGCCGTCTACACCATCAGGTTTGCCGGATGGGTCTACGTCTTGCACTGCTTCCAGAAGAAGTCCAAGAGCGGCATCAAGACGCCGAAGGCGGACATGGACCTGATCCAAGCAAGACTGAAGGCCGCGAAGCGGGACTTCGAGACCTGGCAGGCCAAACACGGAGCACGTCGATGACCCGCAATGACGAGATCACGATCGAACAAGGCAGCACCAACGTCTACGCCGACCTGGGCTATGCCGATGCCGCCGAAATGCAGCGCAAGTCGCAGCTCGCGGCCGAAATCGCCCGGGGGATCAAGGCGCGTCGACTGACCCAACAAGGCGCGGCCGAGCTGCTGGGGATCGACCAGTCCAAGGTCTCCCGAATCACCCGCGGACAGTTCCGTGGCATCAGCGAGGCCAAGCTGCTGGAGCTGGTGACGAAGCTGGGCCACGATGTCAAGATCATCGTCGGCCCGGTGCGACGACGCGCGGGCAAGATCGAGTTGCAGTTCGCTTGATGGGGTTGGTCCGAGATTGCGCCGGTTGGTCATGGACCGGCATGGCGTCCGATGTTCGCCGACCAACCATTCAGAGCAGGACGACCGCCGCGAACAGGTCAGGGCGTTCGGTGGCCGCGCGCACGGCCCGGCCCGCTGCCGCCTTCGCCGTTCTGTGACTCGAACACTGCTCCTGCCGCCTGCAACGACCATCGATCGCCTCGGTGGCTGCAGGACCCGCAACGGGATTCGGACAGGCGCTCTTCGCCTGGGGGGCCAAGCCGTCAGCTCTTGCTCGAGATCTTGTGCCGCATCAGCCGCCCGCGCTCCTTCTCCCAGTCGCGCTTCTTCTCGGTCTCGCGCTTGTCGTGCAGCGCCTTGCCCTTGGCCAGCGCGATCTCGACCTTGATGTGCCCGCCCTTGTAGTGCAGGTTCAGCGGCACCAGCGTGAAGCCCTTCTGCTCGACCTTGCCGACCAGGCGCCGGATCTCGTCCTTGTGCATCAGCAGCTTGCGCGTGCGGTCGGGCTCGGGGTGGACATGCGTCGAGGCGGTGCGCAGCGGGTTGACGCGCAGCCCGATCAGGAACAGCTCGCCATGGCGGATGACGACGTAGCCGTCGGTGAGCTGGACCTGGCCGGCGCGCACGCCCTTGACCTCCCAGCCCTGCAGCACGATGCCGGCCTCGTGCCGCTCCTCGACGTGGTAGTCGAAGCGGGCACGGCGGTTCTCGGCGATGGCGGACATGGGCGGCGCGGCGAGGCCCGCGCGCGCGGGCAGCTCCCTGGGGGGAGCCGGACTATACGCGGGCAGCCGGCTCGCGACCGGCTGCCTCGGGAGCGCGGCGGGGCGCGATCAGCCTCGCCCCGCGGGGACGGCCGGCACGCGGCCGGCCGCGAGGCTCGTCAGGCCGGCACCGACGGCAGCCCCGCCAGCGCCATCGCGAGCTCGGCCTCGTCGTAGGGCTGGTCGACCAGCTTGTCGGCCATGTAGGCGCTGTACGCGCTCATGTCGAAGTGGCCGTGGCCGCAGAGGTTGAACAGGATCGTCTCGCTCCTGCCCTCGGCCTTGCAGCGCAGCGCCTCGACGATCGCGCCCTTGACCGCATGGTTGGCCTCGGGTGCGGGCACGATGCCCTCGGCGCGCGCGAAGGTCACGCCGGCGGCGAAGCACTCGCGCTGGTGGTAGGCGGTAGCCTCGATGATCCCCAGCTCCTTCAGGTGCGAGACCAGCGGCGCCATGCCGTGGTAGCGCAGCCCGCCGGCGTGGAAGCCCGGCGGCGTGAAGGTGCTGCCCAGCGTGTGCATCTTGGTCAGCGGCGCCAGGTGCGCGGTGTCGCCGAAGTCGTAGGCGAACTTGCCGCGCGTCAGGCTCGGGCAGGCCGCAGGCTCGACGGCGACGATGCGCCGCTTGCGCCCGCCGCGCAGCTGCTGGCCGATGAACGGGAAGCTGATGCCGGCGAAGTTGCTGCCGCCGCCGGTGCAGCCGACGATGACGTCAGGGTCGTCGCCGGCCATCTCGAGCTGCAGCATCGCCTCCTGGCCGACGATCGTCTGGTGCAGCAGCACATGGTTGAGCACCGAGCCGAGCGCGTACTTGGTGTCGTCGTGCGTCGCCGCGACCTCGACCGCCTCGCTGATCGCGATGCCGAGCGACCCGGGGTGGTCCGGGTTCTTGGCCAGGATCGCGCGGCCGGAGTTGGTCAGGTTGCTCGGGCTGGCCACGCACGAGGCGCCGTAGGTCTCCATCAGCGCGCGCCGGTAGGGCTTCTGGTCGTACGAGACGCGGACCTGGAAGACCTGGACCTCGATGCCGAACAGCGCCCCGGCGAAGGCCAGCGACGATCCCCATTGCCCGGCGCCGGTCTCGGTCGAGAGCTTCTTGACGCCGGCCTGGGCGTTGAACCACGCCTGCGGCACGGCGGTATTGGGCTTGTGGCTGCCGGCGGGCGAGACGCCCTCGTATTTGTAGTAGATCTTGGCCGGCGTGCCGAGCGCCTTCTCCAGCCGGTGGGCGCGGATCAGCGGCGAGGGCCGCCACAGGCGGAAGACCTCGCGCACCGGCTCGGGGATCTCGATCTCGCGTTCGCTCGCGACCTCCTGCATGATCAGCGCCATCGGGAATAGCGGCGCCAGGTCGTCCGGGCCGACCGGCTGCATCGTGCCGGGGTGCAGCGGCGGCGCCAGCGGCACCGGCAGGTCGGCGGCGATGTTGTACCAGTGGGTGGGCATCCGGCTCTCGTCGAGCAGGAACTTGGTCTGGCTCATCCGGGGTCTCCTGAAAAGGTGGTGCGCGATCGTAGGCGGCGGCGACCCCGACGCGAAGATGGGTTTGCCCTGAAACGGTGCGCGTCGGCGGGCCGCGGCGCGCCGCGACGTCAGGGCCGGACCAGCTCCAGCGCGCGGTCCATGCCGCCGGACATGATCGAGACCATCGCCTTCTCGCGCACCGCCGGCTTCGGGTGGTAGGCGATCGAAAGCCCCGCCACCGCCATCATCGGCAGGTCGTTGGCGCCGTCGCCGACCGCGATCGCCTGCGCCGGCTCGATGCCCATCAGCTCGCAGACCTCGAGCACGACGCGCCGCTTCTCCGCGCCGTCGACGATATCGCCCCAGGGGCGCTCCATCAGCGTGCCGGTGAGCTTGCCGCCGGCGATCCCCAGCACATTGGCGCGCGCGAAGTCCAGCCCGAGCCGGCGCCGGATGCGCTCGCTGAAGAAGGTGAAGCCGCCGGAGACGAGCAGCGTCTTCAGGCCGGCGCGCTGGCAGGACCGGACGAAGACCTCGACCCCGGGGTTGAGCTCGAGGTGGTTGGCCCACACCGCCTCCAGCGCCGCCACCGGCACGCCGGCGAGCAGCGCGAGCCGCCGGCGCAGGCTGTCGCGATAGTCGGCGATCTCGCCGCGCATCGTCGCCTCGGTGATCGCGGCGACCTCGCCGCGACGGCCGGCGGCGGCGGCGATCTCGTCGACGCACTCGATATTGATCAGCGTCGAGTCCATGTCGAACGCGATCAACTTGAAGTCCGCCAGACGCAGCGGCGGCGTGAAGCCGCGTGCGAACAGGCCGGGGGCGATCTCGCAGGCGTCGGGCATGGGCGGCTCGGGGATGACACGAACGGTGCCGATCCGCGATCGTAGCGAGCGCCGCATGCTTGCGCTCGTGGCGAGGTCGCGCCGGCGCGGCGCCGCCGCGCTGGATGCTCCCGCTGCGGGCCGGCGCCCTTGCGCCGCGCTGCCGCCTCAGCGCGGCGGCGCGATCACGCTCGCCAGCACGCGGACCTGCTTGCGCGCATCGCCGCCGACCAGCGCGGCGACGCTGTCGGCGCCGTCACGAGGTTCGATGCCGGCGGCGCGCAGCCGCGATTCGATCTCCAGCGGCGTCGTCCCTGCGACCTGCGCCAGCACCGGCAGCGGGGCCGCGGCCAGCGCACGCAGCGGGGCGACGAACGGCGGCTCGCCGCCGGTGCCGGGCAGCGGCACGAACGACAGCCCGAGGACGAGCGCGAAGCCGGCGATCAGCGCGCGCGGCCCCGGCATGCGCAGGTAACGCTGGAAGGCGCCGAAGTTGACCGCGACGTGCAGCCCGACGCCGGCCACCAGCACCCAGCCGATCCACTCGTGGACCGTCTTGTTCAGCGCGCTGTCGAGGTGGAAGAACATCAGCACGCCGGTCGTGGCGAGGACGAGGAAGGCGCCGATCGTCAGCGGCGTGGCGAGGTTGCGGGGGATGCGTGTCGTCATGCGGCGCAGTGTCGCGCGCAGCGGTCAAGCGCCGGCGGCTGCGCGGTTTCCGCTTCGTAAAGCAGCGCCGCGCCGCGGCGATTCCCGCGTCGCGGCGGTGTCGATGGCACGCGGCCGCCGCGCCGCGCAGGCATGACCATGGTCGCCACGCTGCCGGGGCGGGCAAAACCGGCGCAGGCCGGCGCGCGGCGCTAGACTTCGGCAGCCCATCCGGGTCGGGGGAGCGCGCGATGGCCGCAGGCATCTTCATCAGCTACCGCCGCGACGAGTCGCGACACGCCGCCGGCCGGCTCGCCGACAACCTCGCCGAGGCCTTCGGTGCCGAGGCGATCTTCCGCGATATCGAGGGCATCGACCCCGGCGTCGACTTCGCGCAGGCGCTGGACAAGGCGTTGCAGTCCTGCGTCGTCATGCTCGTGCTGATCGGCCCGCGCTGGCTTCTGCATGTCGACGACCAGGGGCGCCGGCGCATCGACCAGCCCGGCGACTGGATTCGGCAGGAGGTGGCCACGGCGCTGGCGCGGCAGACGCGCGTGATCCCGGTCCTGCTCGAGGGCGCGGCGCTGCCGGCTGAGCACGACCTGCCCGAGGACCTGCGGCTGCTGGTGCGACGCCAGGCCCTCGAGCTGGCCGACGGGCGCTGGCACGGCGACCTGCAGCGCCTGGTCGAAGCGCTGGCGCGCGTGCCGGGGCTCGAACCACGGCACCCCGCGCCGATCCCGGCCCCGGCCCCGGCCCCGACACCGGTGCAGGTGCAGGTGCCGGTGCCGGCTCCGGCGCCGGTACCCGCAGCCGGCGGCAGGCTCAAGCCGATGCTGTGGGGCGCGGCCGCCGCGGTCGCGTCGCTGGCGCTGCTGGGTTGGTGGCTGGACGACGGCGGCGGGGCGAGCCCCGAGGACCTCGTCGCCGCCGAACCGCCGGCCGCGGGCGCTGCTGGCTTGCCGCTGCAGTCGGGCCCCTCGGCGATGCCGCACGCGAACGCGGCCGCGGGCGATGCCGAGCTGTCGACCGAGCTGTCGGGACCGTGGCGATCAGCCACGGGCGAGGTCTACCACCTCGACCACGAGGGGCAGAACGTGCTCATCAGCGCCGAGCTCGAGGGGCAGGTCGTCGGCGAGGGCGAGGGCCAGTTCGACGGGACGCAGATCGTGCTGGCGATGACGATGCCGCTGCCTGGCGGCGGGGTCGGCCAGCTCGCATGCCAGCTCCAGCTCGCCCCCGACCGCGCCAGCATGACCGGCCTGTGCCACGGGCCGGGGGGCGTGACCCCGGCGCAGATCTACCGCTGAGGACGAAGACGCGCCGCCGCCGCCGCGGCCGCAGCCCGCGTCGCCGCGCGCGGCTGCGGATCAGGCGGCCTGCGCGATGCGCGGCGGCCCGAGCGCGCGCAGCGTGTCGCGCACCAGCTGCGCGCGTGCCGCCGGGTCGTCGATGGTGCGCTCGATGCGCAGCTTGTCGTTGCCGGCGAGCTTGACGCCCGGGTGGCGCTGCACCAGCTCGACGATGCGCATCGCGTCGATCGGCGGGTTGGGGCGGAAGGCGATCGTCGTGGCCCGCGGCCCGGCGTCGATCTTGGCCACGCCGTACTCGCGCGCCAGCACGCGCAGGCGGTGCGTGTCGAACAGCGTGCGCCCCTGCGGTGGCAGCTTGCCGAAGCGGTCGCTGAGCTCCTCGAGCAGGCCCTCGATCTGGGCGTCCGAGACGGCGCCGGCGAGCCGCTTGTACAGCGACAGCCGCACGTGGACGTCGCCGCAATAGGCATCGGGCAGCAGCGCCGGCGCGTGCAGGTTGACCTCGGTGGCGGCGCCGAACAGCCCGGTCGGGCTGAGCAGGTCGGGCTCGCGGCCGGACTTCAGCGCGCGCACCGCCTCGGCCAGCATCTCGTTGTAGAGCTGGAAGCCGACCTCGATCATGTTGCCGCTCTGGTGCTCGCCGAGGATCTCGCCGGCGCCGCGGATCTCGAGGTCGTGCATCGCGAGGTAGAAGCCGCTGCCGAGCTCCTCCATCTCCTGGATCGCCTGCAGCCGCTGCTCGGCCGCCTTGCTCAGCGCCTGCAAGTCGGGCACCAGCAGGTAGGCGTAGGCCTGGTGGTGGCTGCGGCCGACGCGCCCGCGCAGCTGGTGCAGCTGCGCCAGCCCGAACTTGTCGGCGCGCGCGATGACGATGGTGTTGGCGGTCGGCACGTCGATGCCGGTCTCGATGATCGTCGAGCAGACGAGGACGTTGTGGCGCTGGGCGACGAAGTCGCGCATCACCGACTCGAGCTGGCGCTCGGGCATCTGGCCGTGCGCGATCGCGATCCGCGCCTCGGGCATCAGCTCGGCCAGCCTGGCCGCGCGCTGCGCGATCGTCTCGACCTCGTTGTGCAGGAAGTAGACCTGCCCGCCGCGCTTGAGCTCGCGCAGCACCGCCTCGCGGATGACGCCGCTGCCCTCGTCGCGCACGAAGGTCTTGATCGCCAGCCGCCGCTGCGGCGCGGTGGCGATCACGCTCAGGTCGCGCAGGCCCTCGAGCGCCATGCCGAGCGTGCGCGGGATCGGGGTGGCGGTCAGCGTCAGCACGTCGACCTCGGCGCGCAGCGTCTTCATCGCCTCCTTGTGGCGCACGCCGAAGCGGTGCTCCTCGTCGATGACCAGCAGCCCCAGGCGCGCGAACTTCACGTCCGGCTGAAGCAGCTTGTGCGTGCCGACGACGATGTCGATGCGGCCGTCGGCCAGCCCTTCCAGCGTCGCCTTGACCTCCTTGGCCGAGCGAAAGCGGCTGAGCTCGGCGACCTTGACCGGCCAGGGGGCGAAGCGGTCGACGATCGTCTGGTGGTGCTGCTCGGCCAGCAGCGTCGTCGGCGCCAGCAGCGCGACCTGCTTGCCGCCGGCGACGGCGACGAAGGCCGCGCGCAGTGCGACCTCGGTCTTGCCGAAGCCGACATCGCCGCACACCAGCCGGTCCATCGGCCGCGGGCTGACCAGGTCCTGGATCACGGCGTGGATCGCGGCGCGCTGGTCGGGTGTCTCCTCGAAGCCGAAGCTGGCGGCGAAGGCCTCGTACTCGTGCGGCAGGAAGCGGTGCGCATGGCCCTCGCGCGCGGCGCGCCGCGCGTACAGCGCGAGCAGCTCGGCGGCGGCGTCGCGCACCTGCTCGGCGGCCTTGCGCCGCGCCTTCTCCCACTGGCCGGAGCCGAGCCGGTGCAGCGGCGCCTCCTCGGCCGACACGCCGGTATAGCGCGCGATCAGGTGCAGCGCCGACACCGGCACGTACAGCGTGGCGCGGTCGGCATATTCGAGGTGCAGGAATTCGCCCGGCCCCTCGCCGGTATCGATCTCGACCAGCCCGCGGTAGCGGCCGATGCCATGCTGCAGGTGCACGACCGGGTCGCCGAGCTGCAGCTCGGCGAGGTCCTTGATCAGCGCATCGACATCGCTCGTGCGCTCCTGCTTGCGGCGCCGGCGCGCCGCCGGCGCGGTGGCGAACAGCTCGGTCTCGGTGATGAACTGCACCGCCGGGCCGGACTCGGCGTCGCGCTGCCAGTGAAAACCCTGCGCCAGCGGCGCGGCGGCGATCGCGACCTTCTCGGCGGCGGCCTCGCCGTGCAGGAACTCGTGCAGCGACGAGACGCTGGGCACGGCGATGCGGTGGTCGCGCAGCAGGTCGAGCAGGCTCTCGCGCCGGCCCTCGCTCTCGGCCACCAGCAGCACGCGCGACGGCGTCGCATCGAGGTGGCGCTCGAGCCGCGCCAGCGGCTCGGTCGCGCTGCGGTCGACCGCGACATCGGGCAGCGGTCGCGCCCACGGCGTCTCGCCGCTGCCGCGCAGCGCCAGCGTCGGGCGCGGCTGGACGAGGCCGAAGAATTCGTCGGTCGGCAGGAACAACGCCTGCGGCGGCAGGATCGGGCGCTCGGGGTCGTGCTGCAGCAGCCGGTGGCGCTCGCGCGTATCGGCCCAGAAGCGCTCCAGCGATTCGGCCACCTCGCCGTGCAGCGCCAGCGCGGTGCGGTCGTCGAAATACTCGAAGACGGTCGCGGTGCCGTCGAAGAACAGCGGCAGGTAGTACTCGATGCCGGCCGGCGCGAGCCCGGCGCCGACATCCTTGTAGATGCGCGACCGGGTCGGGTCGCCCTCCAGCCGCTCGCGCCAGCGGGCGCGGAATGCGCTGCGCGCGGCCTCGTCGAGCGGAAACTCGCGCCCCGGCAGCAGCCGCACCTCGGGCACCGGGTACAGGCTGCGCTGGGTATCGGGGTCGAAGGTGCGGATCGAGTCGACCTCGTCGTCGAACAGGTCGACCCGGTACGGCACCGGCGAGCCCATCGGGAACAGGTCGATCAGCCCGCCGCGCACCGCATATTCGCCCGGGCCGACGACCTGGCTGACATGCTGGTAGCCGGCCAGCGTGAGCTGCGCGCGCAGCGCCGCCTCGTCGAGCTTCTGCCGCAGCCTGAACTGGAAGGTGTAGGCGGCCAGGAACGACGGCGGCGCCAGCCGCTGCAGCGCGGTCGTCGCCGGCAGCAGCAGCACGTCGACATCCTTGACGTGCAGCACGCGCCACAGCGTGGCCAGCCGCTCGGAGACCAGGTCCTGGTGCGGGCTGAACTGGTCGTAGGGCAGCGTCTCCCAGTCGGGGAAGACGGCGATGCGAAGCTGCGGCGCGAAGAATCGCAGCTCCTCCTCCAGCCGCTGCGAGTCGGCCGCCTCGGCCGTGACGACGGCCAGCCGCTGGCCCGCGGCGGCGAGCGCCTCGGCGTGGCGTGCCAGCAGCAGCGCATCGGCGCTGCCGTGCGGGCGCGGCACGGTGTGGCGCTTGCCGGCGGCGATGGAGGGCAGTTGCATGGGCGCGGATCGGGAGCGGGCGCGTGGCCTGCGAAACGACGAAAGCCCCGGCGCGTGGCGACGGGGCGTGCGAGAGGCGCGATTTTAGGAGCCTGGCGGGGCTTCGGGAGGGCGCTCCCGAAGCCCCGCCAGGCTCCTAGAATTTGCCGATGACCTGCTACGCCATCGTCCCTTGCGCCGGCACCGGCACGCGCGCCGGCGGTGAGGGCCCGAAGCAGTACCGGATGCTGGCCGGCCGGCCGCTGGTCGCGCACACGCTGGCGGCGCTGGCGGCGGTGAAGCGGCTGGCGGCGACGCTGGTCGTGCTGGCGCCCGACGATGCCGGCTTCGACGCCGCGCTGCCCGGCTTCGAGGGCGCGCGCGGATGGGTCGTTCGCCGTGGCGGCGCGACGCGTGCGGCCAGCGTCGCCGCCGGGCTCGACGAGCTCGCCACGCGCGGCGCCGCCGCCGACGACTGGGTGCTGGTGCACGACGCTGCGCGCTGCCTGCTGCGCCCCGAGTGGGTCGATGCGCTGATCGACGCCTGCGCCGGCGACGCCGTCGGCGGTCTGCTCGCGCAACCGCTGGCCGATACGCTCAAGCAGGCCGGTGCCGACGGCCGCGTCGCGGCCACCGTCGACCGCAGCGGCAAGTGGGCGGCGCAGACGCCGCAGATGTTTCGCCTCGGGCTGCTGCGGCGCGCGCTGGCCGCCGCCGGGCCCGGCGTGACCGACGAGGCCGCGGCGGTCGAGGGGCTGGGGCTGGCGCCGCGGCTGGTCGCCGCGCCGCTGGAGAATTTCAAGCTGACCTGGCCGGCGGATTTCGAGCTTGCCGAGCGGCTGCTGCGGGCACGCGAGCTGCTGGTGGCAGCACCGCGCGCCGAGGTGGCCGCGGCGGCGATTCCGGGCGCCTGCCGGGAGACCGTGCGATGACGCCGATCCGGATCGGCGAAGGCTGGGACATCCACGCGCTGGTCGCCGGCCGCCCGCTGGTGCTCGGCGGGGTGACGATCCCGCACACGCACGGGCTGCTCGGGCACTCGGATGCCGATGCGCTCGCACACGCGGTCACCGATGCCTTGCTCGGTGCCGCGGGGCTGGGCGATATCGGGCGCCATTTCCCGGACACCGCCCCGGCCTACCGCGGTGCCGATTCGATCGCGCTGCTGGCCGAGGCCGTGCGGCGCGTGCGCGATGCCGGCTGGGCGGTCGGCAATGTCGACGCCACCGTGGTCGCCCAGGCGCCGAAGCTGGCGCCGCATATCGACGCGATGCGCACGCGGCTGGCGGAGGCGCTCGGCGTGCCGCCGGCGCAGGTCAACGTCAAGGCCAAGACGGCCGAGGCGATGGGGCCGGTCGGCGAGGGGCGCGCGATCGAGGCGCGCGCCGCCTGCCTGCTGCTCGCCGCATCGAGCTGACGCCGCGCGCGGCTGCGGCCCGCCCGCCGCGCGCGTCGCCGGGGGGCGTCAGCCGACCTTGACCGTGATGCGCCGCGGCTGCGCGTGTTCGGCCTTCGGGATCCGGACGCGAAGCACGCCGTGCGCGAGTTCGGCGCTGACCTTCTCCGGGTCGAGCTCCTTGCTCAGCGTGAAGCCGCGCCGGTAGCGCGACAGGTTGACCTCGGCGTAGCTCGGCTCCATGCCTTGCGGCACCGCGATCACGGCCTCGGCCTCGATCGTCAGCTGGTCGCCCTCGACGCGCAGGTTCAGCCTGTCCTTCGGCACGCCCGGCAGGTCGGCGACGAGCGTGATCCCGGTCGCGTCCTCGACGACATCGACCGGCGGCAGCAGCGCGGGCTCGTCGCGCGCAGCAGGGGTGCCGGCGGCCTGGGCTTGGGTCAGTTCGGACATGGTGTTCTCCTCGATGCGTGGGTCACTGCACTTCGATGCGGCGCGGCTGGGCCGAGGCGCGGCGCTTGACGCTGACATGCAGCACGCCGTCGCGGTAGTCGGCGCCGACCGCACCCGGGTCGATATCGTCGGGCAGGCTGACGACGCGGCGGAAGCGCCCGGCGAACCGCTCGTTCATGTGCAGCGTCGTCTTGATGTCGCCATTGCCGGCCGCGGTGGGAAGATCGGCCTTGCGTTCGCCGGCCAGCGTCAGCACGCCGCGGTCGAGGTTGAGCTCGATCGTCGCCGGGTCCAGCCCGGGGGCGAAGGCATAGATCTCCACCGACTCCGGGGTGCTGCCGACATTGAGCGCGGGGTAGCCGCCGCGACCCAGGCCGCGGATGCTCGGCGAAGGCTCGAACAGGCTGCTCATCTGGCGCTGCAGGCGGTCCAGTTCGGCGAACATGTCGCGCGGGAACAGGTTTCGGTACATGATGGGTCCTCCAATCCGGTCAGGGTTCGGGCATCGCCCGACCTCGGCAAGCTAGGGACGGTGCGGCGCGGTTTCAAGGGCCGGGCTGCGCAAGGCCACCCGCACTTGAATCCCGGACCGGCTGCCCCATATCGGCACGAGGAGAGCCGACGCCCGTGGAGTTCAAGGATTACTACGCCGTGCTCGGCGTGCCGCGCGACGCCACCGCCGAGCAGATCAAGAAGGCCTGGCGCCAGCTCGCGCGCAAGTACCACCCGGACGTCAGCAAGGAGCCCGACGCCGCGGCGCGCATGAGCGAGGTCAACGAGGCCAACGCGGTCCTGTCGGACCCCGAGAAGCGCGCCGCCTACGATGCGCTGGCGCGCGGCCACCGCGCCGGCGAGCGTTTTACGCCGCCGCCGGACTGGGACGCCGGGTTCGAGTTCAGCGGGCGTGGCTTCGACGACGGCGCGGGCGACTTCAGCGACTTCTTCGCCGAGCTGTTCGGCCGCATGCGGCGTGGCGCCTCTGCGCATGGAGCGGCGGGCGGCGGCTTCGGCGGCTTCACGCGCGCCGGGGCGGCTGCGACGGGGCGTGGCGAGGACCACCACGCGAAGATCGTGCTCGACCTCGAGGACGCCTTCCGCGGCGCGACGCGCCAGCTCCAACTGCGCAGCCCGCGTCTCGCGCCCGACGGGCATGTCGTGGTCGACGAGCGCACGCTGGACGTCCGCATCCCGGCCGGCGTTCGCGCCGGGCAGCTGATCCGGCTCGCGGGCCAGGGCGGGCCCGGGCAGGGCGGTGCGCCGGCGGGCGACCTGTTCCTCGAGGTCCACTTCAGGCCGCACCCGCGATTTCGCATCGACGGCGCGGCGCTGGTCGCCGAGCTGCCGGTCGCGCCCTGGGAGGCCGCACTCGGCGCCGTCGTGCCGGTGACACTGCCCGACGGCAGCAGCCTGAAGCTGCGGGTGCCGGCAGGGGCGCAGTCCGGGCGCACGCTCAGCGTGCGCGGCAAGGGCCTGCCCGGCGCCGGCGCGGGCGGCGCCGCGGGCGACCTGGAGCTGGTCGTGCAGGTCGTGCTGCCGAGCGCGCACGACCCGCGCGCGCGCCGCCACTACGAGGCGATGGCGAGCGAGCTGGCGGACTTCGACGCGCGTGCGCAGGCGGCCGCCGACCGCACGCGGGACGGCTGAGACCCGCTCGGGCGCGCCGGAACACTTCACAGGCCCTGACGATGACGAAGCGTGATCCGATCGACGCCGCGCTGGACGAGGTCTGGCTGACGCTGGACGAGCTGTGCGCACTCGGCGGGACGCACCCGCAGTGGGTCCGCCTGCACGTCGAGGAGGGGCTGGTCGCCGCCCGCCGCGCGGGCGACCAGGGCTGGCGCTTCGACGCCGTCGCGCTGGCGCGGGTGCGGCGTCTGCAGCGCATCGAGCGCGACTTCGACGCCGCGCCCGAGCTCGCGGCGCTGGTCGCCGACCTCGAGGACGAGATCGCGCGGCTGCGCGCGCGGCTGGCGCGCGCCGGGCTCTGATCCCGGCCAGCGGCATCGGCGGCGACGGGCAGCGCGGCCGGCTCCTGTAAGCTGGCGCCGCTGGCGCGCGCATGATCGCCAGACGCGACAACCCCACGAAACGACCGTGCCGATCCAACTGCCCGACAAGGACTCCGCCAAGCCCGCGGCGCGCCGGCCCGACCCGGGCAACCGGCAGACGCAGTGGAATGTCGGCTACTGGCTGCTCGCGCTGCTGGCGCTGATCTCGCTGCAGAACCTGTGGCAGGCCGGCAGCCAGACCGAGGTCGTCCCGTACAGCGTCTTCGAACAGGCGCTGGCCGAGGGCCGGGTGGCCGAGGTCTTCGTGCGCGACAACACCGTGACCGGGCGGCTGAAGACGCCCGACGCGTCGGGCAAGACGGTGATCGTCGCCAACCGAGTCGAGCCCGACCTGGCCGAGCGGCTGTCGCAGTACGAGGTGCCGTACACGCGCGTGGTCGAGAGCACGCTGCTGCGCGACCTGCTGTCGTGGATCGTGCCGGCGGCGGTCTTCTTCGGCCTGTGGTTCTTCCTCATCCGCCGGCTGGCGGAGAAGCAGGGCGGCCTGGGCGGCTTCATGTCGATCGGCAAGAGCCGCGCCAAGGTCTATGTCGAGCGCGATACCGGCGTCACGTTCGCCGATGTCGCCGGCGTCGACGAGGCCAAGGCCGAGCTGCAGGAGATCGTCGCCTTCCTGAAGGACCCGCAGGGCTACGGGCGGCTGGGCGCGCGCATGCCCAAGGGCGTGCTGCTGGTCGGCCCGCCGGGCACCGGCAAGACGCTGCTGGCCAAGGCGGTCGCGGGCGAGGCCGGGGTGCCGTTCTTCAGCATCAGCGGCAGCGAATTCGTCGAGATGTTCGTCGGCGTCGGTGCGGCGCGCGTGCGCGACCTGTTCGAGCAGGCGCGCGCCAAGGCGCCGGCGATCATCTTCGTCGACGAGCTCGATGCGCTCGGGCGCGCGCGCGGCAGCTTCCCCGGCGTCGGCGGGCACGACGAGCGCGAGCAGACGCTGAACCAGCTGCTGGCCGAGCTCGACGGCTTCGACACCACCGGCGGCCTGGTGCTGCTGGCGGCGACCAACCGCCCCGAGATCCTGGATCCGGCGCTGCTGCGCGCCGGGCGCTTCGACCGCCAGGTGCTGGTCGACCGGCCCGACAAGATGGGGCGGGCGCAGATCCTGCGCGTGCACGCGAGGAAGATCCGGCTCGCTGCCGGCACCGAGCTGGAGCAAGTCGCGGCGCTGACGACGGGATTCTCGGGCGCGGATCTCGCCAACCTGTGCAACGAGGCGGCGCTGGCGGCCACCCGGCGCGGCGGCGACGAGGTGACGCTGGCGGACTTCACGCAGGCGATCGAGCGCATCGTCGCCGGGCTGGAGAAGCGCAACCGGGTGCTGAGCGCGCACGAGCGCGAGGTCGTCGCCTACCACGAGATGGGGCATGCGCTGGTCGCGATGGCGCTGCCCGGCAGCGACGCGGTGCACAAGGTCTCGATCATCCCGCGCGGCATCGGCGCGCTCGGCTACACCATCCAGCGCCCGACCGAGGACCGCTTCCTGATGACGCGGCGCGAGCTGGAGCACAAGATCATGGTGCTGCTCGGCGGCCGTGCGGCCGAGTCGCTGGTGTTCGGCGAGCTGTCGACCGGCGCCGCCGACGACCTGGCCAAGGTGACCGATATCGCGCGCGACATGGCGATGCGCTACGGCATGGTCGAGTCGCTCGGCCATGTCGTCTTCGAGGCGCCGCGGCCGCGCTTCCTCGACGTGCCGGGAATGGAGGCGCCGGGCTGGCGCGGCAGCCCCGAGACGCAGCAGCGCATCGACACCGCGGTGCACGATATCGTCCAGCAAGCCTTCGACCGTGCGCGCGCGCTGCTGGAAGGGCAGCGCGAGGTGCTGGAACGCGGTGCGCGCGAGCTGCTGGCCAGGGAGACGCTCGACGAGGCGGCGCTGCGGCCGCTGGCGCAGGCGATGCGGGCTGCGGATGCGGGCGGCGACGCGCGACGCTCGCCGCCGGCGACATGACGGCGCCTGCCTTCGACGGCATCGCGGCGGGTCAGGGCGCGCCGCCGGCGCCGGCCCGGCAGCCGGCGACGACCGGGCCGGGATGCGGCGGCCTCCGGGCTGCCGCTCAGGTCGCCCGGCGCATCCTCAGGTGGGCGACGAAGCCGCCATCGGCCGCATTCGCGATCTCGAGCGAGCCGCCCATGCGGTGCATCGCCTTCTCGACGATCGCCAGCCCGAGCCCGGCGCCCGTGGCGGCGGTGCGTGCGGCGTCGCCGCGGTAGAAGGGTGTGGTCAGCTGCGGCAGCTTGGCCGGCGGAACGCCCGGGCCGGTGTCGCGCACCGAGACGATGACCCACGGGCCGGTACGGTTGTGCGTCACGCTGACCTCGGCACTGCCGGTGTCGGCATTGCGGCCATAGCGGCGCGCATTCTCAAACAGGTTGGCGAAGACACGCGCGAGCTCGGTCTCGTCGGCCAGCACCGCGAGGTCGATCGGCAGCCGCGACGCGATGCTGATCGACTGCGGGTCGCGCATCGCGGCCATCTCGCGGTCGACGAGCTGCGCCAGGTGCACCGTGTGCAGCTGCGTCTCGCCCGGGCGCGCATAGTCCATGAACTTGTCGATGATGGCGTCGAGCTGGTCGATATCCTGCGCCATGTTGCGCTTGGCGTCCTCGTCGGCGACGCTCATCTCGGTCTCCAGGCGCAGCCGCGCCAGCGGCGTGCGCAGGTCGTGGCTGATGCCGGCCAGCATCACGGCGCGGTCCTCCTCGACCTTGGCCAGCTCGCGCGCCATGCGGTTGAATCCCATGTTGACCTCGCGGATCTCGCTCGTCAGCGTGTTCTCGTCCAGGCGCGAGTCGAGGTCGCCCTCGCGGATGCGGCTGGCGGCGAACGACAGCTCCTTGAGCGGTCGGTTGATGAGTCGCGCGATGCCGGCCGATCCGAGCAGCGTGGCCAGCACGGCGATGCCGATCCACACCATCCAGGTCGACCCGGTCAGCACCGAGACCTGCGCCGCGTCGGTGCGCAGCCAGTAGCGATCGCCCTCGATCGTGAACCCGACCCACAGCCCGGGCTCGCCGTTGACGCTGCGCGCCACCAGCGTGCCATTGCCCAGGCTGGTGCGCAGCTCCTGCGCCACGCGCTGCGAGAAGCGGTCGTGCTCCCAGGGTTCGTGGCGGTCGCCGCGCTCCTGCGGCGCCACCCGCACGGCGTCGCCGGCCAGGCTCTTCATCAGCGTCACGCGCTGGATCTTGTCGGCGGTCTGCAGCGCCGCGCGCGACAGGTCGACCAGGCCCGCGATCTGCTGCGCCATCTGCACCGCGCGCGGCTCGAGCTCGAGCGCGCGCAGCGTCTGCACCCAGGCGACGATGCCGCCGGCCAGCAGGATCGCGAGGTAGAAGAAGGTGCGCCAGAACAGGCTCAGCGCGACGGGCTGGCGCGGCATCGGGCGGGGCGGCGGGCGCCGATCAGCTCGCGCCGTCGGGCACGAAGACGTAGCCCACGCCCCAGACGGTCTGGATGTAGCGCGGCTGCGCCGGGTCGGGCTCGATCATCTTGCGCAGGCGCGAGATCTGCACGTCCAGGCTGCGGTCGAAGGGCTCGAACTCGCGCCCGCGCGCCAACTGCGCCAGCTTGTCGCGCGACAGCGGCTGGCGCGGATGCCGTACCAGCGCCTTGAGCATCGAGAACTCGCCCGTCGTCAGCGCGATCGACTCGCCGTCCTTGGTCAGCCGGCGCAGCGAGAGGTCGAACTCGAACGGCCCGAAGCTGACCGTCTGCGCATCCTTGGACGGCGCCCCCGGCGCCTCGGGCGCAGGGCGGCGGCGAAGCACGGCGTGGATGCGCGCCAGCAGCTCGCGCGGGTTGAAGGGCTTGGGCAGGTAGTCGTCGGCGCCGACCTCCAGCCCGACGATGCGGTCGACATCCTCGACCTTGGCCGTCAGCATGATGATCGGCGTCGAGTCGTTGGCCGCGCGCAGGCGACGGCAGATCGACAGCCCGTCCTCGCCCGGCAGCATCAGGTCGAGCACGATGAGGTCGATCGTCTCGCGCGTCAGCAGCCGGTTCAGCGCCTTGGCGTCCTCCGCCAGCAGCACCTCGAAGCCTTCCTGCGACAGGTAGCGGCGCAGCAGGTCGCGGATGCGGGCATCGTCGTCGACGACGACGATGCGGTCCGCTCGGCTGTGCGTGGTGGCGTTCATGGCAACTTCCAGAAATGTAACAAACGCATTGTCGGAGCCCAGCCCCCCCGGCTTTCGGGGCGGCTGACGAACCGTTACATGTCTTGCCGGGCGTGGGCGCGCTAGGCTTGCGCCTGCGTGAACTGCGTCGCGCTGCGGCGCGGGCACGCCGCACGCTGCGAAGGAGCCTGCATGACCCGAAATCGCCCCGAATGCCCCGGACACCCCGAACACTCCGAGCGCCGCGTGAGCCGTGCGCGCCGCGCGCGGCCCGGCCTGCGCGCCGCCTGCGCGATCCTCGCCGGCACGCTGTGGGCCGCCGCATTGCCGGCGCAGACGCTGCCGCCACCGGAGAACGTGGTCCAGCTCGCTGCCGCGGCGTCGACCGAGGTGACGCTGGACCGGCTGCAGCTCGTGCTGTCGACGCGGCGCGAGGGCCCGGAGGCGGCGCCGGTGCAGCAGCAGCTGCAGCAGGCGCTGGCGGCGGCACTGGCCGAGGCGCGGCGTGCCGCGCGCCCCGGCGAGGTCGACGTGCGCACCGGCAACTTCTCGCTCTCGCCGCGCTACGACGGCCGCGGCGGCACCAGCGGCTGGGTCGGCAGCACCGAGCTGATCGTCGAGGGCAGCGACAGCGCGGTGATCGCCGCGCTGGCCGGGCGGATCCGCACGATGTCGGTGGCGCAGGCCGGCTGGACGCTGTCGCGCGCGGCGCGCGAGCGCGCCGAGGACGAGATCACGGCCGAGGCGATCGGCCGCTTTCGCGCCAAGGCCGATCGCAGCGCGCGCCTGTTCGGCTTCACCGGCTGGCTGCTGCGCGAGGTCGCGGTCGGCGCCGACGGCCCGCCTCCCGGCATGCCGCGGCCGGCGATCGCGATGGGCGCGCGCGCGGCGAGTGCGGAGATGGATGCGCCGTTGCCGGTCGAGGCCGGGCGCGCGACGGTGACGGTGAGCGTGCAGGGCAGCGTGCAGCTGACGCGATAGCGGGATGCCGGGCTGGCGCGTGCCCGACCCGGGCCGCGCCGCTCGGACCCCCGCACGAGCGAGCCGCCGCCGCGCGCCGCATTCCCGAGCATGACGACGATGCTGCATCGGCCGACTCCCGCCAGGCCGCCCGCCGCGGCGGCCGCATTCGCGCGGCGCAGCGCAGTCCCCGGGGCGCGGCGCGGGCTCGACCGCGCGGGCCACGCCTGCGACGGCGCTGCCCGCTGGCCGGGCCGGCTCCCTTTGCGCCGCCTGCTGCGGCCCGGTCTGGCCGCGCGGGCGAAGGCCGCCGCATGATGTCGCGCGCCTCGACGCCATCGACGCCGACCCCCGAGCTGCTGCGCTGGCTGCGCGAGCAGCTCGATGCCGGCCAGGCGCGCGACGATGCGCTGGCGGCGATGCGCGCCAGCGGCTGGGACGATGCGGTCGCGCGCGCGGCGCTGGCGCAGGTGGCGCAGGTAGCGCAGGCGGACCTCGCGGGCGACGGCGCCGCGGCCACGACCCGCATCCCGGGGCCGGATCTGGCCGCGGGCGCATCGCGCCTCGAGGTCGAGGGCCGGCCGGTGCAGCTGCTGATGACGCTGCGCGACCCGCGCCTGGTCGTCCTCGGCGGATTCCTGGCCGATGCCGAGTGCGACGCGCTGGTCGCGCTGGCACGGCCGCGGCTGGCGCGATCGCAGACCGTGGATGGCGCCACCGGCGGCAGCGAGGTCCATGCCGCGCGCACCAGCCGCGGCATGTTCTTCGAGCGCGGCGAGACGCCGCTGCTGCGCCGCATCGAGCAGCGCATCGCCGCGCTGCTGCGCTGGCCGCTGGAATGGGGCGAGCCGCTGCAGGTGCTGCACTACGCGCCGGGTGCCGAGTACCGGCCGCACCACGACTACTTCGACCCGCGCCAGCCCGGAGCCGCGGCCGTGCTGCGCCGCGGCGGCCAGCGCATCGGCACGCTGCTGATGTACCTCAACACGCCCGAGGCCGGCGGCGCGACCTGCTTCCCCGACGCCGGGCTCGAGATCGCGGCGCTCAAGGGCTGCGCGGTCTTCTTCGGCTACGAGCGGCCGCACCCCGATACGCGCACGCTGCACGGCGCCACACCGGTGCGGCGCGGCGAGAAGTGGGTCGCGACGAAGTGGCTGCGCGAGCGCGCCTTCCGCTGACGCGGCCACGGCGCGGCGCTGCGGCACGACACGCCGTTCAGCCGAGTCCGGTGCCGAGCCCGCCGAAGACCGCGGCGACCGCCCAGCCGGTCGCGGTCGATGCCGCCAGCGACAGCGCGATCCGCAGCGCGTAGCCGGCGCCGCCCGCGACCCCTGCCACGACGCTGCGCGACACGGCATTGGTCGTGATCGCCAGCAGCACGCCGCCGGTCGCGACCGCGGCGCTCAGGTCGCCCGCGGCGTGAAGACCGGCCAGCGTCGCGACGCTGGCGTGGGCATCGGCGAGCGCGCCGAGCGCGGCGCCGGCCAGCACCCCACGCTCGCCGAGCCAGCGCTCGGCCCAGCCGATGACGAGCCCGACGCCGACCAGCAGTGCCGCCAGCAGCGCGGCCTCGCGCAGCCGCAGCGGGCCTCGCCCGCCGTCCCGCGGGTCAGCTCGGCGCGCATCGCCGGCTTCGTCCTGCGGAGGGGCTCGCTCATCGCGGCTGTCCGCGGCGCGGGGGTCGGACCGGCGCGCCTCGACCTCGTCGCCGTCGGGGCTCCGCGCTCGCCGACGCGCCCGCCAGACGCCAGTGGCCGCGGCCACCACGGCGGCCGCGATCGCCGCCGGCGCCAGCGCAGCAGCGAGTGCCGGCGCCAGCGCGACCAGCAGCACCAGCGCCTGCAGCCAGGTCGCCGCGGTCGACAGCATGGCACCGGCCTCGCAGGGCGCGGCGACGGCCGGGTCGCGGCGCGCGCGCGCACCGAAGGAGGCGATCGTCGCCGTGCTCGAGACGAATCCGGAGAACAGGCCCGCCAGCGCCAGCCCGGCGCGCGCGCCGGCGACGCGCGCCGCGACATGGCCGACGGCCTGCACCGCCAGGATCAGCGCCGTCACCAGCACCAGCCGGCGTGGCGCCAGCCCGGCCAGCCATTCGACGGGCTCGGCGGGGGTCAGCGGCAGCACGACCAGCGTCAGCGCCGCCAGCAGCATCGCATCGTGAAGCTCGCCCTCGCCCAGCCACGCGGTGGCGAAGCGATGCAGGCCCTCGCGCATCGCCAGCAGCAGCGCCAGCGTGGCGGCGATGCCCGCGGCCAGCGCCGGCTCGCGCATCGCCAGCACGCCGATCAGGTAGGTGACGAACAGCGCCAGCTCGGTCGTGACGCCGGGGTCGTCGGAGCGGCTGCGCGCATACGCCAGCGCGACCAGCACCAGCACCAGCGCCGCGCCGACGACGACCAGCAGCGGCTGCTGCAGCCACTGCGCGACCGCGCCGGCGAGCGCGGCGACGCTGAAGCTGCGGATGCCGGCGGCGTTGCGCCCTGCGCCCTGGCCCTTGCGCCGCTCACGATCCAGGCCGATCAGCAAGCCGGCGCCGATCGCGACCCCGAACCCGAGCGCCTCCGGCAGCATCGGCAGGCCCGCCTGCGCGCGTCGATCACGCGTTGGCGTGCTCGCCGTGCTGCGGCACGCGAACGCGCCAGCCGAGCTCGTCCTTGATCCGCAGGCGCAGCGTGTCGGCGGCGTCGGGCTCGCCGTGGACGACGAAGGTCTGATCCGGCGCGCGCGGCAGCAGCCGCAGCCAGCCCATGATCTCGCCGGCGTCGGCGTGGCCGGAGAAGCCTTCCAGCTGCGACACCTGCGCCCGCACCGGCGCATACTCGCCGTGAATCTTGACCTCGCGCGCGCCGGCGACCAGGTGCGCGCCGCGGCTGCCGCCGACCTGGAAGCCGGGGAAGACGACATGGTGGCGCGGATCCGGCGCCATCGCCTTCAGGTGGTGCAGCACGCGCCCGCCGGTGGCCATGCCGCTGGCCGAGACGATCACCGCCGGGTAGCGGTAGCGCCGCTGCACGAGCCGGATCGACTGCTGCGCGGTGGCGACCGACCGCACGCCGTCGCACAGGCGAGCGGCCTCGGACGGCTCGATGCGCAGCAGCCGCGCGTGGCGCCGGTATAGCGCCGTGGCCTCGATCGCCATCGGGCTGTCGAGGAAGACCGGCAGGTCGGGCGGGATCTCGCCGCGGGCCTTCAGCCGCTGCAGCACCAGCAGCAGCGCCTGCGCGCGGCCGACCGCGAACGACGGCATCAGCACCGAGCCGCCGCGGCCTATCGTGTCGCGCACGATCGCGCCGAGATCCTCGGCGATGTCCGTCCTGGGGTGCTCGCGGTTGCCGTAGGTCGACTCGACCAGCAGCACGTCGGCCGGCTGCGGCGGCTCGGGCGGCGGCATCAGCAGGTCCTCGCGGCGGCCGAGGTCGCCGGAGAACAGGAGCTGCCTGCCGTCGGCGCCGGTCAGGTGCACCGCGCAGGCGCCCAGCAGGTGGCCCACCGGATCCAGCCGCACGACCGCGTCGCCGACGCGGCGCGGCCGACGCGGCTGCAGCGGCTTCATCAGCGCCAGCGCACGCTCGGCGTCGCGCTTGGTATACAGCGGCAGCGCCTTCGCATGGCGGCTGTAGCCATAGCGGTTGGCACGCCGGGCGTCCTCCTCCTGCAGGTGCGCGGCGTCGAGCAGCAGGACGCGGGCCAGCTCGATCGTCGCCGGCGAGGCGTAGATCGGCCCGCGCCAGCCATGTGCGACCAGCGCCGGCAGCCAGCCGCTGTGATCCAGGTGGGCGTGGCTGAGGACGACGGCGTCGGCCTCGCGCAGCGCCGGTGGCGGCGGCGCCCAGTTGCGCTCGCGCAGCACCTTGAAGCCCTGGAACATGCCGCAGTCCAGCAGCAGCCGGGTGCCGCCGGTCTCGACGAGGTGGCGCGAGCCGGTGACCGTGTCGGCGGCGCCGTGGAAGCTGAGCTGCATGGGGTTCGGATCCGTGGGCGGCGCCAGGATCGCGCCAGCGGCGAGCCTACACGAGCGTGCCGCGGCGCGGCGGGGCCTCGTTCGCGTCGCCGGCGCGAGGGCTGCTCCGTAGAATGTCGCGTCGTGAAGCACGTCAAGAAGACGGTCCTGATCTGGTATTCGCCGCGCGAGATGTACGAGCTCGTCACCGGCGTCGAGCAGTACCCGCGGTTTCTTCCCTGGTGCGAACGCTCGGATGTGCTGGAGCGGCACGACTCGGGGATGACCGCGCGCCTGGCGCTGCACTACATGGGCGTGCGCCACGCCTTCACGACGCGCAACGAGCATGTGCCGGGCGAGTCGGTCGTCGTCAGCCTGGTCGACGGGCCGTTCTCGCTGCTCGACGGCATCTGGCAGTTCCTGCCGCTCGGCCGCCCGGGCAGCGAGGCGCAGGCGTGCAAGATCGACTTCGAGCTGCGCTATGCGTTCTCGAGCAAGGCGCTGGAGACGGTGGTCAGCCCGGTGTTCGACCGCGTCGCGAACACTTTCGTCGACTCGTTCGTGCAGCGGGCCGAAGTGGTCTATGGGCCGCGCTGACGCGGCGCGCGGCGCCAGCGACGCTGCGGCGCGCGGCATGCTGCGCATCGAGGTCGTCTACTGCCCGGCATCCGGGCCGGCCGACCCGACGAGCCTCGAGCTGCCCGCCGGCAGCACGCTGGCCGACGCGCTGCAGGCCAGCGGCGTGCTCGCGCGCCACGGGCTGGCCAGCGCGCCGCTGCCGTTACTGGGGATCTGGGCCAGGGTCGCGGCGCCGGATACGCTGCTGCGCGACCGCGACCGCGTCGAGGTCTACCGGCCGCTGGCGGCCGACCCGAAGCAGGCGCGCCGGCAACGAGTGCGACGGCGCTGAGCCGGCGCCGCCCGTCGGGGTGCGGCATGCCGGCGTTGACTTCGACGCAACCGGTGATCCGGAACCGTTCCCCGGATCAGGGTCAGCGGCAGTCGCTGGCGATCACGTCGCGCGCGCGCTGCATCTCGGAGGCGCGCTGGCGGTCGTCGAGGAATTCGCGCTCGCCCTTGTCGTTGACGCGCACCAGCCGCTGGCCGCTCTCGAGCGCCGCGAGGTGCCCGCGTGCGGCGCGGCAGTTCTCGGCCCGCTGCGCGGCGAGCTTCTCATCGGAGGCGCGCTGGCGCGCCGACTGCTCCTGTTCGGCGGCGCGGCGGCGCGCCTCGAGTTCGGGGTCGACGCGTGGCGCCTCGGCGGTCTTGCCGGCGGCCGGTGCGGCATCCCCGGCGGCCGCAGCGCCTGCAGGTGCGGCGCCAGGCGCTGGCGCTGCGGGAGCCGGGCGTGCCGAGGGCGGCGGCGGGCGCTCCAGGATGTCGCGCTCCGGGATGTCGCGCGGCGGCGGGATATCGCTGACGGTGATCTGGCCGCTGCGGTCGCGCCATTTCCACTGCGCAGCCGCCGGTGTGGCGGCCAGCGCCAGCGCGATGGCCACGCCGAGCACGACGGCAGGGGCTCGTCCCATGAGCTTCATGGGCCCGAGTGTAGGCTGGCGCCGGGCCCGCGATCGCGGCAGATGGCCTGCGCGCGTCGGTGCCGGCGTGCCAAGCGTCACGCATCGAGGCGGCGCGCCGGGGGCACTTCCTATAATCGCGCTTTGTTTCCGGAGCCGTGTGCCATGCGCCTTCTCGGCAAAGCGCTGACCTTCGACGATGTGCTGCTGGTGCCGGCGTTCTCGCAGGTGCTGCCGCGCGACACCCGGCTCGCGACCCGCCTGACGCGCAACATCGCGCTCAACCTGCCGCTGGTGTCGGCGGCGATGGATACCGTCACCGAGGCGCGGCTGGCGATCGCGATCGCGCAGGAGGGCGGGATCGGCATCGTGCACAAGAACCTCTCGCCGCGCGCCCAGGCGGCCGAGGTGGCGCGCGTCAAGCGCTACGAGTCCGGGCTGCTGCGCGACCCGATCACGGTCACGCCGGACCAGACCGTGCGCCAGGTGCGCGCGCTGTCGGAGCAGCATGGTGTGTCGGGCTTCCCGGTGCTCGAAGGCAGCAAGGTGGTCGGCATCGTGACCAACCGCGACGTGCGCTTCGAGACCCGGCTCGACGCCCCGGTGCGCGAGATCATGACCCCGCGCGAACGGCTGGTGACGGTGCTGGAGGGCGCCTCGCTGGCCGAGGGCAAGGCGCTGATGCACGAGCATCGGCTCGAGCGCGTGGTCGTCGTCAACGAGGCCTTCGAGCTGCGCGGGCTGATGACCGTCAAGGACATCACCAAGCAGACGAGTTTTCCGAATGCCGCGCGCGACGGCCAGGGCCAGCTTCGAGTCGGCGCCGCGGTCGGCGTCGGCGAGGGCACCGAGGAGCGCGTCGAGCTGCTCGTGCGCGCCGGGGTCGACGCCCTCGTCGTCGATACCGCGCACGGCCACAGCGCCGGCGTCATCGAGCGCGTGCGCTGGGTCAAGCGCAACTACCCGCGCGTCGAGGTGATCGGCGGCAATATCGCCACCGGTGCGGCGGCGCTGGCGCTGTGCGAGGCCGGCGCGGATGCGGTCAAGGTCGGCATCGGGCCCGGGTCGATCTGCACCACGCGAATCGTCGCCGGCGTCGGCGTGCCGCAGATCACCGCGATCGACAACGTCGCCAGCGCGCTGCGCGGCAGCGGCGTGCCGCTGATCGCCGACGGCGGCATCCGCTACTCGGGCGACATCGCCAAGGCGGTCGCCGCCGGCGCCGGCACCGTGATGATGGGCGGCATGTTCGCCGGCACCGAGGAGGCGCCGGGCGAGGTCATCCTCTACCAGGGCCGCAGCTACAAGAGCTACCGCGGCATGGGGTCGATCGGTGCGATGAAGGCCGGCAGCGCCGACCGCTACTTCCAGGAGGGCGACGAGGTCGGCAACCCGAATACCGACAAGCTCGTCCCCGAGGGCATCGAGGGCCGCGTGCCGTACAAGGGCTCGATGGTCGCGATCGTGCACCAGATGGCCGGCGGGCTGCGCGCCGCGATGGGCTACTGCGGCTGCGCGACGATCGACGACATGCACGCGCGCGCCGAGTTCGTCGAGATCACGACCGCCGGCGTGCGCGAGAGCCATGTGCACGACGTGCAGATCACCAAGGAAGCGCCGAACTACCGGGCGGAGTGACCGCAGGTGATCCGACTGTGATGCGCCAAGCCCGGGGTACCGGCGGCCGTCGCGCCGCCGGCATGCCCTTCATCCTGGTCGCGGTGCTGATCGACATGATCGCGATCGGGCTGATGATCCCGGTGCTGCCGGCGCTGGTCGGCAGCTTCACCGCCAGCAGCACCGAGCAGGCCTTCGCCTACGGCGTGGTGGCGTTCGCCTTCGGCATCGCGAGCTTCCTCGGTGGGCCGGTTCTGGGGGCGCTGTCGGACCGCTTCGGCCGCCGGCCGGTGCTGCTGCTCGGGTTCGGCGCGATGGCCACGAGCTTCTTCGTCACCGCGGCGGCGACCGCGCTGTGGATGCTGGTGGCGGTGCGACTGTTCAGCGGCGCGATGCAGGCCAATGTCGCCGTCGCGCAAGCCTATGTGGCCGACATCACGCCGGCCGGCGACGCGCGTGCGCGCCGCTTCGGGCTGCTCGGCGCGATGCTCGGAGTCGGCTATACGCTCGGGCCGGTGCTCGGCGGCGTGCTCGGCGCGGTCGACCTGCGGCTGCCGTTCGTCGTCGCCGGGGTGCTGGCGCTGGTGAATACGCTGTACGGCGCCCTCGTGCTGCCGGAGTCGCTGCCGCCCGATCGGCGCCAGCCGTTTCGCTGGCGGCGCGCCAACCCGGTCGGCGCGTTGCGCGCGCTCGGCGCGCTGCGCGGCGTCGGCCCGATGGTCTGGGTGATCGCGCTGGCGGCGCTGGCGCAGTTCACGCTGCACATCAGCTGGGTGCTGCACAACACCTACAAGTTCGGCTGGGGGCCGAAGGAAAACGGCTGGTCGCTGTTCGCGGTCGGCGTGGCGATGGCGGTGGTGCAGGGCGCGCTGATGAAGCCGCTGCTGCGCCGATTCGGGCCGCAGCGGCTGGCGCAGATCGGCCTCGTCTCGGCGACGCTGTCCTACCTGGGCTGGGGCCTGGCGACCGTGCCGTGGATGATGTTCGCGATCATCGCGCTCAACGTCTTCGGCTTCGCCGCGGCGGCAGCGATCCAGAGCCTGGTCTCGGGCGCTGCCGGCGAGCACGAGCAGGGCCGCACGATGGGGTCGGTGGCGTCGCTGCACAGTCTGATGGGCGTGCTGGCGCCGATCGTCGCCGCGGCCTTGCTGGGGCTGGTGGCCGAGCTGCCGCAGGGCGACCCACGCATCGGCTTGCCGCTGTACTTCTGCGCCGCGTTGCAGGCCCTGGCTGCGGCGATCGCGTGGCGCCACTTCCAGCGCCAGCGCAGCGCGCCGGCATCGGCCGCCGCCACGCCCTGAACCCGCGTCGACGCCGCCGCGCGACATCCATCCCGAGCGACACCGAGATGCACGACAAGATCCTGATCCTCGACTTCGGCTCCCAGGTTACGCAGCTGATCGCGCGCCGCGTGCGCGAGGCGCATGTCTACTGCGAGATCCACCCGAGCGACGTCACCGACGAGTTCGTTCGAAGCTTCGCGCCCCGCGGCATCATCCTGTCGGGCAGCCACGCCAGCACCTACGAGGACCAGGCCCTGCGCGCGCCGCAGGCGGTCTGGGACCTGGGCGTGCCGGTGCTCGGCATCTGCTACGGCATGTTCGCGATGACGGTGCAGCTCGGCGGGCAGGTCGAGGCCTCGATGCAGCGCGAGTTCGGCTACGCCGAGGTGCGCGCGCGCGGCCACACGCGGCTGCTCGACGGCATCGAGGACTTCCGCACCGCCGAGGGCCACGGCATGCTCGAGGTCTGGATGAGCCACGGCGACAAGGTCACCGCGCTGCCGCCGGGATTCGTGCTGATGGCCAGCACGCCGAGCTGCCCGATCGCCGGCATCGCCGACGAGTCGCGCGGCTACTACGGCGTGCAGTTCCATCCCGAGGTCACGCACACGCTGCAGGGCCGCGCGATGATCGAGCGCTTCGTGCTCGCGATCTGCGGTGCGCGCGCCGACTGGGTGATGCGCGACCATGTCGCCGAGGCGGTGGCGGCGATCCGCGCGCAGGTCGGCGACGAGGAGGTGATCCTCGGGCTGTCGGGCGGGGTCGATTCCAGCGTCGCCGCGGCGCTGATCCACCGGGCGATCGGCGAGCGGCTGACCTGCGTCTTCGTCGACCACGGGCTGCTGCGGCTGAACGAGGCGCAACTGGTGCTGGAGATGTTCTCCGGCCGGCTGCACGCCCGGGTCGTGCACGTCGACGCCGCCGAGGCGTTCATGACGGCACTCGCCGGGGTGGCCGACCCCGAGGCCAAGCGCAGGATCATCGGGCGCGAGTTCGTCGAGGTCTTCCAGCGCGAGGCCGGCAAGCTGAAGAACGCCAGGTGGCTGGCGCAGGGGACGATCTACCCCGACGTCATCGAGTCGGGCGGCGCCAGCACCAAGAAGGCCAAGACGATCAAGAGCCACCACAACGTCGGCGGCCTGCCCGAGACGCTGGGGCTAAAGCTGCTCGAGCCGCTGCGCGACCTGTTCAAGGACGAGGTGCGCGAGCTCGGCGTGGCGCTCGGCCTGCCGCACGAGATGGTCTACCGCCACCCCTTCCCGGGCCCGGGGCGGGGGGTGCGCATCCTCGGCGAGGTCAGGCGCGAGTACGCCGAGCTGCTGCAGCGCGCCGACCACATCTTCATCGAAGAGCTGCGCAGGACGGTCGACGAGCACACCGGCAAGACCTGGTACGAGCTGACCAGCCAGGCCTTCGCGGTCTTCCTGCCGGTGCGCAGCGTCGGCGTGATGGGCGACGGCCGCACCTACGAGCATGTGGTCGCGCTGCGCGCGGTGACCACGAGCGACTTCATGACCGCCGACTGGGCCGAGCTGCCGTATGCGCTGCTGAAGAAGGTGTCGTCGCGCATCATCAACGAGGTGCGCGGGATCAACCGGGTGGCCTACGACGTCAGCAGCAAGCCGCCGGCAACGATCGAGTGGGAGTGAAGGGGCGGCCAAGAACGTATTTAAAATCAATAGGATAGAGCTAATTTTTGATGATGCGGCCGCATCATCAACGAAAGTCGAGGCCTTCACCGCGCAGTACGTGTCGCTTCGCCGCGGCGCGAGGCATCGAACGCCTGCTCGATCGGCCTTGGCATCTGTCGAGACCGCGGCCGTAGCTTGGTGCGCCGCGATCGTGGTGCCGGGGCAGGGCGACTGGCTCGGCAGCGAATTGAACGACTGCTCTTGCAAGGAACCTGCTGCCGGACTCGACCCAAATCGGGCGTCCGACAGCCGAGATTGACAGCCTCGTAGCGGTCATTGGCGGGTGCAGTCGCTGTTGGCTGAATCAGCGCCGCCAGCCGCTGCATGAACTCCAGCGGCGACATCACCAGGTGCGTGGTCCAGTCGCGCCGGGGGTCTTCAGCCTGCGTGCCATTTGGCCCGAACGTTGGTCTGAACCTGATGCGCGAAGTGCGTGCAGCGATCGACGTTGGCCGCGTCGATGTCTGGCGCGCGCAACTCGACAGCGACCGCTCGCGCGGTATCGACGGCTAGCGCCGCGCCCGGTTCTCGGCGATCATTCTGGGCATGCAGAACGCCGGGTTGCGACACCGCCTGCTTGCCATCCTGGCGGCCGATGGTGTCGGTTTCTCGCGCCTGATGGCGGCCAACGAGCGGGCGACGGTGGTGGCGCTCGATGCGGCGCGGGATGTGTTCCGCGCCCAGATCGCCGAGCACGGCGGACGCCTGGTGGACACCGCCGGCGACTCGGTGCTGGCGGTGTTCGACACCGCCACCGGCGCGGTCGACGCCGGGCTCGCGGTGCAGTCCCGCCTGGCCGCCCAGCGCGGCGACACACCGGCCGAGCGCTGCCTGCGGTTTCGCATCGGCATTCATCTGGGCGATGTGTTCGAGAAGGCTGACGGCAGCGTCTATGGCGATGGCGTCAACATCGCGGCGCGGCTGCAGGGGCTGGCCGACGTCGACGGTGTGACCGTGTCGCAGTCGGTGCAAACGGCGGTGCAGGGGCGCGTGGCGGCGCGCTTCGAGGCCATGGGTGCGCAGACGGTGTAGAACATCGCGCGGCCGGTGCAGGCGTTTCGCGTGCATCCCGGCGGCGGTGCCGGCGACGACGCTGAGCCGCGGCGTCGGGTGGCGACGCGCAAGGCGATCGCAGCGCTCGCCGCGGTGCTGATGCTGGCGGTGCTCGGTGTCGTCTGGCACACCAACGGCTGGCGAGTTCCCTCCACGGGCGCGCCCGCCGGAGCCGACGCAGCCGCCGCGCGCAAGACGATCGCCGTGCTGCCGTTCGCCAACGTCGGCGACGACAAGGCCAACGAGTTCCTCACCGACGGTGTCACCGACGAGTTGATCGAACTGCTGTCGCGCGTGCAAGGCCTGCGCGTCGCCGGACGCGATTCGTCCTTCTACTTCAAGGGCAAGCAGGTGCCGATGCCCGAGGTGGCGCGCCAGCTCGGGGTGAGCTACCTGGTGGGCGGCAGCGTGCGGCGCGACGGCGCGCGCGTGCGCATCGGCGCCCAGTTGCTGAACGCGGCCGACGGGGCGGTGCTCTGGTCGCGGTCTTTCGATCGCGAGTTCAAGGACGTGCTGGCGGCGCAGGCCGAGATCGCGTTGGGCATCGCAGGGAGTCTGACGAAGTCGCTCGACAGTTCGGCCAGCTTCGGCGTCAGGAGCACCAACAATCCCGAGGCCTGGGCGGCCTTTCTGGAGGCCAAGCGCCTGCCCGAGGGTCCGCAGCGCATCTCTGCTTACGAGCGCGTGCTGGCGCTCGACCCCCAGTTCGCGCGTGTCCATGCGGCGTTGGCCGAAGAGGCGCTTGGTATGGCGTTCCGGGGCGAACTGACGAAGGCAGTCGCGAGCCAGCGCATGGTCAAGCACTTGGAGGACGCCCTGCGCATCGACCCCAGGTCCGACCACGTCCACGGCCTGCTGGGCGCTTCGGCCCGAATCATCAACGACCTGGAGGCGCTGCGGCGCCACGCGCGGCGAGCGCTCGAAGTCAACCCCGGTGGGTCGGCGGGTCATGGTTGGACGGCCGAGTTGAAACTGCTCGACGGCGACATCAGCGGCGCACTGACGGGGTTCAAGCAGTCCGCCGAGCAACTGCCGCTCGTCGTGTGGGCGCGCAACCATTACGCCGAGGCCCTGCGCTTTGCGAACCAACCGGCGCTGGCGCTGCAGGAGGTGGAGAAAACGCTCGCGCTCGACCCGAACTACGTGCCGGCGCTTGCAGAGAAGGCGCGCAACCTGCTGATGCTGGGGCGCCGCAACGAGGCCCTCGGCCTCGCGCGCGAGCACAATCTGCACAACCTGCTGATCCGCTTCGGCACGCTCGACGATCAGGCTGCCTTGCTGCAGCGCATGGACTTGACGTCGCACATCGCCGCCTGGCAGCAGTTCGCGCTCGGGCGGCCCGACGCAGTGGTCGAGCATCTGGCGGCCGAGCATACGGACGACATCCAGGCGCGCAACCGCGTGCTTTTCGACTCGGAGTACGACCCGGTGCGCCAGTTGCCGGCCTTCAAGGCGTGGCTGGCCAAGAACAAGTTGAGCGAAGCGCACGAGCGCGCGCAGGCCTGGCGCGCTGCCAACCCGGTGCGGCCCCAATGAGTCGGCTGCGTCGGCGGCTCACATTGCGAGCAGTGCGTCCACGCGTTCACGTAGCCGCTCGGGCGTCACCTCGGCGATGCGTTCACCGAACCTGCCACATGTGCCCACGCTGGCAGAGGCAGGCGTGACGGGCTACGACGTGACGAACTGGGTAGGCCTGTGCGCGCCCGCCGGCGTAGCACCCATGCGCGTGGCCGGGCTCCACAGCGCGGTGCAGACGGCGCTGGCCTCGGCCGATGTCGCCAAAGACCTGGCGGACGTGGGCTACGAGCCCGCACCCACCGCCCCGCAGGAACTGGCGGCGTTCATCCAGCGCGACATCTCCAAGTGGCTCAGGGTGGTGCGCGAGGCCGGCATCGCACCCGAGTGATTCAGGTCAGGCCGGTGCGCGCCGCGCACCAGTGACCACCCGTGTGCGCCACCATTCAGATCGATGAGACGGAGTGCCAGACACCGGCCCTTCGCGACCGTCAGCAATTGGCCGGATCCAGCCAACCGCCCATCGCACCATCAGCTGACATCGGCTGGCCCCAAAGCGGATCCGAATGCCAGCTTCGGCGCACGATCGCACGGTCGTGTGATCGGGAGTCCAACTTTCCTTGACTAGACGACCTGGGTTCCTGGGTGTGGTGCAATTGCGATACACTGAGTCCATGAAGACGACCACCATCCCATCGATCCGCGTCGAGCCCGACTTTCGTGCCGAAGTCGAGGCGGTGCTGGCTGAGGGCGAGACGCTCTCCCAGTTCGTCGAAGCCTCGGTGCGCGCCAGTGTCGAGCGCCGTCGCATGCAAGCCGAGTTCATCGCGCGCGGACTGCGCTCGCGCGATGAGGCGCGGCGCACGGGTGACTACGTCGATGCCGACGTGGTGCTCGGCAACCTGCAACGCAAGCTCGACGCGGCGCGCACGCGTCTGGGGAAGAAGGGCAAGTGACGTTCAGGGTTCGGCTGACCCGGGATGCCGAGGCAGACCTGGATCGGCTCTTCGACTTCCTGCTGGAACGTGAGCTGTCCCGTGACGGCGGCGACCTGAGCTTGCCGACGCAGGCCATCGCGGCGCTGCAGTCTGGCATCGCAACGCTGAAGACGTCGCCCTTCACATGCCGCAAGGCCGGCCAGAGCCCGTTCCTGCGGGAACTGATCGTTCCTTTCGGACGATCGGGCTACGTGGCGCTGTTCGAGATCGAGGACGACTCCAGCGTCGCCGTGCTGGCCGTTCGCTACCAGCTCGAAGACGACTACCACTGACGCGCGCCCCGCCCTTTGCGGGGTCAGGCGAAGTCGCGATACCGTCATCCGAAGCGCAACTACCGTCATCAGGTCGCAGAACAAGCCGATCTATACCGCGAATGTTGCCAGCTTCGATCCCAAGTGATCCCAAGCGCGGCGTCCTGACCGGGTCTGATGGCCAGACCGGCAAAACAGGGCCGTAGCGATGGCAAGCATGGCGACGGTAAGCCTGTCGGTATCGCGTTCCCACTGGGGCCTCGAAACGGCCGATCTACCTATGGGCGGCGCCCGCCTGTTGACCATAGAGTGGGAGTGAGGGTACGAGGCAGCCCGTCGAGGCTGTCTCCAGCCTCATCGCGTCGGGCGGCGTGCAAGCTGCGATAGGGAAGGAGCGCCGCACGGGCGAAGCGCCTCACGAAGTGTTCGGTATCACCTCGATCGTTTCCTTGTGCCTGGTCTTGGATCGGTGCTGGGACGCGCATCCGGTCCTTTCTTGTCGATACGAAATTCCGCGAGAAAGTGTCGGACGCCTGCGCGGCGGGCAGAGTTGCGAGACTTCGGCAAGCACCCGGCAGGTCAGCGCGCGCACAACGGGACGGCACCGTAGTGATGTTGTCGGGTGCGGCCCGTTGCCCGGATCGCGCCTGGTGAACGTCACCAAGATGGGCGGTCGTGAGAGATCGGTTCTGCTATCATTGATAGCATTCTTTCCGGGAGGCGCCGACATGCCTGACTTGCTCGTTCGCGGTGTCGATGAGGCGCTCGTCAAGGCGCTCAAAGAGCGCGCTGGCGCCCACGGTCGAAGCGCCGAGGCGGAACATCGGGAAATCCTGGCAGAGGCTCTCGTGCGCCCTCGCAAGCGCGCTTTGGCGGAACTGCTGGCTTCGATTCCCAACGTCGGCACCGACGCGGACTTCGAGCGCTTCGAGTCCGAAGGGAAGGCGCCCCGTGTATTTGATTGACACCAACGTCATCAGCGAAGCCCGCAAGAAGTCCCGGGCGAACCCCGGCGTCATCGACTTCTTCCATCGCGTTGCGAACGCGGGCGACCCGGTCTATCTGTCGGTCATCACGATCGGCGAGCTCCGTCGTGGCGTCGAACTCATTCGGCTGCGCGGCGATGCCGAGCAGGCGGGCTTGTTGGAGGACTGGCTCTCCGCCGTGCTCGACCAGTACGCGGACAAAGTGCTCGCCTTCGACGCAGACGCCGCACAGGTGTGGGGGCGGCTCCGAGTCCCGAACCCTGAGCACGCCCTGGACAAGCAGATTGCGGCCACCGCGCTGGTGCACGATCTGACCGTGGTCACGCGCAATTCGGCGGACTTCGCAGGCACTGGAGTGAGGGTCATGAACCCGTTCGTGGCGCCAGCGCCCCCGCAATGATGTCCATGGCGCTCGGTCGTGGAGCGCGGTGACGCCATTCCAGGGCAAGCATCGCCTCGGCGAAGTTCGTCGGGACGCACGCGCAGTGCGACCGCATCGACGTGGAGACCGTGAATGACCATCGAGCCGATCCGCAACGACGAGGATGTGCAACGCGCCTTCCGCCGCCTAGAGAGTGTCTTCCAGGCCGAGGAGGGCAGCGCACAGGCGAGGGAGCGCGACGTGCTCGTCACGCTGATCGAGGACTACCAGAACGAGCACCACGGCTTCGGCCCGGTCGATCCGGAGTGACCCTGATCTTCACTGAACAGCAAATATCGCCATCGCGTCGAATATCAGATCCCGCTTCGCCTTGGGCGCGGGCGACGAACGTTGCTTCGGCACGCTAACAGTGGCGATGTTTTCGTGCGAGCAGCGCGTTACTGGTGAGACGGGTGGCTGCGGCGGACACGCGCCGTACAGGGGCCTTCGCATGAAGGTCACGGGATCGTTCGTGTTCCCAGCGACGCGGCGTACACGTCGGCTCCCGTCAAGCGGCCACCGGCGCGCCGTCGTGACGCGCGCCGCGCGTCGGATGGCAATCGTTCTTATCGTATTACGTGTGGCGTAATATCATGCGCTCATGATCCGCAGTCTTCGCTGCAAGGATACGCAGGCCTTGTTCGAAGGCAGACATCCCAAGCGCTTCCGCGCCATCGAGACGGTCGCGACCCGCAAGCTGGCGATGCTGGATGCGGCGACGACGCTGGACTTCATGCGTTCGCCGCCAGGCAATCGGCTCGAGGCGCTCAGGGGTGATCGGGCTGGGCAGTGGAGGGTCCGCATCGACGATTAGTGGCGGCTGTGCTTCGTGTGGACCGACACCGGACCGGACCAGGTCGAGATCGTCGACTATCACTGAAGGAGTGTGGCCATGGGGCGAGCGGTGAACCGAATGCGCGCCGTGCATCCGGGCGAAGTGTTGCGTGAAGAGTATCTGGCGCCGTTGAGTCTGAGCGTGAACGCCCTGGCCTTGGCGCTCGGAGTACCTGCCACGCGTATTCACGAGATCGTGAAGGAGCGCCGCGGCATCACTGCCGACACGGCCGAACGGCTGGCGCGTTACTTCGGCGGCGACGCGGCATCGTGGCTGGCGCTGCAAGCCGATTACGACCTGAAGACCTTGGCCACACGGGACGACATTGCTCGCAAGGTATCGCCGCGCGAGGGCGCGCCCGCATAGCTCGCGACAGTCGCTGCTGAGCATGCGTATCCCCTGGCGCTTGTCGGACTCACCGCGCGCACCCAGGATCGATGATCGGGCGGAGAGAGGCGGCGAGCTGGATCACGCTGCTGCGCGAGCGTGTGAGCCTGGTGCGCGAACAGCGGCCGCTGCTGTGTGTGGGACTGCGACTTCATGCTGGGCGAGGGGACGGTCGACGGCGCGCCGCGATTCGTGCTGTGCGAGATCAACGTCAGCAGCGTGTCGCCGTTCCCGCCGTCATCCATCGCGCCGCTGGTCGAGGCCGTGCGGCGCCGTGTCAGTTTGCCAGCGGGGAGTCAGTCATGGTCGTTCGACGCGAAGCCGTTCCTGCACCTGTCGAACGCGGCCGAACTGAACCCGGGCAACGCCAGCCGCACCTACCTCGAGGTCGAGCGGGAGTGACCCGTCGCACGCCATGGTCGACTTCTTCGACTCGAGGTGACGAGCATCGGGGCCAACCGTTCAGGACCCGGTAGCATCGAGCGATGCTGCCAGCGGGAGCCTCGGCATGCTTCCTTTCACGCGCGAACAGTTCCTCGGTGTCTTTGCCGAATACAACATTGCCGTCTGGCCGGTGCAGGTCGTGGCCTACGCGCTCGGCTTGGCCGTGGTGGCCGCGCTGCTGCGACCGTCACCCATCGGGCACAGATTCGTGGCCGGCGCGCTCGCGGCGATGTGGATCTGGACAGGCGTGGCTTACCACGGGCTTTTCTTTGCACCGATCAACCCGGTGGCACTGGCTTTTGGCGCGCTGTTCGTGGTGCAGGGCATCCTGTTCTTCGTCGCCGGGGCTGCCGGGCGGCGACTGGTCTTCGGTCGCTCGGTGGGCTTCGCGACGACGTTGGGCTGGGCGCTGGTGGCGTACGCGGCGGTGCTCTATCCGCTCCTCGGCCAGGCGACCGGGCACGCATACCCTGCGCAACCGATGTTCGGCATCACGCCTTGCCCGGTGACGCTCTTCACCTTCGGCGTGCTGCTGCTCACGTCGGCGCCTGTCCCTCGCTGGCTTCTGATCATTCCGCTGGCCTGGTCACTCGTGGGCGGCAGCGCCGCCTTCATGCTCGGCGTGCCGCAGGACTGGCCCTTGCTCTTCAGCGGACTGACGATCGTATGGCTTGTCTTGCGTGATCGCCGGCGCGCCGAAGCGCATGCGTCGGCTTAGGCCGCGGTTCCCGAACGTCAGTGCCGATGGGCATGGTGCGCGTCCGGCACGTGGGGATGCGCATGCCGCAGCGGTTCGTGCCGGTGTCGATGGCTATGTTCACCCGCCGGCACGTGATCGTGAACGTGGTCGTGATGCCCGTCGTCGTGGCGGTGGGCGTGCTCGTGCTCCTGCGCATCATGGGAGTGCTCGTGTCCATGTGACTCGGCCAGGTGCAGCACCACGCCGGCCAGCATCAGCACGCTGCCCAACGCCATCAGGCCGCTGGCGGAGCGGTCGCTGAAGCCCACCGCAAACGCAGCGCCGATGAAGGGTGCAAAGGCGAACACCGACCCGGTGCGGGCTGCGCCGAACGCGCGCTGCGCCAGCAGGTAGAAGCGCAGGCTCAGACCATAGCCCGAGGCGCCAATGGCGAACAAGGCCAGCGCGGCTCCGGCGGATGGCAGGGGTTCGCCGAAGAGAACTGCCAGCAGCAAGGTCGCGGTGGCACCTAGCAATGCCTTGGCCATCACCACCTGCCCTGGGTCGCGCTCCGCGAGGGCGCGAGACAGAGTGTTGTCCACGCCCCAGGCGGCCGTGGCCAGCAACACGGCCAGCAGGCCCCACAACTGTGCGCCGCCCGCGCGTCCCTGGTCGAGCACCAGCACCATGCCGCCGGCCAGCAGCAAGGCCATCGCCGTCCAGACGCGGCCGTCCATCGTCTCGCGGTACAGGCGCCAGGCCAGGATCGCGGTGAACAGGGCTTCCAGCGTCAGCATCAGCGAGGCGCTGGTGCCACTGGTGTTCTGTAGACCCCAGGCCAGTGCTACCGGGCCGACCACGGCGCCAAAGCCCGCCATCGCCAGCAGCCGCGGCAGGTCGGCGCGCTGCAATCGGGCCTCGCGGTCGATGCGCTGGCGCGACAGCAATCCGACCGCGGCGGCCCCGGCGTAGAGCAGTGCCGCCGTACTGAACGCGCCGAGCCCGACGCCGGACTGCTGAACCAGCGGCGTACTGACGCCGAACAGCACCGCCGCCAGCAGGGCCAGCAGGCCGCCCCGGAGGGCGGGAAGGCGCGGGGAGTGCGACACCACTTACCTGACCGTGAATCGCACCGTGATGACCTTCTTGTCCGCTGTCGTCAGCGCGGCGACAACCTTCGGTCCGGCAGCCAACTTCACGCCCTTGGCTTCGAGCTTGTCGCCTGCCGCCGCAAGATCGGCCTCCGACTTCTCGGTGCCATTGAGTACGGTCAGCTTGCCGGTCATGCCCGTGGGTGCCATCGGCTTGCCGTGGTCCTCGACATAGACCGCCGCGCCGGTGGGTGTACCGACCAGTTCGAAGCCCAGATCGCTGGCCGTGGCGACAACACCGCCATGCTTGGCCTTGGCGCCGCCATGGGCCATCGCTGCGTTGAACGACAGCACCGACAGACCAAGCGCGACCACGGCCAACAGTTTCTTCTTCATCGCTTCGATCTCCTGCGAGGGTGCGGCGCACTGGAACAGGCGGCGCCTCCAAGCCTGATTTCAACTCAGTAGGCTTCCTGGGTGCCGGCGACGCCGTCGGATGAGTTGGGCTCGGGCTGGGTCAGCCGCTTCGTCGCCTTCTCGCCGAACAGCCAGAACAGCATCGGCGTGGGCAGGGCGCCGAGCAGCGTCGAGCAGACCAGGCCACCGAAGATCACCACCGCCACCGGGTGCAGGATCTCCTTGCCCGGCGCGTCGGCGGCCAGCAGCAGCGGCGTCAACGCGAAGGCCGCCACCAGCGCCGTCATCAGCACAGGCGTCAGCCGCTCCAGCGAGCCGCGCACGATCGTCGCCTGACTGAAGCTCTCCAGCTCGAACTTACACAGGTTGATGTAGTGGCTGATCGCGCACCTTGAAGACGATGTCGCACTACGGGCTTGTGGACCTGCGGCGCGAGAGGAACCAGGTCAGGCCGGTCGTGAAGGCGAGCGAGTTTCGGATCCTGGCAGTTGCTCGAGATCGGGTGCTCGCCTGCAATTACGGCGCCGTGTCGCCAAGCGTCGTGGAGGGCTGCCGCCGTCTCACTCTGGTCAGCGTCGACGCGGCGACGATGCCGGCCGAGCCAGCTCGCCACCGACCGGGAAGCCGTCGAGTCCGGCACCGCCCGGCGGCCTCAGCCGGAAAGAGCGCCGATTGCGGCCAGCGTTGCTGAATCCATTCGTGGATTCTCGCCGAGCCGTCGATGGCCCCGCAGTCGCCGGTGACGAGCACCGGCGTCGTCGCCCGATCGCGAGGGCGTGCAGCGCGCGCGTCAATCCGCCTGCACGTCCTTCACCGGCAGACCATGCCCGGCCCCGAAGCGGCGCATCAGCTCGGCCTGCACCTGCGCCGGCGACATCGCCCGGCCCGCATGCTCGACGGCGAAGGCGCGCGCGGCGGCCTCGTCGGGCCGGAACTTGAGGAACAGGCGGCGCAGCTGGTCTTCGTCGCAGGGGCCCAGCTCGACGCGCTCGTCGATGCGCCCGGCGCGGATCAGCGCCGGGTCCAGCTGCTCGGCGTGGTTGGTGGTCATGAAGAGCACGTTGCCCTCCTGCGTGGCCACGCCGTCGAGCGCGTTGAGGAAGCCTGAGAACGACAGCCGCACCTGCGCGTGCGCCGTCTCGCGCTGGCGGAAAAAGGCGTCCACGTCCTCGATCAGCAGCAGCGATCGCTGCGGCACGCCGGCCAGCAGCGTGTGGATCTTCTCGTCGGTCACGACCGGCGAGGCCAGGCTGAGCGTGCAGACGTTCAGCCGCAGCTCCGACGCCAGCGCAGTGACGAGCGAGGTCTTGCCGGTGCCCGGCGGCCCGTGGAGCAGGTAGCCGCGCCGCCAGGGAATTCCCAACTCGGCATAGCGATCGCGCGCGCCGTAGAAGCGCTGCAGGTCGGCCAGCAGCGCCTCGGCCTGCCCGGCCTTCAGCACGACGGAGGCGAGCGGCCGCCGCGAGCCCAGCCGCGCACGCATCCAGTCGCCGCCGTGGAACGGGTTGGGGATGAAGACCGAGAGCGTGTCGCTCTCCCGGCTGGCGCGCGCGTCGATCGCGCGCTGCAGGAATCCCGCGAGCCAGTCGCCGGAACGCCCGACGTGCGACAGGCTGATGCGCTCGAACACGCTGGTGCCGACCTGCAGCTCGCGCCGCATCCAGACCAGGCGCCCGTCGACCCACAGGATGTGCAGCCCCTCGCCGGGCGACAGAAAGGCGCGCGGCGCCTGGCCGGCACGCAGGTCTTCCTCCAGGCTCTGGTAGGCCGTGCCCCGGCGCACGCTGCGTGCGGTGAACTGGTTGACCTGGCGCAGCGCAGGGTGGGCGTCCATGTACTCCACCAGGGCCGAGAACAGGAACTCGTCGCGCGAATCGACGCTGAGCGTCGAGATGACGAAGCGTCGCAGCCACGAGACGACGAGCCCGGGCACGTCGCGCAGCCAGAAGGCGATGGCGCCGGCTGCGGCCAGCAGCGCGGCCTGGAGGGCGGGGGATTGCAGCAGGGAGTCCATGGCCGTCGGGCATCGGGCGTGCGGGATTGTCGCTGTCGAGCCGGTAGGCTGCCGCGCCATGCAGGCGGGACATCGAGGGAGGCACGTCGGCGGGCGTCTGGATTGGGGCCCTTGCTTGCTCGCGGTCAGTCCGCGCGGATCGATCCGGTGTGATGATCGCCGGGCCGACGTGGCCGCGGACGAAGCTCGGACGCGCCGACCCGCTGACGGCTTCCCGGCCGCCGACCCCCCCACCCAGCGACGGAACATGGACCAGCAAGCCCAGGACGAATGGGCGATGCGCCTCGCACTCGACCAGGCGCTCAACGCCCAGCTCGTCGGCGAGGTGCCGGTCGGTGCCGTGATCGTGCGCGACGGCGCCGAGGGCCCGCAGCTGCTGGCCACCGGCTACAACCGGCCGATCACGACCCACGACCCGACCGCGCACGCCGAGATCGTTGCGCTGCGCCACGCGGCGACGCTGCGGGGCAACTACCGGCTGCCCGGCTGCACGCTGTACGTGACGCTGGAACCCTGCGCGATGTGCGCGATGGCGCTGATGCACGCGCGGCTCGCGCGCGTCGTCTGGGGCGCGACGGACCCGAAGACCGGCGCCGCCGGCTCGGTCATCGACCTGTTCGCCGACGCGCGGCTGAACCACCACACGGCGGTGCAGGGCGGGGTGCTGGCCGACGCCTGCGGCGCGCTGCTGCGCGAGTTCTTCGCTGGGCGGCGGGCGGCGCAGCGCGAGCAGCGACGAGCGGCCGACGGCCCTGCGGCGCAAGGGTCGCAAGCATGCGACGCTGCCGTCGCGCGGATCCCGGTCGGGGAGTCGCACGAGATCGACGATCCCTGCCGTCATCTGCCGCCGAACGGCTGATACTGGCCGATGTCCCGCGCCGCTTCAGCGTGACTACAATTCGAGGCCAATCGCCCGAAAGGTGACCTCATGGAAGTCACGGTCCGCGAGCTGAAGGCGCAGCTTTCCGCCGTCATCCGCCGCGTGCGCGCCGGGGAGACTGCCACGGTGACCCTGCACCGCCGCCCGGTCGTGCGTCTGGTGCCAGCCCAGCCAGGTGACGACAGCATCGACGGCAAGCTGATACGCGCCGGGCTGATGCTCACCCCGCCGCAGCCGCTCGAACCCTGGAGCCCGCCGCCCCGGGTGCCGCCACCAGGGATCCCGAGCCTGGCCGATGCCGTGCTGGAGGACCGTGGCTGACCCGCCGATGCTGACCTATCTGGACAGCTCGGCGCTCGTCAAGCTGTTTCTCGACGAGGAGGGCAGCGAGGTGGTGCGGTCCTGGGTCGAGCAGCAAGCCCCGACCACATGCCGCATTACCTGGGTCGAGGCGAGGTCGGCGCTGGCTCGGCGCGAGCGCGATTGGCCGCATGCGGCCCGGGTCTGTGAAGAGGCGCGGCACGCGCTAGTGCGCCGCTGGCCGCAACTGCGCGTCGTGGAACTTACCCCCGAGATCGCCGACGCCGCGGCCGGCTTCGCGGAGTTGTACGCGCTGCGCGCCTACGACGCGGTGCAACTGGCGGCGGCGCAAGATGTGGCACTCGCGGTCGAGGAACGGGTCCGGTTCGGGTGCTTCGACCGGCGTTTGAACCGGGCTGCGCGCTCGCTCGGGCTCGAACTGCCGCAGGGCGTGCCCACGTAGTGCAGGCCGAAGCGCCGCGAACCCCCCATGCCCACGCCGCCCCCCCATCCCCCGACGCTGACCCTCTACTCCCCGGCCGGCGTCATCGCCCGCCCCGCGGCGCTGCGGCGTGCGGCGCGCCGGCTGAAGGCGCTGGGCTTCGACGCCGCGCTGGACGAATCGGCGCTGGCACGCCGGCAGCGCTTCGCCGGCGACGACGCCACGAGGCTGGCGGCACTGCACCGGGTGGCCGATGCCGCGCCGTCGGTCGCGCTGGCCGGCCGCGGCGGCTACGGGCTGACGCGGCTGCTCGATGCCATCGACTGGCCGCGCATCGCGCGCAGCGTCGAGCGCGGCACGCGCTGGGTCGGCTACAGCGATCTGACCGCGCTGCAGATGGCGCTGCTGGCGCATACCAAGGCGCCGAGCTGGGCCGGCCCGCTGGCGGCCGACGACTTCGGCCGCAGCGACGCCGACGGTGGCGTCGACGAGGTCACGCGCGACGGCTTCTGCGAGGCGATGGCCGGCACGCTGGAGGCGGTGGGATTCCGCACCACGGCCGGCTTCGACGGGCTGGAGGCGCGCGGGCTGCTGTGGGGCGGCAACCTGACGGTGCTGTGCTCGTTGCTCGGCACGCGCCACTGGCCGCGCGTGCGCGGCGGCATCCTGTTCGTCGAGGAGGTCGGCGAGCACCCGTACCGCGTCGAGCGCATGCTGCTGCAACTGCAGCAGGCCGGGGTGCTGGAGGCGCAGAAGGCGGTGCTGGTCGGCGCCGTGACCGACTTCAAGCGCTCGCCGCTGGACCGCGGCTACCGGCTGCGCGACGCGCTGGACGCGGTTCGGGCGTGCACCCGCACGCCGGTCGTGACCGGGCTGCCGTTCGGGCATGTGCGAACCAAGGTGATGCTGCCGGTCGGCCGGCGGGTGACGCTGGCGGTGGCGGGGCGGGATGCGTTTGTCGCCTGGGGGGCGCCGACGAGCTGAGCGCGGCGACGAGGGCTCATGTTCTTCGTCAGCCCAAGCCGCAATTCCTGCGTCAAGGCTTCAATCGGTCACGGGTTGTTGCATCCGTCCAACGCCGGGTCTGCGGCTCGACGGCCCAAGCGCGCGCGCAGGCGCCTGGCGCGGGCTTGATCGCGGCGCGATCATCAGATAAAAGTTGCGTCAGAACAATGACTTGCGTCCGCTGTCGTGAATCGCGGGCAGGCACCGTCGCGGGGATCGCGGCGGCCCTCATGGAATTCCCGTAGCAGGTTGCGTTTTGCACTGCCGCGACAATCCGACGACTTGTCTTGCCCGCCGGAAACATGCCGTTCACGAGGGGCGGCCAGGCGCCGCAGCAAGGCTGGTTCTACCGATCAACCTTCCAACAGGAGTGTGGTTCATGTTCAAGAGGACGAAAGTCTCGGTCGGCGTCTTGCTCGCACTCGGCGGCGCCGTGGCGTCGACATCGATGCCGGCGTTCGCGCAGGACTCGGACACCCAGCGGGTCGAGATCACCGGGTCGCGGATCAAGCGTGCTGCGGCTGAGGGGTCACTGCCGGTCACGGTCATCCAGCGGGAGGAACTGGAGTCCAGCGGCGCGGTGACGGTCGCCGAGTTCATCCGCAACTCGACCTTCACGTCCTTCGGCAACTTCCGCCCGCAGAGCGGCAGCTCGGCGCAGGGCTTCTCCGAGGCGAACCTGCGCGGCCTGGGATCGAGTCGCACGCTGGTGCTGGTCGACGGTCGTCGCGTGGCCAAGGATCCCCAAGTGGGCAGTGCCGCCGACGTCGCGTCGATCCCGATGGCGGCGGTGGAACGGGTCGAGATCCTGACCGATGGCGCGTCCGCCGTTTACGGCTCGGACGCGATCGGCGGCGTGATCAACTTCATTCTGCGCAAGGATTTCGAGGGCGGTGTCATCAACATCGGCCAGACCGACACTTCGATCAAGGGCGGCAACCGGGAAGAGGCCTCGGCGATCTTCGGCGTGATGGGCGACAAGGGGCGCATGCTGATGGGCGCCTCGATGTCCTCGCGCGACATCGTCTTCCAGCGTGACTACCCCTGGGGCATCCCGCGCGGCGCGTCCAGCTACTCGAATAACTTCTTCAACACCAGCGGTGCGCTCATCGAGGCTGTCGGCGGCGAGGCGACCTGCAACGGCATCGACGGCGGCAACCTCTTCTATTTCTCCGGCGGCCGCTGCCGCTACGACTTCACCGGCGCTGCCGCCGACGAGGCCAGGATTCGCAGCATGTCGGTCTTCGCGCGTGGCGAGGTCAATATCAACGATGACTGGACGGCGTACATGAACGCCTCGGTCTCGCGCCAGACGACCTTCGGCCGTTACGCCCCAGTGCCCGGTGCCGTCACGATCGAGGCCGGAACGCCGGCCTGGAGCCTGATGAGTCCCGAGGCCCAGGCCGCTTACGCCGGGCAGGACGTGCTGCTGTTCCACCGGTTCGCAGCCGGCGGCAACCGCGACACCGAGACCGACCGCAACCTCTACGACGTCGGTGTCGGCGTGCAGGGCTCGGTCATGGGATTCGACCTGGACGTGGGAATGCGACACACCAAGTCGCAGTACTACGAGATCGGCCGCGGCTTCGTGATCGAGACCCTGGCGCGCCAGGCGATCGAGGCTGGCGACTACAACATTCTCGATCCGTTCGGCGCCGATCCCTTGGTCCTTTCGTCATTCACCGCCACGGTCGGCCGCGACGGTGTGTGGGACCAGAAGGAGGTCTACGCCAACGCCACGCGCGAGGTCTTCAAGCTGGGAGGCGGCAGCGCGACGCTCTATGTCGGGGTGGAGTCCCGAACCGAGCGCTACGCGGATATCTATGACTCGCTGAGTGAAGGCGGGGTGGTGCTGGGCAGCTCCGGCAACTCGGCTGGCGGCGACCGCGACGTCTGGGCCGCCTCGGCGGAGCTGCTGCTGCCGATCACCAAGCAGCTCGAGGCGACAGTCGCGGCGCGCTTCGAGGACTATTCGGACTACGGAAGCGACTTCTCGCCCAAGGTCTCGCTGCGCTTCCAGGCGACGCCCAACCTGACCTTGCGTGCCTCCTACGGCGAGGGCTTCGCGGCCCCGACCCTGCCGCAGCTGACGCAGAAGCCGGCCTTCAGCGCCGACTCGATCGTCGACGAGCGCCACTGCTTGGCCGACGGCAACTCGCCCGAGGTCTGCGCGGACAACCCGTCGTTCCAGATCAACGGGCTGGTCATCTCCAACCCGGAGCTGGGCTCGGAGACTTCCAAGCAGTGGTCGCTGGGCGCCGCGTGGGACGTGACGCCGAACCTGAGCCTCGTCGCGGACCTGTGGAGCATCAAGATCGAGGATACGATCGTCGATGTCGATGCCCAGACCATCGTCAACCGCGATAACGGCAGCGACTCGCTGCCGATTCCCCCCGGCCTGAGCATCACGCGCGACGCGACCGGGTTCATCACGCAGATCGTCCGCGGCGCGACCAACGAGGGTACCTACGACCTTCTGGGCCTGGACCTGAGCGCGATCTTCCAGCACAAGTGGGGCGGGCTGGGATCGTTCACGCACAACGTCCGCTACTCGCGTGTCGAGCAGTACAAGATCAACGGCGACGACATCATCGGCGAGTTCGGCGAGCCCCGCCAGCGCGCGACGATCGCCAACACGTGGACCAATGGCCCGTTCAGCGCCGCCTGGAATATCAACGTCATCGGCAAGCACGGCGACGACGGGGTCGGTTTCGTCGGGACCTACACGACGCACGACGTTCAGGTTGCCTGGGCGACGCCGATCAAGGGCGTCAAGCTGACGCTGGGCGCGTTGAACGTGACCGAGAATTTTCCGCAGCTGATTTCCGAGGATACGCGTCCGTTCAGCTTCGAGCTGTACGACGGCTACGGGCGTCAGATCTACGGCCGGCTCGAAGCCAAGTTCTGACCGGCATCTCGCGGAGTCGCCGGGTCCCAGCGGGGGCTCGGCATCTCTCGCGATCAAGAAGGCCCGACGGCTTGCCGTTCGGGCCTTCTTGGTGTTGGCGCGACCGCTTCAGAGCGCGGCGGCTGGCCACGAATCCCGGATCCTCGGCCAGCCGCGCACGGCCGTCGGCCTGCGCCAGCACAGCCATGGGCCCGAGCATGGCGCCGGCCGCTTCGAGCGACCCGCCGGCCCGACCGAGCCGGCGCAAGTGATCCAGCTCTCTCGCGCGCGCGGGGGCGCCCAGCGCGCCGCTGCCGCATGCCAGGTCGAGCACTCGAGCGCCGGCGCTCAGGTGCGAGAACGCCTGGCGGCAGAAGGTGCCAATGGCGCCGCCATAGGCCTGCTCGAAGCTCCCGGCGCAGGAATGCGGCGCGCCGCTGGCCCAGTATCGCGACCAGGATGGCGTGGCTGGGGCGTGCCCCGGACTCGCGGGCCGTGCAGGCGGGGACGTCATGACATGCGTGGCATCGTCGTGCGGGAGCCTCGGGCCACTCCCTCGCGCGATCGTTCATCGCGGCGAGGCGCTTCGTCGATAGACTGCCCGACTCCGGAAGCGACTGGATTCCTCATGAAGAATGCAACCTTGCTTCGGGTGTTGCGGCGGCTCGCCCTCGGCGCCCTCATGACGTGTTTCGGATCCGCTTTGGCGGCGCCGGCACCGGTGCCCGTGGCCGACTTCTTCCGCTGGCCGGCGCTGAACTCACCCAGGCTGTCGCCCGACGGCACGCGACTGGCCATGATCGTCGCCGGCCCCGAAGGACGGCAGGTGCTGGCTGTCGCGGCGGTGGACACACCGACGAAGCCGGTTGGCATCGCCCACCTGACCGACGCCGACGTGCGCAGCTTCGCCTGGGTCAACGCGCGGCGCCTGGTGTTCGACGTGATCGCCTTCCAGGCCCCTCTGGGCGAGCAATGGGGCGCAGGCCTCTACGCGATCGATGCCGACGGAGGCGACTTCAAGTGGCTCGTCGGTCGCGGGCGCAGCGAGGAGTCCGGGGGACATGCGGCCGTGCGGCCGCTGCGCTGGAATCACCGCCTGGCTGCCGTGCTGCGCGACGGCTCCGACGACGTCGTGGTCGAGCGGCGCAACCTCGACAACACGGTCGCCCAGGACCGTGGCAGCCTGTCGCCGATGCGCTTGAACACGCGAACCCGCGGTGTGACGCGCCTGGTGCGCGACGAGCCGCGCAACGCCGGCCTCTGGGCCTACGACCATGCGGGCCAACCCCGTGCCGCCATCGCGGTCGAGGACCGGAAAGCCACGCTGTTGTGGCGCCCGGCCGAGGACAAGCCTTGGGAAGCGGTCACGCGCTACGACATCTACGACCCCGAGGCGGCGGCGATGGAGCCGCTGGCCGTGGACCACGACGGCCTGCTGGTGCGGGCCGTTCGCAGCGATGCGGCGGGCACCTATGCGCTGGTCCGCTACGACACCGAGCGCAAGGCCGCAGCGGCCGAGCCGCTGCTCGGCATCGAAGGATTCGACTTTGCCGGAAAGCTGCTGCTCGACCGCGGCAGCGGCCGGCTGCTCGGGGCGAGCTACGCATCCGATGCCATGGGCGTCGCCTGGTTCGATCCCGCGATGCGCGCCGTTCAGGATCGCATCGACAAGTTGCTGACGGGGACGGCAAACGTGTTTGCCTGCGACGATTGCGGCAGGCAGCGACGCTTCGTCGTCACCTCATGGTCGGACCGCCAGCCGCCGGTGTACTTCCTGTTCGACCGTGAGGGTCAGGGTGCGAAGGCGCTGACGCTGATCGGCGCGAGCCGGCCATGGATCGACGACCGCCGAATGGCCGAGCAGGATTTTGTTCGCATCCCCTCGCGCGACGGCCACTCGATTCCGGCCTACCTCACGCGGCCACAGGGCAGGGTCCCGTGGCCGACGGTGGTGCTGGTGCACGGTGGCCCATGGGTACGCGGTGCCTCCTGGGGCTGGACCAGCGCCAGCCAGTTCCTGGCTTCGCGGGGTTACCTCGTGGTCGAGCCCGAGTTCCGCGGCAGCCAGGGCTACGGCCACCGCTGGTTTCTGAAGGGCCTCAAGCAGTGGGGGTTGGCGATGCAGGACGACGTGACCGACGCCACGCGTTGGGCGATCGACCAGGGGCTGGCCGACGCCAAGCGCATCGCGATCGCGGGCGCCAGCTATGGCGGCTACGCCACGATGATGGGCCTGGTCAAGGAGCCCGGGCTATACCGGGCCGGCATCAACTGGGTGGGTGTGACCGATATCGACCTGATGTACACGGTCGACTGGAGCGACCTCGACGACGAGTGGCAACGCTACGGCATGCCCGCGATGATCGGTGACCGCAGCAAGGACCGCGAGCAGCTCGACCGCACCTCACCGCTGAAGCGCGCCGCCGAGATCATCCGCCCGGTCCTGATGGCCTACGGCGGCATGGACCGCCGGGTGCCGCTTCCGCATGGCACCGAGATGCGCGACGCGCTGCGCAAGGCCGGCAAGGTCGAAGTCGAGTGGATCGAGTACCCGGACGAGGGGCACGGATTCCTGCTCGAACGCAACCGTGTCGACTTCTGGAGCCGTGTCGAGCGCTTTCTGGCGCGCCATCTTGAATAGTGCCTGGCGGTGCTCCCGGGCATCGCCAGGCAAAGCAAAGGGTCGACGTAGGGTCTCCACAGGGTGCCACCACCGGCGCGATCCTGCCGATGGATCTGTCTCGCCAAATCGGGCCGCGCTGCGTCAGCCCTGCCGCCTGCCGGTCAGGCCCCAGCCCATCCGGCTTCTCGTAGGGCGGAGGGTTCTGGAATGGATCTTCGGCGGGTCGGCCAGCGGCTCATGCGCCTTGATCTTCAAGCCGGCGGCGGTGAGCTCCTTGGCGTCCTTTACTGCGTGGCGGGAAAAGACGATCTCCCAGGGGCAGATCACCAGGCAACCTTCTTCGCGTTCCTCGAAAGAGGCGCGGCCATGCCTCGTTTGATGGACTCCCGCATGCCGGGCACCGAGAGAAGATGCAGCGTCTCCTGGATCGCTTGCCAGTCCTGCGCCGCGAGCAGGACGGCGCTCGTCCGCTTGCCGCGAATGTGGATCGGGTGATGCGACTCGGACGCCTGATCGATCAGGCGATACAGATTCGCTCTGGCGTCGCTTGCGGTCAGGGTCGTCATCGGGCCTCCGGTTCGGAGCTGGCAACGTAGGGCTTGGCGTACGTCGCGTCAAGTCAAAGCCGTACCTGGGTCGTGGGAGCGGGGGCGGGACGAGGGCCAGCAGGGACGGGGGTCGTAGATCTCGAGCCGCTTCGAAGACGAGGGTGAGGTCTGGCGTTTCTCCTGCCGCGGAGAGTCTCCTATGTCTTGCCGTCAGTCGGAATGCGTGACAGAGATCCGACTGCTTTTGGTGGGTAAACTTGACCGCTGCATTTCCGGTTGGAGCTCGCCATGACGACAACGGCAACGGTCAGCGACAAGGGGCAGGTGACGCTGCCCAAGCCGCTCCGGGATCGGCTGGGCATCCGGCCGGGGTCACGCCTGGAGTTCGCCGTGGGGGAGGGCGGCGTGTTGCAGGTCAGGCTGCTCGCCGAGGGGTCGGCAGGCTTGGCCGGCTTGCTGGCGCGGCCGGGCCAGGCGGCTCGTTCGCTGAGCGACCACGACGCCGCCATCACCGAGACCGTACGCGCGCGGGTGAAAGGGCGGCGGTGATCGCCGTCGATACCAACGTCCTGGTGCGCCTCTTCGTCTCCGACGAGGCTTCGCAGGCCGCCAAGGCGCGCCGCGTCTTCGACGAGGCGGCCGAAGGCAGCGCCCGTGTGTGGGTCGGGGATACGGTGCTGGTCGAGCTGGCCTGGACGCTGAGCCGGGCGTATGCGCTCGATCGCCGCGATATCGTCAAGGCGCTGCGGGCGCTGGCCTCGCACGCCACCGTGCTGCTGGAGTCGCCCGCCGCCGTGCGCGCGGCGACCGATGCATTCGAACAAGGGCCGGCAGACTTCGCCGATTGCCTGCTGAGCATGAAGGCCGCCGCGGCCGGCTTCGACCGGCTCGCCACCTTCGACCGCGGCATGAAGGGGCTGCCTGGGGTGACCGTGCTGTAGCTGCTGGGCCAGTTGCCGGGATCTCGGCAGCCGAGATTGCCGCCTCGAGATGCCGGCGGTTCAGATGCACAACGCGCTGTCGAGAGGCGGCGGGCCACGGCCGACGCATCTACAGCGTCCCGGCGGAGACTTGAAGATAAGGCGAAGTCGCCTTACCATTCGACCGTGCCTTGTAGGGGATCGACGATGGCGACGCTGACCGTGACGTCCAGGGGACAAGTGACCTTCCGCAAGGAGGTGCTGCAACACCTCGGCATCAAGCCTGGCGAGAAGATCGAGCTGGACTTGCTGCCCGATGGCAGGGGGGTGCTCAAGGCTGTGCGGCCTAGCGGGTCGATCAGTTCGTTCGTCGGGCTTCTGGCGGGTCGCAGCAAGAAGGTGGCCACCATCGCAGAGATCAGCGATGCGGCGGCTCGGGGCTGGGCTGGCAAGAAGTGAAGGTCAGCGTCGACACCAACGTGCTTGTCCGCGCGGTGATGGGCGACGATGCTGCCCAGGCGCGGGTGGCAGCCAGGGTTCTGACCGACGCATCGCTGGTCGGAGTCGCCTTGCCCTGCCTGTGCGAGTTCGTGTGGGTGTTGCGCAAGGTCTACGGGCTGCAGACGGACGACATCGCGGGCGCGATCCGTACGCTGCTGAACGCAGCCAATGTTCAGGTCAACAGGCCGGCAGTCGACGCTGGCCTGGCGGTGCTGGAAGCGGGCGGCGATTTCGCCGACGGCGTCATCGCGTACGAAGGCAGCTGGTTGGGCGGCGAGATGTTCGTGTCGTTCGACAAGCAGGCGGTTGCTTTGCTTGCGTCGACCGGCCAAGCTGCACGGTTGCTTTGAGGCGTTGGTTCGGGGTCGAGGGTCCGCGGAAAGATGCAAGGTCTCGAGTCGTAAGGCGCCGGACAGCCCTTGTGTCACTCACCCGCGCCTTGCTCGGGAGCTCGTATATCAGACTCGAGGTCGGCCCAGAGGGCCTGCGCCATGACGGTCAGCCCCACGCTGGCCAGCTGCAGCGGCTCTTCGCCCTGTGCCGGGTTCAGAGGGTCAGGTCTTAAATCGTAAGTCGCCCCAGCTTTTTCGGCTGCACGCTCGCCCCATTCAGCCGGCTCACCTCCCGGTTGGGCGTGTCGTTCTCGACGATGTGCTCGACCTTTGCAAGAGGCCAACTCTGCCGTTACCGACTGGCTAGGCCTGAGTGCGCGTCAGGGCAGAAAGTCCTCCAGCCTTCGGCCACAGCGAAGTCCGTCGACATGCGCGAAGTGCGCATCCCGTGTCAGCAGCCCGGCGCCATGCTCGAGCGCACTGGCAGCGATCCACAGGTCGTTGGTCGGGATGGGTCTGCCCCTGCGGCGCAGGCCGGTGTAGACGAGTGCATAGCTGTCGGCGGTCTGCGCCGTGACGGCGACCACTCGGACTCGCGGCGAGTCCAGAAACCGGGCGAGCTCGGCGCGGTTGTTCGACTCGCGCGTCCCGGCGGCAAAGCCGCTGAGCAGTTCGCCCAGGACGACGCTGTTGAGCATGATCAGCTCGGCGTAGGCGAGTGTCTCGACCACCGCCGCATCGCCGAGCATGAAGTCGGCGTAGGCATTGGTGTCGACCAGGATGGGCCGCATCGACTACTTCCACAGATCGGCATCGATCTTCGAGAATCCCGACGTGGCCGCATCGAAGTTGGCGCCGTCTTGCTTCTGCCAACTGCCGGCGAGCGCGTCGAGGTCGTCGTGACGGGCCCTTTCAGGCTTGGAGGGGCGCAGGCCGAGCGCCTGCTCGACCAGCCGCAGCACCACCGCGTTGACGCTGGAGTCTTCCTCGACCGCTCGGCGCTTGAGCGCTGCGAGTGCCTTGGCATCCAGGCCCCGGATACTGAGATTGCCCATGATGGCAGCTCTGATGTCAAAGTGAACGCATGCATGCTATCAGAGCCGGAGATCCTCCCCTGATCAATCGGTCCGACGGGCTCGCGTTCATCACTGCGTTGGGCCGCGGCATCGCAAGACCGAGGCTGTGAGCCGCGGTCGTTGGCGGCAGAATGCGGTTGTGTTGCCTGGCGGTGTTTCTGGGCATCGCCAAGTGACGTAACGGATTGACGTCCGGCAGCGACAGGCTGCCACTGGCGCGATCCCGCAGACAGGGCCACCGCACCACGACTTGCGGCGCTGCGTCAGCCCTGCCGCCTGCCGGCCAGGCGCCAGCCCATCAGATGCTCGCCCTCATGCAGCTCGCGCGCGCTGGCCTGCACGCCGAGCTCGCCGAGTTGCGCGACGAGCCGCTGGACGGCGGCCTCGTCCAGCGCGTGCGACAGCATGTCCTGCAGCCGGCTGTCGGCATCCGCCAGCGCCGCACGCCAGCCACGCCAGGCGCGCAGCGCGGCCTCGTGGCCCTGCGCGGCGGCGATGCGGAAGTGCTCGGCCGCACCGATGCGGGCGTCGTCGAGCACGTCCGGGCAGACCGCTGCCGCGTGGCGCTCGGCGAGCTGCGCCGAGACCTCGTCGAACGCCGCGCGCACGACCTGGAAGCGCGGGTCGCTGCGCAGCCGCGCGGCGGCTTCCGGCCGGCCGAGCAGGCTCATCGGCTCGAGCATCGCCTGCCCGCGCGCCAGGTAGCCGTCGGCCTCGAGCAGCCAGGCCAGGTGGCGCCGCTCGTCGCGCGCCAGCGTGCAGGGCCGCGACCCGGCGTGGTGCAGCAGCCAGCGCAGCGCGCCGCCGGGGCGGCACACGCGCACCGCCTCGGCGGCGGCGCGCGGAAGATCCGCATATTCGATGCCGTACTGGCTGACGACGAGGTCGAAGCTGGCCTCGGCGAACGGCAGCGCCTCGGCGCGCTGCCCCGGGTGCCAGCGCAGCCCGGGGCGGCCGGCGGCCCAGGCGGGCGCGATCTGCGCCAGGTCGATGCCGTCGTAGTGCATCGTCCGGTCGCCGCCGCTGTCCAGCAGCAGCTGCGCCAGCGGCCCGTTGCCGCAGCCGATGTCGAGCACGCGCGCGCCCGCCGGCAAGGGCGCGAAGGCCTCGTGCCAGAACGCGGCGATGGCGCCGCCGTAGTTGCCGTCGAAGCTGCCGCTACACGAATGCAGCGCGCCGCTGGCCCAGTAGCGCGACCACGCTTCGCGGGGCATGGCCGGCGCCGGCACGGCTCACTTCGGCGCCAGCCGGATCGCCCCGTCGAGCCGGATCACCTCGCCGTTGAGCATGTCGTTCTCGACGATGTGGCGGACGAGCTTGGCGTAGTCCTCCGGCGTGCCCAGGCGGCTGGGGAAGGGCACGCTCGCGGCAAGCGCCGCCTGCACCTCCTTGGGCATCGAGAACAGCATCGGCGTGCCGAAGATGCCCGGCGCGATCGTCATCACGCGGATGCCGTGGCGCGCCAGGTCGCGCGCGATCGGCAGCGTCATGCCGACGACGCCGCCCTTGCTCGCGCTGTACGCGGCCTGGCCGATCTGGCCGTCGTAGGCGGCGACGCTGGCGGTGCTGATCAGCACCCCGCGCTCGCCGGTGGCCTCGGGCGCGTTCTGGCACATCGCGGTGGCGGCCAGCCGGATCATGTTGAAGCTGCCGACCAGGTTGACCATCACGGTCTTGGTAAAGACCGCCAGCGGGTGCGCGCCGTCCTTGCCGACGGTGCGTGCGGCCGGCGCGATGCCGGCGCAGTTGACCAGCCCCATCAGCTTGCCGTGCGCGGTCGCGGCATCGACCACCGCCTGGCCGTCGGATTCCTGGCTGACGTCGCACTTGACGAAGATGCCGTCGATCTCGTCGGCCACCTTCTGCCCGAGCTCGGCCTGCAGGTCCGCGACGACGACCTTGCCGCCTTGTGCCGCGAGCATGCGCGCCGTGCCCTCGCCGAGCCCGGAGGCCCCGCCGGTGACGATGTAGACCTTGCCTGCGATATCCATGGGGTGCTCCTCGATGGGGGACGGGGGCCGTTTCGCAGCGGCGAGTCTATCCGTCCGTGGACGGCGGTGGCCTTGTTGTCCTCGCGCGTGCACGGGCCGGCCAGGCTCGAGCGCGCCAGCCCGCCGGCGGCGGCGCTAGAACGAACGTTGAACCGAAGGGCTCGTCGCGCCGAACTTAGTCTGATAGACTTAGTCAGATGTGACCGGAGGCATCGACACGATGACGATCACCGTCAACATCCACGAGGCGAAGACCCATCTGTCCAGGCTCGTCGAGCAGGCCATTCAGGGGCGGGAGGTGATCATCGCGAAGGCAGGGCGGCCCGTCGTGCGTGTCGTGCCGCTGGAGGCTCCGCCGGCGCAGCGCGCACTGGGCTTCATGGCAGGCCGGGGCTGCATCGACCTCGATGTCAAGGCAGACTTCGGCGACGACATCGAGGCGATGTTCGGCGGCTGATCATGTGGTTGCTGGACACCCACCTCGTCCTGTGGGTGGCATTCGGGCCGCAGCGTCTGCCGCGGCGCGCGCGCCAACTGATCGAGTCGCGCGAGGCTGCCGTGGCCTTCAGCGATGCCACGCTGTGGGAGGTGGCGATCAAGTCCTCGCTGCGCAAGCCCGGCTTCGAGGTCGACGCTGCGGCGCTGCGTGACGGCCTGCTGGCGGCCGGCTTCGACGAACTGCCGATACGGGCCGAGCATGTGCTGCGCGTCGCCGGCCTGCCGTGGCGGCACCGCGACCCCTTCGACCGCCTGCTCGTGTGCCAGGCGGCCGTCGAGGGCATGACCTTGCTGACGGCGGATGCGGTGCTCGCGTCCTACGGCAAGCCGGTGCGGCGGGTCTGATCGCCGCTGATGCTGGCGCCTACGCCAGCGCCGCAAGCGCCCTCTGGCCGATCTCGTCGACCGTCCCGACGCCGCTGATGCGCCGGTGGTGCGGCGCGGCGGGGTCGCCGGTGGCGGACCAGGCCTTGTAGAAGTCGACCAGCGGCCTGGTCTGCTGGTGGTAGACCTCGAGCCGCTTGCGCACCGTCTCTTCGCGGTCGTCGTCGCGCTGGATGAGCGGCTCGCCGGTCGCGTCGTCCCGGCCCTCGACCTTGGGCGGGTTGTAGCGCACGTGGTAGGTGCGGCCGGAGGCCTGGTGCACGCGCCGCCCGCCCATGCGCTCGACGATCGCCTCGTCCGGGACGTCGATCTCGAGCACGACGTCGATGCGCACGCCGGCGGCCTTCATCGCATCGGCCTGCGGGATCGTGCGCGGGAAGCCGTCGAACAGGAATCCCTTGGCGCAATCGGGCTCGGCGATTCGCTCCTCGACGAGCGCGATGATGATGTCGTCGCTGACGAGCTGACCGGCGTCCATCACCTTCTTGGCCGCCTGGCCAATCGGCGAGCCGGCCTTGACCGCCGTGCGCAGCATGTCGCCGGTGGAGATCTGCGGGATCCCGTACTGCTTGCAGATCGTCGCGGCCTGCGTGCCCTTGCCGGCCCCCGGGGGGCCCAAAAGGATCAGTCTCATGCATGCTCCTCGCGCGGCGGCTGCCGGTGGCGGGCTGGCACTGGCGGCGGAAGCGCGCGCCGCGCCGGCCATCCCGCCGGGCGCGCCGGCTCCTCGTTTCGAATGCGTTTCAGAATAGCACGCGCATCCTCGCGTCTGGCTGACAGCCGGCCCGTCCACGGCGGCGGCCGCGCGGCGACGCGCGAGGGCTCGGGGTCCATCAGCCCGCGAACGCGGGCGAGCTCATCAGCGCACGGACGCGCGCGAGGTCCTCGGGCGTGTCGACACCCGGGCCCGGCGCCTCGTCGCTGACGTGCACCGCGATGCGCTCGCCGTGCCACAGCACGCGCAACTGCTCGAGCGACTCGATGCGTTCCAGCGGCGACGGCGCCAGCGTCGGGAAGCGGCGCAGGAAGCCGGCGCGGTAGGCATACAGCCCGATGTGGCGCAGCGGCGCCGGGTCGGGCAGGGCGCCGGGCGCGGGGGCATCGCGCCAGCAGGGGATCGCCGCGCGGCTGAAGTACAGCGCGCGGCCCTCGGCGTCGCACACCAGCTTGACGACGTTCGGGTTGGCGTAGTCGGCGGCGCCCGCGATCGCGTGCGCGGCGGTGGCCACCATGCAGTCGCTGCGCGCCGACAGCAGCGCAGCGCAGCGCGCGACCAGCGCCGGGTCGATCAGCGGCTCGTCGCCCTGGACGTTGACGACGATATCCTGCCCGTCCAGCCCGAGTCGTTCGCAGGCCTCGGCCAGGCGATCGCTGCCGCTGGCATGGTCGCGCCGCGTCAGCAGCGCGACCACGCCATGTGCCGCGCAGGCCTGGACGATGCGTTCGTCGTCGGCGGCAACGACGACGCGCGCCGCGCCCGATCGCGCCGCGCGTTCGGCGACGCGAACGATCATCGGCCGCCCGGCCAGGTCGGCCAGCGGCTTGTCGGGCAGCCGGGTCGATGCCAGCCGCGCCGGGATCAGGACGCTGAAGGGCTCGCCCGCACCGCTCAAGCTGCGGGCTCCCAGGGGCGTGCCTCGGATTCGAGCATCACCGGGATGCCGTCGCGGATCGGGAACGCGAGCCGGTCGGCGCGGCAGGCGAGCTCGGCCGGGCGCTGCGGCTCGTCGCGCAGCAGCTCCAACGGCGACTTGCACAGGGGGCAGACAAGCAGGGCGAGCAGTCGGGGGTCGGTGGTCATGGCGCGGGCCTCGGTGCGGGCTCGCCGTCCAGATGCGCCCGCCGCCGGCGCGCATTGCGCAGCCTGCGCTGCACCGCGGCGACGAAACCCTGCGGCAACTGATAGTCTAGCCCGACGACCCACACCCGCGTCGTGCCGGCGGGGAGGGCGACGAGCTTGGCGGCGTCCTTCTCGGTGCAGACGACCTCGGGCGTGCCGGCGCGCCAGGGGGCGGTGTCGAGCCGGGCGTGGTCGGGCAGCGGCAGCGGCTCGATCGTGAGCCCGGCATCGCGCAGCATGTCGAAGAAGCGCTCGGGCGCGCCGATGCCGGCCAGTGCCGTCACGGGCCGGCCGGCCAGCGCCTTCAGCGCCGCCATGTCCATCGCGCCGCCGCGCTGCCAGTCGGCGAGCGATGCGGCGCCGGCCAGCGTGCGGCGCGCCAGCGCGCCGCGCAGCGGCGTCGTCGGCCGTGGCGCGTTGTACAGCAGCAGCGCCTGCGGCGGCAGCGCCGGCGGCAGCAGCTGGCGCAGCGGGCCGGCCGGCAGCAGCATGCCGTTGCCGACACCGCGCTCGTCGAACACCCAGACCTCGGCGTCGCGCGCCAGCGCGTGGTGCTGCAGTCCGTCGTCGGCGATCAGCAGGTCGACCTCCGCATGCCGGCGCAGCAGTTCGCGCGCGGCCTCGGTGCGGCGTTCGGCGACGACGACCGGCACCAGCGTGCGGCGGTGGATCAGCCAGGGCTCGTCGCCGACCTCGGCCGCGGGCGAATCCGCATCGACCTCGCGCAGCCCGCGGCTGCGCCGGCCATGGCCGCGCGAGACCACGCCCGGGTGCCAGCCCGCGGCGCGCAGCGCGTGCACGAGCGCGATCACGGTCGGCGTCTTGCCGGCGCCGCCGGCGACCAGGTTGCCGACCACGAGCACCGGGCAGCGCGCGCGCCAGCGCCGCCGCGCCGCTTCCCGGCGCTGCAGCGCCGCGAGCAAGCGGTAGACCCAGGCCAGCGGCACGAGCGCGCGCGCGGCCAGCGTCGGCGGCGCGACCCACCATTGGTGCTGCAGCCAGGCCGCGACCCGCGCCGGGATGCGCGGCGGCGCCGGGGTGCCGGTGGCCGCCGCGGCAGCCGGTGCGCCGTGCGCGCCGGCCGCGGGCGATGGCTGAGGGTCGTCCACCCGCGAAGGGTCAGCGCCCGGCGCCGGACTGCGCGGCGAAGGTCAGCCGCACGATGCCGGCCCGGCGCGCCGCGTCGAGCACGTTCATGACCGATTGGTGCGCTGCCAGCGCATCGGCGGAGACGACGACGAAGGCATCGTCGCGCCCGGCGGCGGCATCGGCGATCGCGGCGGCGATGAGGTCGACATCGCGGCCGTCGACCGGCTCGCCGCGCACCATCGTGCGGCCGTCGGCGGCGACGGCGACGACGATCTCCGCCGGCCGCTCGGGCATGCGCTCGGCATTGGCGACCGGCAGGTCGACCTGCAGCGCGGTGAAGCGCGAGTAGGTCATCGACAGCATCAGGAAGATCAGGATCACCAGCAGCACGTCGATCAGCGGGATCAGGTTGATCTCCGGATCCTCGATCGAATGGCGGCGGAACTTCATGCGCGTGCGGCAACCGGCGTCAGGACGTCACCGACTCAAGGCGCCTTCGGGCCGCGCACCGTGAAGCGCAGCAGGTGCGGCACGAGCCGTGCGGCGGCGAGCTCCATCGTGAGCTGGAAATATTCGACGCGGGTGCGGAAGTAGCGGTGGAACATCAGCGACGGGATCGCCACCAGCAGCCCGAGCGCGGTGTTGTACAGCGCGATCGAGATGCCGTGCGCGAGCTGCGCCGGGTTGGACTCGCCGGTCGGCGACTGCGAGCCGAAGATCTCGATCATGCCGATGATGGTGCCGAACAGCCCGAGCAGCGGCGCCGCGGACGCGATCGTGCCCAGCGCCGTCAGGTAGCGCTCGGTCTGGTGCACGGCGGTTCGGCCGGCATTCTCCACCGCCTGCCGCAGCGCCTCCTCGGTGATGCGCGGCTCGGCGACGACGCTGCGCAGCCCGGCGGCCAGCACCTGGCCGAGTGTGGAGTTCTGCGCCAGCTTGTCGATCACGTCGCCCGCCGGCAGGCTGCTGCGGGTGACGGTCAGCACCTCGTCGATCAGCGCTGGCGGGGCGACGCGCGACGCGCGCAGCTGGTACAGGCGCTCGACGATGAGCGCCAGCGCGACGACGGAACATGCGATCAGCAGCCAGATCGGCCAGCCAGCGGCTTGTATGATGGACAGCAAGGCGAGTACCGGGCAGGGTTCGGCGCGCGACGCGGGCGATTATGGACGATGCCCTGCGCGGCCCCGGGGGCGAAAAAGCCGGGCCTTGGCGGCCCGTTCTTCCACCGATCCGGTGGACAAGTTTGTGGACAAGCCGCCCCGGCTGCCCCGACGGCCGCGAAAACTCGACAGCCGGGCTGGATTGCCCATCGATTGGGCAGTGTTTTTCCTTTGCATATCAATCATTTGCACCTAGATGACCAGTCCGTGACAGGGGCCGGGCGGGCGCCGGGAGGGCGTCGCGCGGATGTGGAGTTCTCGCCGCGCCGCGGCCGGGCATCGTGAGCGGCAACGGGCCGCTCGGAGCTGCACCGGCGCCGCGCGTCTGGGGCGTGGCGCCGCTGTTGCTGGCCGCCGGCGACGCGCTGCAGGCGCGCTTCGGCGCGCTCGCGGTGCGCGGCGAGCTGTCGGGATTCACGCGCGCGGCCAGCGGGCACTGCTACTTCTCGCTCAAGGATGCCGACGGTGCGCCGGCGCTGCTGCGCTGCGCGATCTTCCGCCGCGCAGCCTCGCTGCTCGACTTCGCGCCGGCCGACGGCCAGCAGGTCGAGCTGCGCGGCCGGCTGGCGGTCTACGAGCCGCGCGGCGACCTGCAGTTCGTCGCCGAGGCGATGCAGCGCGTCGGCGCCGGGTCGCTGTACGAGCAGTTCCTGCGCCTGAAGGCGGCACTGCAGGCCGAGGGCCTGTTCGACCCCGCGCGGCGCAAGCCGCTGCCGCGCCTGCCGCGGCGCATCGGCGTCGTCACCTCGCCGCAGGCGGCGGCCTGGCGCGACGTGCTGACGACACTGGCGCGGCGCGCGCCGCAGGTCGAGGTCGTGCTGTACCCGGCGCCGGTGCAGGGCGCCGACGCGCCACCGGCGCTGGTGCAGGCGATCGCGATGGCGCAGGCGCGGCGCCAGCTCGACGGCGTCGACCTGCTGCTGCTGGTGCGCGGCGGCGGCTCGCTGGAGGACCTGTGGGCCTTCAACGACGAGCGCGTCGTGCGCGCGGTCGCCGCATGCACGCTGCCGATCGTCTGCGGCGTCGGCCACGAGACCGACCTCAGCCTGTGCGACCTCGCCGCCGACCTGCGCGCGCCGACGCCGACCGCCGCCGCCGAGCTCGCCACGCCGGCGCGCGACGAGCTGCTCGCGGCGCTGGCCGCGCTGGCGCAGCGCGCGGCGCGCGCG
>JACPVA010000138.1 GCA_016191995.1 Burkholderiales bacterium | reverse complement strand
TGCGGGCGCCGATCCCGCGGCGCCGCCCGCGCCGCCCGCGCCGCCCGGAACCGGGGAGCACGCGCGATGAATCCGCGGCCCGGCCGCCTCGCGCGCTGGCTCGGCGTGCTGCTGCTGGCCGCCGGCTGCGCCGCGCAGGCGGCGACACTGCGCATCGCCAGCGCCTTCGATCCGCAGACGCTGGACCCGCACGCGCTGGCGCTGCTGTACCACTCGCGCGTGGCCTACCAGCTCTACGACTCGCTGGTCGGGCGCGACGAGCAGTTCCGGCTCGAGCCGGCACTGGCGACCTCTTGGCAGCAGCTGGAGCCGACGCGCTGGCGATTCCGGCTGCGCGAGGGCGTGCGCTTCCACGACGGCAGCACGATGAGCGCCGACGATGTCGTGTTCTCGATCGAGCGTGCGCTCGGGCGCAGCTCGCAGCGTGCATTCCAGCTCAAGGGCGTCACCGGCGCGCGCAAGGTCGATGCGCTGACGGTCGACTTCGTGCTCGATGCGCCCGACGCCGTGCTGCCGGAGAAGCTGCAATACATCGCGATCATGAGCAAGGCCTGGGCCGAGGCGCATGTCGCCGCGCAGGCGCAGGACTTCAACGCCAAGCAGGAGATGCACACCGTGCGCGCGGCCAACGGCACCGGGCCGTATGCGCTGGTGCGCTACGAGCCCGACGTGCGCGTCGTGCTGAAACGCCACGCCGGCTGGTGGGGCCGCGACGACCCGCGCAACGGCAAGGTCGACGAGGTGCACTTCATCGTCGTCAAGAGCGACGCGACGAGGCTGGCGGCGCTGGCCTCGGGTGAGGTCGACCTCGTCCTCGACCCGCCGTTCCAGGATATCGAGCGGCTGCAGCGCGAGGGGCGGGTCAAGCTGACGACGGTGGCCGAGCTCGGCCAGCAGTACCTGACCTTCGACCAGTCGCGCGCCGAGCTGGAGTTCAGCGACGTCAAGGGCCGCAACCCGTTCAAGGACCGGCGAGTCCGGCAGGCGGTGTGGCATGCGATCAACGTCGAGGCGATCGTCGACAAGGTGCTGCGCGGGCAGGCCGAGCCGGTCGGTGTCTTCCTGTCGCCACTGGTCGACGGCGCCGATCCGGCGCTCGGCCGCCGCCTGCCCTACGACCCGGCGCGCGCGCGTGCGCTGCTGGCCGAGGCCGGCTACCCGGACGGCTTTGCGGTCACGCTGGACTGCGTCAACACGACCTGGCGGCAGGCGGTGTGCCAGGCCGCGGCGGCGATGCTGACCCAGGCCGGCATCCGCACCACGCTGCGCGCGACCGCGCCGAACCTGTTCTTCCCCAAGCTGACGCAGGGCACGGCGAGCTTCATCGAATACGGCTGGACCGCCAGCCCCGACGCCTGGGGATCGCTCAACGGCCTGTTCCGGACCTGGGACCGGTCGGGGCTGGGCAGCTTCAACGCCGGGCGCTACAGCAGCCCGGCGCTGGACGCGGTGATCGACGCCATCCGGGTCGAGCCCGACCTCGCCAAGCGGCGCGCGATGGTCGGCCAGGCGCTGAGGATGGTCGCCGAGGACCTGCCCTACGTGCCGCTATACCGGCGCAAGCTCAACTGGGCGATGGCGCGCGAGGTCGAGGTCGTGCCGTGGCCGAACGATACGATCGAGCTGCGCTGGGCGAAGCGGCACTGACCGCCTTGCCGCCCGGCAGGCCGCCACGCCCCGGAACAAACGAATGTCACGCGCCGGTTCCGCGCTGCTCCACCGCTTGTCAGGTTTCGCGTCGATCCGGCTCGTTGCGGCGCTGGCGCTGCTCGTCGTCGCGCCGCTTGCCGCGCAGCCGCTGGCGCCGGGCGGCGCGGGGCGGCGGCCGGCGATCGAGGTCGTCGCAGGCAGTTGGGGGAGCAGCGAGCCGGCCGAGATCGCGAAGGTCGTCGACGCCGTCGTCGCCGCCTTCCCCGCGCCGGCGGCGGGCCCGCCGACGATCCGCATCCGGCACCGTTTCGGCGGCCCGATGGTCCGCTACGACCTCGACCACGACGGCGCGCTCATCGTCTACCTGTCGGCGCGCGACAGCCGCTGGTATCAGTATGTCTACCAGTTCGCCCACGAATACTGCCACCTGCTGTCGTCCTTCGAGCGCAAGCTGGTGGGGCACGATATCGTGCGCGAGCATCAGTGGTTCGAGGAATCGCTGTGCGAGGTGGCGTCGCTCTATGCCCTGCGCCACCTCGCCGCGCGGTGGCACGAAGCGCCGCCCGACGCGTTGCTGGGCGAGGCCGCGCCCTTGCTGGCGAGGTATGCCGGGCAGCTGCTCGACGAGCCCCATCGCTCGTCCGGCAACGGCAGCAGCTTCGCGCGCTGGTATGCGCGCCACGAGGCGACCCTGCGGCGCGAGCCGTACGCCCGCGAGATGAACGAGGCCGCAGCGATGCGACTGCTGCCGCTGTTCGAGAAGGACCCCGGCCGCTGGGCGGCCCTGGCCACCCTCCACGCGACGTCCCCCTCGCCCGGGCAGTCGCTCGCGGCCTTCCTCGCCGCGTGGAGCGCGGCCACGCTGCCCGAACTGCGCCCGGTCGTCGACGAGATCCGCGCGCTCTTCGACACCCGAGCCGACGCGCGCGGCCCGGGCTAGAACCCCATCACCGCGTCGGCCTGGTACTGCGACTGGATGCGGTAGTTGATCTCCTCGATATACCGGTCGAACGGCGCAGTCCCGTTGTCGGTCTTCAGCAGCGGCCCCGGCGGGCCGGCGTCGACCCGCATGCGCTGCCCCAGATACGCCAGGTAGGCGTTGAAGCTGCGCAGCGGCTGCGCGTTCAGGCTGGCGACGACCACCGCGGTATCGGTCATCGTCGGCCCGCCGGCACTCTGGCCCAGCACCGCCAGGTAGCGCTCGAACGCGCCCTGGTCGACCTGGGTGCTGACCCAGTAGCTGCCGCTGTCGACGGCCTGCATGCGCTGACGCAGGTCGAGCAGGTAGCGGTCGAACGATTCCGATCCGGGGTCGGCCATCGTCGGCAGCGAAGCCAGCGATGACAGGGTTGCCGCGACAAGCCACGCGACCTTGCGTCCTCCCTTGGCCATGATTCCTCCGTGACGGGGGCGCAAACCCCCAAAGCCGAACAGGTGAATCGAGCTCTTACGCCTCGCCGGCCCGCCCGTCAAGACCTAGTTCTAGGGGTATCCGGACCTTCGCGGTGGAGCAGCCTCGCAGCGTGGCGCACGACGTCGACACGCAGCATCGGTTTGCCGCGGCCGGCCGCGCAGACTCAGCGCGCAGATCGGTGCCGCGTCCGGCCCACCCTCAGCGCCCGCACCACTGCCGCTCGCAGGGCACGCCGTCGCCGTTGCCGTCAATCTGCACGCCCGGGCAGTGGCGCAGGAACCAGGTCGCCTCCTCGCACGACCGCATCTGCGAGCAGCGCGTGCGGCCGTCGCAGCGGTAGGCCGACGCCGCCGGCGCGGTGGCGGCCGGTGCGGCGGTGGCCGCCTTGGCGGCCGGCACCGCGGCGGCGGCCACCGGGGCGCCGGCATCGCGCGCCGCGTCCGCCGCAGCTGCTGCGGCATCGCCCTCCGGCTTGCCGCAAGGCCCGTTGCGACGCCTGAACTCGGCCGGCGCGATCGCCCCGCCGGCGGCGTGCAGGCCACGTTTCAGCGACTGCGCCATGCGCTCCTGCGCCACATAGGGGCCGCGGTCCCACTTCGTGCGCAGGCTCCACGCATGCCCTTCGGCGACCATGCGCAGGTTGACGACGACACCGTCGGCCTCGAGCGTCGCCAGCGTGCGGCCGTAGTGGTCGCGCCCGCGCATCGAGGCACTGACGGGCTTGCCGCGCAGCATCTCCTGCAGCGCCTCGCGCGCCTCGGGGCCGCCCGCCTGGCAGCCTTCGGGGGCATCGATGCCGTGCAGCCGGATCTCGATCGGCGGCTTGTCGTCGGCGGCCTTCAGCAGCACGCTGTCGCCGTCGATCACGCGCACGACCCTGCCCTGCACCGTCTCGGCTTGTGCGCGGCTCGTCCCCAGCGCCGCCGTCGCCAGCACGGCCGCCGCCAGCATCGCCGCGGCCCTTCCCCTCGATCGCATCGCCATCCTCTCCTTCGTCTTGTCGCTCATGCCAGCGCGCGCCGCGGCTGTGGCCGCGCCGGCGCGTCCAGCGCCGCCTCGGCCTCGGCGACCATCCGCGCCACGCGCTCGTTCAGCTTCTCGTTGCTCAGCCGCTCGCGCAGGCGGTCGACCATCAGCGGCAGCGCCAGCGGGCTGGGCGCACGCAGCGCGACCCGATCCAGCGTCGCCGAGGCCATCGCCTGCAACGCCTCGTGCAGCCGTCCGAGGTCGAGCTCGTGCTGCAGCGCCTCGTCCTTCGCCTGCACGAGCAGCCGGTTGCCAGGATCGTACTTGCGGAAGACCTCATGCAGCAGGCTGCTCGACGCCTGCAGCTGGCGCATGCTCTTCGGCGCGCCGGGGTAGCCGCTGAAGACCAGCCCGGCGACACGCGCGATCTCGCGGAAGCGCCGCTGCGCCAGCGCGCCGGCGTCCAGGCTCGCGAGCAGGTCGTCCAGCAGCGCGTCGGGCGCAAACAGGCTGCCGTCGCGCAGCGGTGCCAGATCCGGCACGCCCGCGGCGACGATCTCGAGCCCGTAGTCGTTGACCGACAGCGAGAAGGTCCCCGGCGCCGCACGCGCGAGCCGCCACGCGATCAGCTGCGCCAGCCCGAGATGCACGTTGCGCCCGGCGAACGGGTACAGGAACAGGTGATGCCCCTCGCGCGAGTGCAGCGTCTCGGCCAGCAGCCGGCCCGGGCGCGGCAGCCGCGACAGCCGCTGCTGGGCGTCGAGCATCGGCCGCGCCAGCTGCAGCTCGGGCTCGTCGAAGCGGCCGTCGGCAGCGTCGGCCAGGCAGCGCAGCACGCTGCGCGCGAGCTCGCTGGACAGCGGCATGCGCCCGCCCTGCCACACCGGCACCACGCCGTCGGCGCGCGTGGCACGGCGCACGAAGGCGGTCATGTCCTGGCTGCGCACGTACTCCAGCACGCGGCCGCCGAAGACGAAGCAGTCGCCGTTGCGCAGCCGGGCGACGAAGGACTCCTCGACCTGCCCGAGCGTGCCACCGGTGACCCAGGCCACCGCCATCGTCGCGTCGCCGACGATGGTGCCGACCTGCATCCGGTGGCGCTGCGCGATGCCGCGGTCGCTGACGCGCCAGCGGCCGTCGACGACGCGAACGCGGTGGTATTCGGGGTAGGCCGCCAGGCTCGTGCCGCCGCGCGCGACGAAGCCCAGCGCCCAGTCGAAGGCCTCGCGCGACAGCGTGGCATAGGCGGGCGCGCTGCGCACCTCGTCGAACATCGCCGCGGCGCCGTGGTGGCCCTCGTTGTCCTTCCCGGCCTCGTCACCGGCACCGTGGCGCGGATCGGCGCCCAACCCGCCGCCGGGGCGCGCATCGGCGTCGAACCCGCCGCTGGAATGCGGATCGGCGTCGAACCCGCCGCTGGAATGCGCATCGGCGTCGAACCCGCCGCTGGAATGCAGATCGGCGTCGAACCCGCCGCCGAGGGCCACCGTCACCAGGTGCTGGACCAGCACGTCCAGCGGCGCGTCGGGGCTATGGCGCGGCTCCACCTCGCCCGCCAGCGCCGCGCGGCGCGCCGCCGCCGCCTCGACCAGCTCCAGCGTATTCGTCGGCACCAGCGTGATGCGGCTCGGCCGCCCGGGCGCGTGGCCGCTGCGCCCGGCGCGTTGCAGCAGCCGCGCCACGCCCTTGGCGCTGCCGATCTGCAGCACGCGCTCGACCGGCAGGAAGTCCACTCCGAGGTCCAGCGACGAGGTCGCGACCACCGCCTTCAGCCGCCCGTCCTTCAGCCCCTGCTCGACCCAGTCGCGCGCCGCGCGGTCCAGCGAGCCGTGGTGCAGCGCGATCAGCCCGGCCCAGTCGGGGCGCGCCTGCAGCAGCATCTGGTACCAGCGCTCGGACTGCGACCGCGTGTTGGTGAAGACCAGCGTCGTCGACGCGCGGTCGATCTCGTCCACGACCGGCTGCAGCATCTGCGCCCCCAGGTGGCCGGCCCACGAGAAGCGCCCCGGCTGCGCCGGCGCCAGGGTGTCGATGGCGATCGTCTTGTCGACGCGGCCGCGCACCAGCTCGCCACCCGGCCCGCACAGCACGGCCATCGCATGCTCGACCGCGCCCAGCGTCGCCGACAGGCCCCAGACCACCAGTGCCGGGTTCCAACGCCGCAGCCGCGCCAGCGCGAGCTGAACCTGCACGCCACGCTTGTTGCCGACCAGCTCGTGCCACTCGTCGACGATCACCGTGTGCACGCCGGCGAACTCGTCACGCGAGTGCTCGCGCGTCAGCAGCAGGCTGAGCGACTCGGGCGTCGTCACCAGCGCTGACGGCCAGCGCCGTTGCTGGCGCGCGCGCTCGGACGGCGCGGTGTCGCCGCTGCGCTGCGCGACGGTGAATCCCGGTGCCAGCTCGGCCAGCGGCGCCTGCAGCGCGCGCGTGGTGTCGGCGGCGAGCGCGCGCATCGGCGTGATCCAGAGCACTTGCAGCCCGGGCCCCTCGCGCCGGCGCGCCAGCGCGCCCAGCCACACCGCATAGGTCTTGCCGGCACCGGTGCTCGCATGCAGCAGCCCCGAGCGACCTTCGGCCATCGCCGCCCAGACGCGGCGCTGGAAGTCGAACGGCTGCCAGCCGCGCGCCGCGAACCATGACTCGGCCGCGCTCGGCGCGGTCGGCTCTTCGACGCGAGCATCCATCGGCCGAAGCGGTCAGCCGGGTTCGCCGGGTTCGCCCGGTACGTCCGGCTCGCGGCCCTGAAGTTGCAGGCCGATCGAGGTGATCCGCCCGCCCTGCATCCCTCGCACCGCAAGCCGCGCCGCGCCGTGCCAGACCGCATCGCCGAGCACCGGCGGGCGCTGCAGCCGCTGGCGCATCCACTCGGCCATCGAACAGCCGGGTGTGTGCGGCGGCGGCAGGCCGTAGAAAGCGAACACCGCCTCGGCGGAAGCCGCCGGATCGATCGCGAAGTCGCCGAACGCCGCGCGCTGCGCCGGCTCGTCGTCGGCCGCCGGCAGGTTCAGCCGCAGCCGCTGCGCCGCCCAGCCCAGCGTGCCGCCTTGCAGCAGCAGCGACGCCAGCACGACGACGAAGGCGACATCGAGCAGCCGCAGCGCGCCCGGCACGCCGGCGATGATCGGGAACACCGCCAGCACGATCGGCACCGCGCCGCGCAGCCCGACCCAGGCCACGTAGGCGATCTCGCGCCGGTCGAAGTGGAACGGCGCCAGGCACAGCGCCACCGCCAGCGGCCGGGCTGCGAACATCAGCACCGCCGCCACGCCGAGCGCCGGCCCCAGGGTCGGCCACAGCCGGCTCGGCGTCACCAGCAGCCCGAGCAGCAGGAACATCGATGCCTGCGCCAGCCAGGCGTAGCCGTCCATCGCGGACAGGGCCCCCAGCACGCGGCGCTCGGCGCGCGCGCGCAGCACGAGGCCGAACAGGTAGACCGCCAGAAACCCCGACCCGCCCAGCACCGAGGTGCCGGCGAACACCGCCAGCCCGGCGCTGGCCAGCACCAGCGCCGCCAGCCCACGCTGCGTGCCGGCCAGCGGCAAGCGCTTCATCAGCGCCGCCATCGCGAGACCCGCGCCGAGCCCGCCGGCCAGCCCGACGCCGGCCTGCATCGCCAGCATCGTCCACGCCGAGGTCGCCCGCGTCGAGACGACCGAGGCGATCAGGATCAGCGTCAGCACCACCGCCATCGGGTCGTTCAGGCCGGACTCGATCTCCAGCGTGCTGGCCAGCCGCTCCGACAGCCGCAGCCCGGCGCTGCGCATCAGCGCGAACACCGCCGCGGCGTCGGTCGAGCCGACCACCGCACCGGCGAGCATGCCGAGCCGCCAGTCCACGCCCAGCAGCCAGGTCGCCGCGGCCCCGGTGACGGCGGCGCTGACGACGACGCCGACGGTCGCGAGCAGAAGCGCCGGCTTCAGCCCGGTGCGGAAGGTGCCGACCGTGGTCTGCAGCCCGCCGTCGAGCAGGATCACCGCCAGCGCCGCGTTGCCGACCCAGAAGACCAGCCGGTGGTCGTCGAAGACGATGCCGCCCAGCCCGTCCTCGCCGGCCAGCATCCCGGCGACGAGGAAGACGAGCAGGAACGACAGACCGAGCCGCGACGAATAGAGCCCGGCGACGACGCTGACGAAGACCAGCGCCCCCGCCGCCGCCAGCGTCAGGTAGACGACGTCGACGTTCACGCGCCGCCGACCACCTCGGCCGCCTCGGATGCCCTGCTTGGGCGGCCAGCCGCGATCGCGTCAGATCGCGCGCCGACGATCCAGCCCTCGACCGGGTCGACCGCCTGCGGCATCCCCCAGCCGGGCTGGCGCACAGCCCACGCCGCCTGCATCAGGCACAGCACGGCGTCGAGCCGGTCGCCGCTGGCGTCGTCGACCAGCGCATCGCGCTGCGCGTGCGCGAGCTTCAGCCGCGGCGCATCCGGCACGCGGCCCTGCTCCAGCGCCTCGACCATATCCTTGCGCGCGATCAGCCGCGCGGCGCCGGCGTCGTTCTTGTACGAGCGCCGGCCGATCAGCGCGTACGCCAGCGCGCCCGGATAGCCCTCCAGCGCGACGCGCGTCGCGTCGCCTGCGCGCAGCCCGGGCAGATGCACACCGGCGGCCAGCAGCTGCGGCATGCCCTCGAACCACATGAAGCCGACCGGCACGTAGCGCGTCTGCAGCGGGCTGGTCGAGCTGACGCCGCCCAACGCGCGGTCGGTCGCGCGGTGCGGCAGCGTCCGGCCCTGTGCGCGACGGCCGGCCCAGTCGTCGACCAGCGCCTGGAAGGCACGCCGGTCGGTGCAGCGCGAATGCACGGCGGCGCCGACCGCGCCGACGTCGGCGCCGAGCGCGAGTTCGTCGACGAAGACGCGCGGCAGCCCGAACGGGAAGTCGAAGGCGCCGACCCACGGGCCCGGCTCGGCGAGCAGCGCCCCGAACGAAGCCATGTCCGGCAACGCCTGCACCGATTCCAGCCGCAGCACGCCGCCGGTGAGCCGGCCGTGCGCCACCGTGATCGGCTTGCGCCGCGACGGCACGCTGGTGAAGTCGACGCCGAGCAGGCGCAGGTCCGGGTTCATGCGCACCTTGTCGCGGCCGACGGACGGCGCAAGCCCGTCATGGCGGCCCGAAGCGATAGCCGAAATGCTCGATGTCGCGCGCGAAGCGCCGCGCGACGATCTCGCGCGAGGTGTCGTCGTAATAGGTCCAGTACGGCGCGTGCGACGACGCGTTCGCGTGCGGCAGCGCGCGGCGGCGGATGCCGATGCGGTCGCAGGCGTGGTCGAAGTCGGCCTGCAGGTTCTCGACCCGGCCGATGAAGTCGACCAGGATGCGGCCGTCGGCGTCGCTCACCCAGTCCAGCGCGCTCGACAGCCGCAGGTGGTGCGTATCCTCGCCGCTGCGGCCGCGGAAGATGTCGACCGCGAGCCGCCCGCCGTCGTCGACGAACAGCCGCTGCACGAAGGCATTGAAGTCCGGCGCATCGGCCTCGGTCCACGGGAACAGCTCCCAGCGCCGCTGCCGGTGGTAGTGGTAGAAGGAGGCGACCTTGGACCATGGGTTGCGCACGATCGTGAACTTGAAGTAGCTCGCCGGGTCGCGCCCGCGTGCCTCGATCAGCTTCAGGTAATGCTGGATCGTGTGGTGGCCGCGCGTGCCGAGGGGCGGCAGCGCGCGGCGCACGCTCTGCCCGGCGCACTTGTTGACGTGCACGAAGACGAAGCGGTACCAGTGGTTGATCATCGCGCGTCGGGCCTGTCGCCGGAGGTGCGGGGCGCCGCGGCCGCGCCCGGCGATCGCCACACGCCATGCGACTCGGCCGCCGCGCCGTCGTCGCGCAGCGCCAGCAGGTGCGCCAGCAGCGAGCGCGCGGCGATCGGGAAGCGGTCGGCGGGCACATCGTCGTAGACGCTCGGCACCAGCGCCTCGACCGCGCACGGCCCGAGTGCGGCGAGCGCCTCGACGACCTTGGCCTCGCGCGCGCGTCGGTGCGCGACGAGCGCGCGCACCAGCGCGTGCGGCTGCGCGACCAGCCAGCCGTGCCCGGGCGCGAACCAGTCCAGCTCCAGCGCCAGCAGCGCCTGCAGCGACCGCAGATAGGCCCCCATGTCGCCGTCGGGCGGGTTGATGACAACCGTCGACCCCTGCATCACGTGGTCGCCGGTGAACAGCAGCCGCTCCTCCTGCAGCAGCCAGCAGACATGGTTGGACGCATGGCCGGGGGTGTGGATCGCGCGCAGCGTCGTCGCCGGGCCGAGCACGAGGCACTCGCCATCGGCCGGCTCGTGGTCGGGCGCGAAGCCGTGGTCCTGCCCCGGGTGCGGCGGCGCGCGCAGGCCCCAGACGGCGGCGCCGCTGGCGCGCGCGATCGCCGCCGCGCCGGGCGAGTGGTCCGGGTGCGTGTGCGTCGCCAGCACATGCGTGATCGCGCGTGTGCCGGCGGCGGCGAGGATCGCGTCGCGGTGCGATGCGTCGTCCGGGCCGGGGTCGACCAGCACCCAGCCGTCGCCGCCCGCGTCGCCGACGAGGTAGGCGTTGGTGCCCGGGCCGGTCATCACGCCCGGGTTCGGCGCCGTGACGCGGACGATGCGCGGCGACAGCCGCACCGCGCGACCGGCGACGATCTCGGCCAGCGGCGGGTCGCGCCCGTCGGGGTCGACGCGGCCGATCTCGGCCCAGGGATAGTCCCAGGGCAGGAAGATCTTCGGCTTGCCGTCGCCGGTGCGGCCGATGCGCGGCATGTTGAGCGGAAACTCGCGCCGCGCGCCGGCCTCGGCGTGCGCGTCGGCGGCGCGCGTGAACGGCGTCAGGCGCTGCAGCGTCGTTCGCGTGACCGGCAGCAGCTTCCAGCCGCGCGCGGGGTCGAGTGCCGCCGCCGGCGTCGTCCACATCAGCTCCTGCGCCTCGCCGAGGTCGGCCACCGCCTCCTGTCCGGCGGGCGCGAGCACGGTGAAGAAGCGGGTGTCGAATCGCTGCGCCACACCGGGCGGGGTCAGCCAGTGGCTGTGGTAGTGCAGCGCGCGCAGGTCCAGCCGCAGGTCCAGCGCCGAGCACATCTCGGCCATCGTCCCCTGCCCCTGCTGCAGCCTCAGCCGCCACGACGCCAGCGCCGTGGCGCGCTCGCGCAGGTCGGCCGCGCTGCCGTCGCTCGCGCAGGCCAGCAGCAGCCCGACCTCCTCGAAGGCCTCGCGCACGGCGGCGACGAGATAGTCGAGCCCGCCCTCGGGCAGCCCGAGCCGCGCGCTCGCAGCCGCATCGTCGGGGCCGACGACGAAATGGTGCGCGTGGCGGTCGGCGGCGTCGAGCACGCCGCCGGGGAAGACGACGGCGCGGCTGCGCATGTCGCCGGCTCGCTCGGCGCGCTGCAGCATCAGCAGCTCCAGGCCGTGCGCGCCGTCGCGCAGCACGATCAGCGACGCCGCCTTGCGCGCGTCGGTCGGGGTGCGGTGGGGTTCGGGGGTCGTCATCGGCGGTCTTCGCGGAATCGGCGCGCGTGCGTCGCAACCGGCACACCGGGTCTCCGAAGGGGCAGGAGCTTGCTCACTTCGCCGCCCCGCTGGCGCGCAGCGCGGCGATCTCGTCGGCGCCGAGGCCGGCCTCGGCGAGCACGGCATCGGTATCGGCGCCGGGCTCGGGCCCGCGCCGCGGCGCCGCCGCCGGCGTGCGCGAGAAGCGCGGTGCCGGCGCCGGCTGCACGACGCCGTCGACCTCGACGAAGCTCGCCCGCGCGCGCAGATGCGGGTGCGCCGGCGCCTCGGCCAGCGTCAACACCGGGGCAACACAGGCATCGCTGGCGCCGAAATGCGCCGCCCAGTCGTCGCGCGAGCGCGTCGCGAAGGCGGCCGCCAGCGCCGCGCGCAGCTCGGGCCAGGCGCGGCGGTCGTACTGGCGGCCGCGCCACGATGAGTCCAGCCCCAGCCTGGCGAGCAGCTCGGCGAAGAACGGGGGCTCCAGCGCGCCGACGGCGACGAAGCGGCCGTCGGCGCAGGCATAGGTGTCGTAGAACGGCGCGCCGCCGTCGAGCAGGTTGTGCCCGCGTGCCGCCTCGCCGGCATCCCACAGCCCGGCCGCGCGCAGGCCGTGGAAGATCCCGCTCAGCGACGCCACGCCGTCGACCATCGCCGCGTCGACGACCTGCCCGCGCCCGGAGCGCTGGCGCTCGACGACCGCGGCCAGGATGCCGAACGCCAGGTACAGCGCGCCGCCGCCGTAGTCGGCTACCAGGTTCAGCGGCGGCACCGGCTTGCCGTCGGCCGGGCCGATCGCGCCCAGCGCGCCGGCGACGGCGAGGTAGTCGATATCGTGCCCGGCGCGGTCGGCCAGCGGCCCTTGCTGCCCCCAGCCGGTCATGCGGCCGTAGACCAGCGCCGGGTTGCGCGCCAGCAGCTCGTCCGGCCCCAGCCCCAGCCGCTCGGCCACCCCCGGGCGCCAGCCCTCGACCAGCACGTCGGCGCGGTCGGCGAGCCGGCGCACCGCGTCGACCGCCGCCGGCTGCTTGAGGTCGAGCGCCACCGAGCGCCGGCTGCGGCCGTTGACGTCGAAGCGCGCCGGCATCGGCACCCCGAGCGGCGCCGCCAGCGTGCGGTCGACGCGGATCACGTCGGCGCCCAGGTCGGCCAGCAGCATCGTCGCCATCGGCCCGGGGCCGATGCTGGCGAGCTCGAGCACGCGCAGGCCGGCCAGCGGGCCGGATGCAGCCGGCACCTGCGAGGCGTCGCCGGTTGCGCTCATCGCCGCGCTCCCGCGGCACCTGCGGCCGGCGGCGTCATGCCCAGCTGCGGCGCCGCAGCGCCGGGCTGACGCGGTAGCGCTCGCCGCGGTAGGTCGCCGCCAGCGCGTCGAGCAGCTGCGCGATGCGCGCCGCATCCCAGCGCGCGAGCCACTCGAACGGCCCCGCGGGGTAGTTGACGCCGAGCTTCATCGCCGCGTCGGCGCCGGCCTCGCTGCACACACCCTGGTGCACGGCGTCGCAGGCCTCGTTGACCAGCATCGCCAGCGTCCTCGCGACGATCAGCCCCGGCGCATCGGCGATGCGCTGGGCGTGGAAGCCGGCCGCGCGCAGCCACTGCGCCGCCGCCTGCACCCAGGCGCCGCTGGCGCGGTCCGACAGCGCGAAGGCCAGCGGCGTGCCGCGCTCGCGGCCGCCGAGCGACGGGTGGATCGGCAGGTCGAAGACCGCGACCTCGGCACCGATCGCGCTCGCGCAGCGGCCGTCGGTCAGCCGCAGCTGCGCGCCGTCGACCTCGAGCCCGGTCCAGCCGCTGGCGGTATCGCGCTCGAAGGCCTGCCCGGCCAGCGCCAGCGTCAGCCGATCCGCGACCGGCCCCGCGCCGTGCAGCACGACGCGCTGCGCATACGGCGCGCTCGCCGGCTCGAACGCCGGCAGCGCCGGCACGCCGCCGCCGTCGCCGTAGCGGTAGAAGCCCTGCCCGCTCTTGCGCCCGAGCAGCCCGCCGGCGACCATCTCGGCCTGCAGCAGCGACGGCATGTAGCGCTTGTCCTGGAAGTTGGCCTCGTAGACCGATCGCGAGACGGCGAAGTTGGTATCGTGGCCGATGAGGTCGATAAGCTCGCAAGGGCCCATGCGGAACCCGGCGCCGCGCAGGCAGGCGTCGAGCACCGACGGCTCGACCGCGCGCTCGAGCAGCAGCTGCAGCGACTCGGCGTAGAACGGGCGCGCGATGCGGTTGACGACGAAGCCCGGGGTGGACTTCGCGTGCACCGGCGTCTTGCCCCAGGCCGCGGCAAGGTCGAACACCGCCTGCGCGACCTCGCCATCGGTGCGCAACCCGCTGACGACCTCGACCAGCTTCATCAGCGGCACCGGGTTGAAGAAGTGCATGCCGACCAGCCGCCCGGGGCGCTGCATGCCGTTCGCGATCGCGGTGACCGAGATCGACGAGGTATTCGTCGCCAGCACCGCATCGGCGCCGAGCAGCGTCTCCAGCTCGGCGAAGAGCGCGCGCTTGGCCTGCAGGTCCTCGACGATCGCCTCGACCGCGATCGCCGCGCCGGCGGCCTCGGTCAGCGCCGCCACCGGGCGCACGCGCGCGATCGTCGCCGCGGCCGCGTCGGCGGCCAGCTTGCCCTTGGCGACCAGGCCTTGCAGCGTCGCGCCGAGCTTGTCGCACGCCTGCGCCGCGGCGCCGTCGCGCGCGTCGTGCAGCCACACCGCGTGCCCGGCCTGCGCGGCCACCTGCGCGATGCCCGCGCCCATGATGCCGGCGCCGACCACCAGCACCGCCGAATCCTTGCCTATCTTCATCCTCGTTGCTCCATCGTCATCCTCCGCCGCCGCGTTCGCGGCCGCAGACCGGCGCATGGCACCGGCCTTGCGTGCGCTGCCGCCGTCCGACGCCCGCGCGCCCGTTGCCGCCAGGCCGTAGCGGCGAGTTTCCCATGACACGGGTGGCGCGGCCGCGCGCCTTGTCGCCCGGCGCACCGCCGCGGCTGACCCTGCCGGTGGCGCGGATATCGCGCCGCTCGGCTAGCATCACATCCATGTCGCGCTGGCTGCGTTCGCTCGTTCTGTGCCTGGTGGCCCTCGCCCTGCCCTGGCAGGCGGTGGCGGGCAGCGCGCTCGGGCTTTGCGTGACGCATGGCTCGTCGGCAGCGGCCAGCGCGGCTGGACCCGGGCATCACGCCAACGCAGTCGCGTCCATGGGCCACGGCGCGCATGTGACGCCACATGCGGCGATGCAAGCAGCCGCGTTGGGCGATCTCGATGCGGCCGCGTCGTCCGGCGACGAGGCTGTCACGCCGGCCGCAGCGGGCGCGCAGTCCTGCGCCTTCTGCGCCGCGTGCGCCGCCCCTGCGGCCTTGCTGCCCGCGGTCTTGCACGCCGCCGCGTCGCCCGTGCCTGACGGCGGATGGGCGGCGGGCCCGGCGGCGGCCATCGCCGGCATCGTCGCGCCCGCGCTCGAACGCCCGCCCCGGCTTCCCGCGGCCTGAACCCGGCGCGCCAGCGTGCGCGCCCCGCAGCCGCGGCCCGGTCAGCCGGCGCCGCGGCGGTTCGAGCCCCGCCACGGGAAGTCCGCGCATGTTCACGACATCGGTCCGGCCGCCTGAACGGCCCTGCCCCGCCCCATCGGCCGGCATCGCCCGGCTCGTGCTCACGCTCGCCTGCGCCGGTGCGCCGGCCTGGGCCGCTTCGGACGTGCTGCCGCCAGCCGGTCCCGCCTCGGTCGCGTCCACGGCCAGGGCCGACCCGCTCGATCCCGCGGCGCCGGTGCCGGCGCTCGTGCACCGATCGAGCCTGGCGGCCTATCGCGCCCTCGCCGCCGACGAGCGGGTGCCCTGGCGCGAAGCCAACGACCGCGTCGGCCGTATCGGCGGCTGGCGCAGCTACCTGCGCGAGGCGCACCAGCCCGACGCCGATCCGGGCCCGGGCGAGCACCGCCACCCCACGACGCCGCCCGCGTCGCCGGGCCGATGAAGCCGCCGCCATCCCGGCCGGGTGCGCGCGCCGCCATCGCGCTGCCCGGCGTCGCGCTGCTCGCCGGCTGCGCGACCGTGGACCCCGATGCCGGACTCGCCCCGGTCGCCGAGACGGTGCGCGCGCGCCTGGGCGCCGAGCTGCGCGCCGACCGCAGCGAGGCCGACCGAAGCGCGATCGACGCCCGCGTCGCCGAGCTGCTGGCGCAGCCGCTGACCGCCGACGCCGCGGTGCAGGTCGCGCTGCTCGCGCACCGCGGGCTGCAGGCGCGGCTGGCGGACCTGGGCATCGGCGCGGCCGAGGTCGTGCAGGCCGGGCGGCTGCCGAACCCCGGCTTCACCTTCGGCCGCATGCGGGCCGGCGACGAGCGCGAGATCGAGCGCGGCCTGCACCTCAATCTGGCGCGGCTGCTCGCGCTGCCGATGCTGCGCGAGCTGGAGCAGCGCCGCTTCGAGCAGCTGCAGCGCGAGCTGACGATGGACCTGCTGGCAGCCGCCGCCGACGTGCGCCGCGCCTGGGTCGACGCGGTCGCCGCCGAGCAGATGCTGCGCTACCGGCGCCAGGTGCGCGACGCTGCCGAGGCGGGGGCCGAGCTGGCGCGGCGCATGGAGCAGGTCGGCAACTTCAACCGCCTGATGCGGGAGCGCGAGCAGGGCTTCCACGCCGAGGCGACGCTCGGCCTGGCGCAGGCCGAGCAGGCGGCGCGCGCCAGCCGCGAGCGGCTGGTGCGCAAGCTCGGCCTGTGGGGCGCGCAGACCGCGTTCACGCTGCCCGAGCGCCTGCCCGACCTGCCGGCCGAGCCGCTGGACGCCCCCGATATCGAGCGCCAGGGCATGGCGCAGCGGCTCGACGTGCAGGCGGCGCGGCTGGCGGTCGAGCAGGCGGCACGCGAGCTGGGGCTGACGCGCACGACGCGGTTCGTCGACGTGCTGGAGCTCGGCCTGGCGCGCAACTCGTCGAGCGACGGGCCGGGCGAGCGCGGCTGGGAGCTCGGGATCGAGCTGCCGCTGTTCGACTGGGGCGACGCCAGGATCGCGCGCGCCGAAGCCGTCCACCTGCGCACGCTGCACCGCGCCGCGCAGACCGCGATCGACGCCCGCTCCGAGCTGCGCGAGGCCTACGGCGCCTACCGCACGGCGTGGGATCTCGCGCGCCACCAGCGCGACGAGATCCTGCCGCTGGCGCAGCGCATCTCCGAGGAGCAGCTGCTGCGCTACAACGGCATGTTCATCGGCGTCTTCGACCTGCTGGCCGATGCGCGCGCGCAGATCGCCGCCGTCGTCGCCACGATCGACGCGCTGCGCGCGTTCTGGCTCGCGCAGGCCGACCTGGACATGGCGCTGGTCGGCAAGCCGGCGCTGATCCCGGTCGCAGGCCCGGCGGGCCCGGCCGCCGCGACGGCGCCCGACCCGCACTGAGCCGCACCCGCAGCCACGACCGCAGCAGCACCTGCAGCCGCACGCAGCCCGACACCCCCGACCCACCGACGAACCCCGACGATGTTCAACCGACGCCAATTCCTGCGCGGTGCCGGCGCCATCACCGCCGCCGCCAGCGCCGCCGCGGTCGGCAAGGCGGCGCTCGCCGCGCTGCCCGAGCCGGTGATCCAGACCGGCGCCAGCACCGCGCCGCCGCTCGTGCCCGCGACCGGCCGCCCCTACAACCCGGTCGTCACGCTCAACGGCTGGACCCTGCCCTGGCGCATGAACCAGGGGGTGAAGGAGTTCCACCTCGTCGCCGAGCCGGTGGTGCGCGAGATGATGCCGGGCTTCAAGGCCCACCTGTGGGGCTACAACGGCCAGAGCCCGGGGCCGACGATCGAGGTCGTCGAGGGCGACCGCGTGCGCATCTTCGTCACCAACCGGCTGCCCGAGCTGACCAGTGTGCACTGGCACGGCCAGCGCCTGCCCTGCGGCATGGACGGCGTCACCGGGCTGACGCAACCGGGCATCGCGCCGGGCAAGACCTTCGTCTACGAGTTCGTCGCCCGCCGCCCCGGCACCTTCATGTACCACTCGCACGGCGACGAGATGGTGCAGATGGCGATGGGGATGATGGGGATGTGGATCACCCACCCGCGCGGCCGGCATCCGCTGATCGACGAGGTCGACCGCGACTTCTGCTTCCTGCTGAACGCCTTCGACATCGACCCCGGCAGCTACACGCCGAAGGTGATGACGATGCTGGACTTCAACCTGTGGTGCTGGAACAGCCGCATCTTCCCCGGCATAGACCCGCTGGTCGTGCGCCACATGGACAAGGTGCGCATCCGCATCGGCAACCTGACGATGACCAGCCACCCGATCCACCTGCACGGGCACGAGTTCCTCGTCACCGGCACCGACGGCGGGCCCACGCCGAAGAGCGCACGCCAGCACGAGATCACCGAGAACATCGCGGTCGGCCAGATGCGTCAGCTCGACTTCCTGGCCGACGAGGAAGGCGACTGGGCGATCCACTGCCACAAGAGCCATCACACGATGAACCCGATGGGGCACGACGTGCCGACGCTGATCGGCGTCGACCACAGCGGCGTGGCGCGCCAGATCACGCGGCTGATCCCCGACTACATGGCGATGGGCGAGCGCGGCATGAAGGACATGACCGAGATGGAGATGCCGCTGCCCGAGAACACGCCGCCGATGATGGCCGGCGACGGGCCCTTCGGCTCGATCGGCATGGGCGGCATGATGTCGGTCGTCAAGGTGCGGCGCGGCCAGCCGCGCGGCGACTACCGCGACCCGGGCTGGTACGCGCACCCGCCCGGCACGGTGGCCTACGAGTTCACGGGCGAGCTGCCCGCGCCGGCGCGTTTTCAAGCCGAAGGGCCGGGCGCGATGCCGGCCGTCAAGCCGCCGCACGACGTCGAGGTGCGCGCGCGCAAGCCTGCCGGCGGCCATGGCGCGCATCACTGAGTGCCGCATCCGACCGCATCCGACCCCGCCCGACCCGACACGACCCCACACGACCACATCCGCCCCCCGAACCCGGACCGAGCGAACGATGAAGAACCCGATCCCGCCTGCGACGACGACGCCGGCGCGCGAGCCGCGCTCTCCGCTGGCCCGCGCCGCCGCGCTTGCCGTCGCCAGCGCCGCCATGCTGCTCACCGGCGCCGCCCAGGCCCACGGCCCGCAGGACCACGCCAGGGCCGCCGGCCCGGTCGCGAAGGAGCAAAAAGCCTGGGGCATCGCCGGCGATGCCGCCATCGCGACACGAACCCTCCACGTCGACATGGACGACCGCATGCGATTCACGCCCGACCGCCTGAGCGTGCGCGAGGGCGAGACGGTGCGCATCGCGGTGCGCAACCTTGGCCAGGTGAGGCACGAATTTGTCCTCGGCACCGAGGCCGTGCTGCGCGAGCATGCCGAGATGATGCGCAGGTTCCCCGACATGGAGCACGACGAGCCGTGGATGGCGCATGTCGATCCCGGCCAGACCGGGACGCTCGTCTGGACCTTCAACCGCGCCGGCACGTTCGACTTCGGCTGCCTGCTGCCGGGCCACTACGAGGCCGGCATGGTCGGCCGCATCGACGTCACTTCACGAGGAGACTCGCAATGACAACGCATCGCCGACACCTGCTGGCCACCCTGGCCACGCTCGCCCTGCCGGGCACGCTGGCCGCGGTCGCGGGCGGCCAAGCCCGGGCGCAGGCCGCCGCGGGCCCCGCGGCGCTGCCCGCGTCATCGGGCGCGGCTGCGCCGCCTGCCGCGACGGCGTCCGCGCCGGTGGTCGAGGTCTGGAAGAGCCCCAGCTGCGGTTGCTGCAAGGACTGGATCGCGCACCTCGAGGCCAACGGTTTCAGGACGATCGCGCACGACGTCGGCAACACGGCGATGCGCGAGCGGCTGGGCATCGCGCTGGAGTACGGCTCCTGCCACACCGCGCGCGTCGCCGGCTATGCGGTCGAGGGCCATGTGCCGGCGGCCGACCTCCATCGCCTGCTGCGCGGGCGCCCGGCGGCGATCGGTCTGGCGGTGCCGCGCATGCCGGTCGGCTCGCCCGGCATGGACGGCCCCGATTACGGCGGCCGGCGCGACCCCTACGACGTGCTGCTGCTGAAGCGCGGCGGCGGGCACCAGGTCTTCGCCAGCTACCGTTGAAGGCGCTGCAGCCGTTCCCCATGAATCGACCGAGGATTGCGATGAACCACGACCGTGCTCTTTTCGCTCCGAGCGCTCCAAAGGCGCCACCGGCTCGAACCGCCGGCACCACGCCGACCGCCTGCACGCCCGCCACCCGGAACGGATCGGCCGGCTTCACGATGCGCTCCCGACCGTCCGCCCCGGTGCGGATGGCTGCCGCGTCGCTCGCCCTCGGCGCGGCCCTCGCGTTGGCCGCGGGCGCCTCGCTCGCGCCCGCACCGGCGCACGCCCAGGCCGGCGCGGCGGCCGACGCCAGCGCGATGACCAGCGGCGAGGTGCGCCGCATCGACCGCGAGGCCGCCAAGCTGACTATCCGCCACGGCGAAATCCCGCACCTCGAGATGCCGCCGATGACGATGGTCTTTCGCGTCCGCGACGCCGCGCTGCTCGAAGGACTGAAGGAAGGAGACCGGATCCGCTTCCGCGCCGAGAAGGACGGCCGGCAATACGTCGTCATCGCGCTGACACCTGAGTGAGCGAACGCGGGGGCCGCTCGCGCGCGATCGCGCGCGGGCAGCTCGCATCGCCATCAGCACCGGCCGGTGGCGGCAGCATGCCGGCGCGACCGCCGCCGATCCGATCACACCGGCGGCAGCGGATAGGATGCGCGTCACGTTCCACGCCACGCTCGCCCGCTCCTGGCGACGACGTGCATCCCGGAGACCGCCAAGATGTCCACCCCCACCCCCTGCGCCTACGGCTTCCACGTCGAGCTGCGCGGCGTCGATTTCCCGCAGGCGCTGGCGCGCGTGGCCGAGGCCTTGAAAACCGAGGGCTTCGGCATCCTGACCGAGATCGACGTCCAGGCGACGATGAAGGCCAAGCTCGGCATCGACATGCGCCCGTACCGCATCCTCGGCGCCTGCAACCCGCCGCTGGCGCAGCGCCTGATCGCCGCCGAGCCCGACGTCGGGCTGCTGCTGCCGTGCAACGTCGTCGTTCGCGACGCGGGCGACGGCGGCCTGAGCGTCGGCTTCATGGACCCGGTGGAGCTGATGCGGTCGGCCGGCAGCGCGCAAGTCGCCCCGCTGGCCGAGGAGGTACGCGACCGGCTGCTTCGCGTGCGCGACGCGCTGGCGCGCGGGGGCGCCGCCTGAGCGCCGGCCCCGGCGCCGCGCGCGCGCTGTCGCCGCAGGCCTTCGCCACGCTGCTGGTGGTGGCCGTCATGTTCGGCGCCAACCATGTCGCCGCGCGCGTCGCGTTCGACCATGGGCTGGACGTCGCCACCGCGGTCGCGGTGCGCGGCCTCGCGACCGCCGGCGTCGTCGCGCTGCTGGTGTGGCGCGCGCGCGTGCCGCTGCGGCTGGACAAGCGGCAGGCGCGCGCGATGGCCGGCATCGGCGTGCTGGTCGCCCTGCAGAGCGTCGCGCTGTACGGCGCGGTCGCGCGGCTGCCGGTGGCGCTGGCGCTGCTGGTCTTCAACACCTTCCCGCTGTGGACCGCGCTGGCCGCGCGCGTCTTTTACGGCGAGCGGCCGTCGCGCGCGGTGCTGTGGGCGATGCCGGTGATCCTGGCCGGGCTGGCGCTGGCGCTCGACGTCTCGGGCGCGGCCGCCGGGCTCGGCGCGGCCGCGCACTGGTCGCGCATCGGCGCCGGCGTGGCGCTGGCGCTCGGCGGCGCGGCCGCATTCGGCGTCGTGCTGGCGCTGACGCAGCATGAGGTCGCGGCACTCGACGGCCGGCTTCGCACGACGCTGACGATGGCGCTGGTCGGCATGCTCGCGCTGGTGGCCACCGTGGCGCTCGGTGGCCCGCGCTGGCCGCAGGCGGCCGCCGGCTGGTGGGGGCTGGCGGCGCTGACGCTGCTCTACGGCACCGGCATCACGACGCTGTTCACGCTGCTGCCGCGGCTCGGCGTGGTCGGCAACTCGCCGCTGCTCAACGTCGAGCCGGTGGCCGCGCTGCTGCTGGCCTGGGCGCTGCTGGGGCAGCGCGTGGCGCCGATGCAGGTGCTCGGCGCGCTCGTCGTCGTCGGCGCGGTGATGACGCTGGGGCTGCGGCGCGCGCCGGCGCGGCGCTAAGGTCTGGCACGCGCCGCGGGGCTGCCGCGATGCAAGCCCCGCGGCGCCATGTCGCTTCAGCCAGGCACCTTGGCCAGGATCTGGTCCATCTCGGCCGCGGTCCAGGCGCGCATCGATACGGTGCGGATATTGCCTTGCTTGGCCATCGCCAGCGCAAAGGCCGTCATCCCCTGCTCGTCCTTCGATTCGAGGATGCAGACAATGTCGTGGGTGCCCACGGTCCACAGGATCTCGCGCATGTTGACGCCGAAGCGCGACGCGATCTCCTTGGCCGCGGCGGCACGCTGCGTCGTGTTCTTGACGTCGGCGACGCCCTTTTCGGTCCAGTTCATCAAAGCCACGTAGGTGACCATGGTCACGCTCCCATCCTGAAAGCCGAGAGGGCCAGATCGAGACCCCGGGGTTCGCGTGGCCCCCATGCGTGCCCCCCGGGGCCATCGCCAGTGGACGGGTGTGCCGACTGCCAGGCACAGGCATCGATGCGCGATGAAGCCTGGAATCCTAGGTCGACGACGCCGTCGGGCAGGCTCGCCATGGCGCAATCCCACGGCTGCACGTGGGGATGGCACGCGGCCGCCCCGGCCATCCCTGCGAAGGCGCCGGGGCTCGGAGGGCAGCGCGCCCTCCCCTGCTCCGGCGGCCGTTCAGTACCGCCCCACCTCCACCGCTTCTTCCCGCTCGACGGCCTGGAGGCGCGCCGCCCAGGCCGCGAGCCAGGCGGCGCGCTCGGCGTCTTCGGCCCGCACGGGCGCGTAGCACACCTGCGGCGCCAGCACCGAGAAGCCGGTGAAGTTCAGGATGCCGCGCTGGATCGGCTTGAGGATGACCCCCAGGTCGCCGTTGAAGCCGTCGGGGCGGTACGCGGCCTCGGGGCCGCCGGTCGTCAACGACAGCAGCGCGCGCCGGCCGGCGAACCGGCCGCTGTCGTAGATGCGGCCATTGCCGTAGGTGCGGCCCATCGCGAAGACGCGGTCGACCCAGCCCTTGAGGATCGCAGGCAGGCCGAACCACCACAGCGGGAACTGCCAGATCATCAGGTCCGCCGCCTCGACCTTGGCGATCTCTTGCTCGATCTCCGCGGCGAAGCCGCCGGTCGCGCTCGCGTGCAGTTCCTCCTGCTGCAGCTTCAGGTAGCCCGCGTCCTTGACGCTCGTGAAGTTGCGCCGGCTCGAGACCGGGTCGAAGTTCATCCGGTACAGATCGCTCGTGGCCACCGTGTGCCCGGCCGACCGCAGCGTGGCGGCGGCGGTGTCGAACATCGCCCCGTTGAAGCTCTGGCGCTCGGGGTGGGCGAGGACGAGCAGGATATTCATCGCGACCAGCTCCTCGTCTGTCGTCGGCAGTCTGGCCCGGGTCGGGCTCGACCGCCGCCGATGGTGGCAACGCGATGCGAGTCTATCGGCCGCCGGGCGCTGCGGTCGTGGCGTGCGCATCGGGCTGCGGCCCGACGCGCGCCAGGCGCGCAGCCGGCATCGCCGGGCGCCTCACGCTGCGCGCCGGCGCGCTGCACGGCGGCGTGGCACGGCGGCATGGGGTGCCGGCGCCGGACATCTGCGGCGCGGCCGCGGGACCGCCGCAGGGCGAGCCCCGGCCGCCCGATCGCTTCAGCCAGGAACCTTGGCGAGGATCTGGTCCATCTCGGCGGCGGTCCAGGCGCGCATCGAGGCGGTGCGGATATTGCCCTGCTTGGCCATCGCCAGCGCGAACGCCGTCATCGCCTGCTCGTCCTTCGACTCGAGGATGCAGACCATGTCGTACGCGCCCATCGTCCACAGGATCTCGCGCATATTGACGCCGAAGCGCGACGCGATCTCCTTGGCGGCGGCGGCACGCTGCGTCGTGTTCTTGACGTCCGCGACGCCCTTCTCGGTCCAGTTCATCAAACCCACATAAGTGACCATCGTCGTTCTCCCATCCTGCAAGCCAGGGGGCCCGATCGCGACCCTGCAGGTTCGCGTGGCCCCCATGCGCGACCCCCGGGGTCATCGCCAGTGGACGGGTGTGCCGGCTGCCAGGCACAGGCATTCGCTGCGCGGTGAGGCCGCCGATGCTACGCCGCCGGCACGCGGGTGCAAGCCCGCCATGGCGCCGGCGCACGGCAGCCGCTGCGGATCGTGCGTGGCCGCCTGGGCAGCGCGGGCCGTGCCCCGCAAAGCCGCAGCCTCGCCACGGGCGTTCCGGCCTGAGAGCATCAGCGCCGCGGCACCCCCGGCAGCACGCACAGCATCTCGTACAGCAGGTTGGCCCCGAGCAGCGCGGTATTGCCGCTCGGGTCGTAGGGCGGAGCGACCTCGACCAGATCGGCACCGACCAGGTTCAACCCGCGGCAGCCGCGCACGATCTCCAGCGCCTGCGGCACGCTCAGGCCGCCGACCTCGGGCGTTCCGGTGCCGCCGGCGAAGGCCGGGTCGATGCCGTCGATGTCGAAGCTCAGGTAGCAAGGGGCGTCGCCGACCTTGGCGCGCAGCTCGTCCATCAGCGGCGCGAGCGAGCGGTACCAGACCTCGTGCGCCTGCACCACGGTGAAGCCCTGGCGGCGTGGCCAGTCGAAGTCGTCGGCGGCGTAGCCGCTGCCGCGCAGCCCGATCTGCCAGACCCGGTCGCAGCGCAGCAGGCCCTCCTCGACGGCGCGCCGGAACGGCGTGCCATGCGCGATGCGCTCGCCGAGCATCTCGTCGTTGACATCGGCGTGTGCGTCGACATGCACCAGCGCCACCGGGCCGTGGCGCGCGGCGACCGCGCGCAGGATCGGCAGCGCGATCGTGTGGTCGCCGCCCAGCGTCAGCGGCCTGCAGCCGGCGGCCAGCACGCGCTCGTAGAACGCGCTGATGATCGGCAGGCTCTTGGCCAGCGAGTAGGTGTTGATCGGCACGTCGCCGAGGTCGGCCACCTGCAGCGCGTCGAAGGGCGCGGCGCCGGTGGCCATGTTGTAGGGGCGGATCAGCGCCGACTCGGCGCGGATCGCGCGCGGCCCGAAGCGCGCCCCGCCGCGGTGGCTGGTGCCGATGTCGAGCGGAACGCCGACGAAGGCCGCGTCCAGCCCCTCGGGCGTCGTCGCCACCGGCAGCCGCATCATGCTGGCCAGGCCGCCGAAGCGCGGCATCTCGTCGCCGCCCAGCGGCTGGTTCAGCGCTCGCGCCATGGCTCGGGGCTCGTCGTGGGGTGGGTGCGCGCAGCCGGCCGCGGCGGGCCTGCGGTCGCCGCCGCCACGGCTCGCGCGCCGCGCGGCCGGGCCGGTGAGGCAGTCAGCGCCGCCGGCCGCGGATCCACTCGAGCACCAGCATCAGGCTGGTGGTGAAGATCGTCAGCAGCGTGGCGACGGCGGCGATGGTCGGGTTGATATTCTCGCGGATGCCGGTGAACATCTGGCGCGGCAGCGTCACCTGCGTCGGGCCGGCGATGAAGAGCGTGACGACGACCTCGTCGAACGAGGTGGCGAAGGCGAACAGCGCGCCACTGATCACGCCCGGCGCGATCACCGGCAGCGTGACGCGGAAGAAGGTCTGCAGCGGGTTCGCGCCCAGGCTCAGGCTGGCGCGCACCAGGTTCTGGTTGAAGCCTTGCAGCGTCGCCAGCACGGTCGTGACGACGAAAGGCGCACCGAGCGCCGCGTGCACCAGGATCAGCCCGGTGTAGCTGTCGGCCAGCCCGATGCGCGCGAAGAACAGGTAGCAGGCCACGCCGACGACGACGATCGGCACCACCATCGGCGCGATCAGCACGCTCATCAGCGCGCTCTTGCCCGGGAACTGCACGCGCGCCAGCCCGACCGCAGTCAGCGTGCCCAGCACGGTGGCGATCAGCGTCGCCGCCGGCGCGACGATGAAGCTGTTGCGCGCCGCGCGCGCCCAGTCCTCGTTCGTGAACAGGTTCTCGTACCACTGCAGCGACCAGCCCGGCATCGGGTAGGCGAGGAAGGAGCTGGCCGAGAAGCTCAGCGGCACGATGACCAGGATCGGCAGCAGCATGAAGCCCAGCATCGCCACGCCCATCACGCGCAGCGCCCACCAGCCGAGCTTGTCCAGCGGCGTGGCGTAGGCGGGGAACGACGGCAGGCGCAGCGGCATCGGCTAGCCCAGGCTCAGCTCGGCCTTGACGACCCGGCGGTAGACGGCGTACAGCACCAGCGTCGCCGCCAGCAGCACGGCACCGAGCGCGCAGGCCATGCCCCAGTTGATGTCGACGTTGGTGTACTGCGCGATGTAGTAGCTCAGCATCTGGTCGTCGGCGCCGCCCAGCAGCGCCGGCGTCACGTAGTAGCCGATGCTGAGGATGAAGACGAGCAGCGCGCCGGCGCCGATGCCGGGGTAGGTCTGCGGCAGGTAGACGCGGAAGAACGCCGCCAGCGGCGGGCTGCCGAGCGACACCGCGGCGCGCAGGTAGGTCGGCGGCACGCCCTTCATCACGCTGACCAGGGGCAGGATCATGAACGGCAGCAGGATGTGCACCATCGCGACGATCACCCCGCTGCGGTTGAACAGCATCGTCAGCGGCTCCTGCACGACCGACAGCGACATCAGCGCCTTGTTGACCAGCCCCTCGCGCTGCAGCAGCACGATCCACGCCGCGACGCGGACCAGGATGCTGGTCCAGAACGGCACCAGCACCAGGATCATCAGCACGTTGGCCTGGCGCGCCGGCAGCGTCGCCAGCCAGTACGCGAGCGGGTAGCCCAGCAGCAGGCAGGCCAGCGTGACGACCAGGCTGATCTCGAAGGTGCGCCACAGGATGCGCAGGAAGACGCGCTGGTCCGGCGCCACCTGCTCGATGCTCCCGTCGGCGCTGCGCCTGAGGTCCAGCGCCGTCAGCAGGTAGTCGGGGGTCCAGTGGCTCGAGTTCTTGGCGATCGCCTGCCAGTAGCCGAGCTCGCCCCAGCGCGCGTCGAGCGCCAGCATCTGCTCGCGCACCTGCGCGGCGTCGCCGTCGATCGGCTGCGCGCGGTAGGTGCCCATGATCAGCGAGCGCGCGCCGGGCGCCTCGGTATTCAGGCGCCGCGCCAGCGCACCGGCGTCGGCGCTCTCGCCGATCGCCGCCAGGTCGGCGGCCAGGGCGGCGAACGCGGCCGGCGGCGGCTCGCTCGCGCGGTCCCAGCCGGCCAGCGCCTGCCCGGTGCGCGGCAGCGCGCGCGCGACCTCGGGGTTCTCGACCGCGCGCAGCAGCAGCGCGGCGATCGGCACCAGGAAGGTGAACAGCAGGAAGACCAGCAGCGGCAGCGTCAGCACGATCGCGCCCCAGCGCCGGCGCGCCTGCAAGCGCGCCAGCGAGCGGCGCAGCGCCGGCGCGTCGACGACCGCCGCGGTCACCGCATGCCCCGCACGCCGTGCGGACGGCAACGCGCGTGCGCCGCGGCGCCGGCCCTGTTCACTGCGCGGCCCACGATGCGAAGCGCTTCTCCAGCGCCTCGCCCTGGTCGGCCCAGAACCGGATGTCGAACTGCAGCGCGTCCTTGGCGTTCGCCGGCGCCGTCGGCAGCTTCTCCAGCACCTTGGCGTCGAGCTTGGCCAGCGCCTTGTTGTTCGTCGGCCCGTAGGAGATATTGCGCGCGTATTCGGCCTGCGCGTCGGCGCCCGAGGCATGGGCGATGAACTTGTGCGCCAGCTCCTTGTTCGGCGAGCCCTTGGGGATGACCCAGTAGTCGAGGTCGTAGATGCCGCCGGTCCAGGCGATGGCCAGGTTCCGGCCCTCGCGCTGCGCGGCATCGATGCGGCCGTTGTAGGCGGTCGTCATCGCGACGTCGCCGGCGACGAGGAACTGCGGCGGCTGCGCGCCGGCCTCCCACCACTGGATATGCGGCTTGAGCTCGCCGAGCTTCCTGAACGCGCGGTCGGCACCGGCCGGGGTTGCCAGCACCTTGTAGACCTCGGCCGGCGGCACGCCGTCGGCCATCAGCGCGAACTCGAGGTTGTAGCGCGCGCCCTTGCGCATGCCGCGCTTGCCCGGGACCTTCTTCACGTCCCAGAAGTCGGCCCAGTTCTTCGGCGCGGCCTTCAGCTTGTCGGCGTCGTAGGCGAGCACCGTGCTCCACACGAAGGTGCCGACGCCGCAGGCGTGGACTGCGGCCGGCTGGAAGTCGGCCTTGTTGCCGACCTTGGCCCAGTCCAGGGTCTCGAACAGGCCCTCGTCGCAGCCGCGGTTGACGTCCGGGCTCTCGACCTCGACGAGGTCCCAGCTCACCTTGCGCGTCTCGACCATGGCCTTGATCTTGGCCTGCTCGCCGTTGTACTCGACCGCCACCACCTTGACGCCGGCCGACTTCTCGAACGGCTCGAAATAGGCCTTCTTCTGCGCCGCGCCGTTCGCGCCGCCGAAGTTGACGATGGTCAGCTGCATCTGCGCCAGCGCCGGCAGCGCGAGCAGGGCCGCGGCAGCGGCGGCGACGACGGTGATCCTTCTCATGGGCTCTGTCTCCTCGGATGAAGGGGTTGTGGTCGGACGCGGCGTCTTCAGGCGTAGACGCGCAGAAACTCCGGCGGCAGCCGCAGCCACACCGGCTGCCCGGGCTTCGGCGGCGGCACCCCGCCCAGCGGCAGCTTGACGGTGGCGTCGGCCTGGCCCGGGATCACGCAGCGCAGGCGGACATGGTCGCCGAAATAGATCAGGTCGTCGACGCTGGCCGGCAGCACGTTGGCCGGGTCGGCGGGTGCGGCCGCCAGCGCCTCGATGCGCTCGGGCCGGATCGACGCCAGCACCGGCGCGCCGGTCGCCACGCCGTTGACGTCGACGCCCGCCAGCCGCTGGCCGCCGGCCAAGACCAGCTCGCAGCGCGGCGGCTGGCGTGCGCCCATCTGGCCTTGCAGCGTCGTGCTGTCGCCGACGAAGCCGGCGACGAAGCGGTTCGCCGGCGCCTCGTACAGCCGCTCGACGCGGTCGAGCTGCTGGATCTCGCCGTCGTCGAACACCGCGACGCGGTCGCTCATCGTCAGCGCCTCGCCCTGGTCGTGCGTCACGTAGACGAAGGTGACGCCGAGCTGGCGGTGCAGCTCCTTGAGCTCGATCTGCATGTGCTCGCGCAGCTGCTTGTCGAGCGCACCCAGCGGCTCGTCCATCAGCACCAGCTGCGGCTCGAAGACCAGCGCGCGCGCCAGCGCGACGCGCTGCTGCTGGCCGCCCGAGAGCTGCCCCGGGTAGCGCGCATCCTTGCCGCCGAGCTGCACCATCGCCAGCGCCTTGGCCACCTTCTGCGCGATCGCATCCCTGGCCACGCGGCGCACGGTGAGCGGGTAGGCGACGTTGTCGGCCACCGTCATGTGCGGAAACAGCGCGTAGTTCTGGAACACCATGCCGAAGTTGCGCTTGTGCGGCGGGGTGCGCGTGATCGGCCTGCCGTCGAGCAGGATCTCGCCCGCGGTCGGCGACTCGAACCCGGCCAGCATCATCAGCGTCGTCGTCTTGCCCGACCCCGACGGCCCGAGCAGCGACAGGAACTCGCCACGCCGGATCTCCAGGTCGAGCGAGCGCACGACCAGCGTCTGGCCGTCGTAGGTCTTCTGCACGCCGGCGAAGCGGACCAGTGCATCCTGCACCGGCAGCCCTGGCGCGTGAGCTTCGGTCTTCACGGCCGTCGGCGGCGGGTGGCGCGCCGGCTCAGGCGCCGGCCGCGGCGAGCGACTCGCCGAGGATCGCCAGCCCCTCGTCGAGCAGTGCGTCGCTGGCGGTCAGCGGCACGAGGATGCGGATGACGTTGGCATAGACGCCGCAGGACAGCAGGACCAGCCCGCGCCGCGCCGCCTCGGCGACGACGCGCCGGGTCAGGTCGGCGTCGGGCTGGTGCGGGTCGCCGTCGCGCATCAGCTCGATCGCCACCATCGCGCCCAGGCCGCGCACCTCGCCGATGCTGCGGTGCCGCGCGGCCAGCGCCTGCAGGCCGCCGCCGAGCCGCGCGCCCAGCGCACGGCTGCGGTCGAGCAGCTTCTCGCGCTCGAAGGTCTCGATCACCGCCAGCGCCGAGGCCACCGCCAGCGGGTTGCCGGCGTAGGTGCCGCCGAGGCCGCCGGGGCCGGGCGCATCCATGATCTCGGCGCGGCCGATGATCGCCGACAGCGGCAGCCCGCCGGCGAGCGACTTGGCCATCGTGACGATATCGGGCACCGCGCCGTCCCACTGCTCGCAGGCCAGCCAGGTGCCGGTGCGGCCGGCGCCGGTCTGCACCTCGTCGGCGACGAGCACGATGCCGTGCTTGTCGCACAGCGCGCGCAGCGCCTTGACGAACTCGACCGGCGCGACGTAGAAGCCGCCCTCGCCCTGCACCGGCTCGAGGATGATCGCCGCGACGCGCTCGGGCTCGACGTCGTATTTGAAGATCGCCTCGACCGACGCCAGCGCGTCGGCCACGCTGACGCCGTGCAGCGCGTTCGGGAACCGGGCGTGGTAGATCTCGGCCGGGAACGGGCCGAAGCCCGTCTTGTACGGCGCGACCTTGCCGGTCAGCGCCATGCCCATCATCGTGCGGCCGTGGAAGCCGCCGCCGAAGGCGATCACCGCCGCGCGCCGGGTGTAGGCGCGCGCGATCTTGATCGCATTCTCGACCGCCTCGGCGCCGGTCGTCATGAAGAAGCTCTTCTTCGCGAAGTTGCCCGGCGCCATCGCATTGAGCCGCTCGGCCAGCTCGACATAGGGCTCGTAGGCCAGCACCTGGAAGCAGGTGTGCGTATAGCGCCCGAGCTGCTCGTTGACCGCCGCGACCAGCGCCGGGTGGCGGTGGCCGGTGTTCAGCACCGCGATGCCGCCGGCGAAGTCGATATAGCGCCGGCCCTCGACATCCCAGACCTCGGCGTTGCTCGCGCGCTCGACGAAGATCTCGTGCGCCTGTCCGAGGCCGGCGGGCAGCGCGGCGCGGCGGCGCGCCATCAGCGCGGCGTTGTTGGCGTGGGGTTCGCGTTGCATGACTGCTCCTCGGCTCGTCCTGGATGGTAAGCACTTTAGGCGCGTGTGCGCCCGGCTACCATGTACAGATCGCGCCCGGCGCCCGATGCACTGTGCAGGGGCGCGCCCCTGTACGGGCTTACCCTCGCAGGCCGCGGCGTCGGGCGCGGCGGCCGGCACCCCGCGGCCTGCCGCGACCCGCCGCGACCGACCCCGCCATGCTGACGCTGCAGCCTCAGTCCCCGACGCCGCTGGTGACCCAGATCGTCGACGGCGTGCGCCGCCTGATCGAGGAAGGCGTGCTGCGCGCCGGCGCCAAGGTGCCGTCGATCCGCCAGTTCGCGCACGCGCACGAGGTCAGCGTCTTCACCGTCGTCGAGGCCTACGACCGGCTGGTCGCGCAGGGCTGGCTGGTGTCTCGCCCGCACTCGGGATTCTTCGTCCGCCGGCGCATCGCCGCCACGCCCGGGCCGACGCCGCTGGCCGCCGCCGCCGGCGGCGCCGCCAGCTTCGACGCGATGTGGTACCTGCGCAAGATCTTCGAGAACCGGCACCTGGCGATGAAGCCCGGCTGCGGCTGGCTGCCCGGCGACTGGCTGTTCGACGACGGCGTGCGCCGCAGCCTGCGCGCGCTGGCGGCCGAGGATGTCGACCTCGGCGGCTACGGCGACCCCAAGGGCTACCCGGTGCTGCGGCAATGGATCCGCGACGGTCTCGCGCAGCAGGAGATCGCCACCGACGTGCAGCAGGTGCTGCTGACGCAGGGGTCGAGCCAGGCGCTGGACCTGGCGGCGCGGCGCCTCGTGCGGCCAGGCGACGCCGTGCTCGTCGACGACCCCGGCTATGCCAACCTGCTGTTCAGCCTGCGCTTTGCCGGCGCGCGGCTGGCCGGCGTGCCGCGCACCCCCGCCGGCTACGACCTCGCCGCGCTCGAGCGGCAGATCGTCGCGCACCGGCCGAAGGTCTTCTTCACCCAGCCGCGGCTGCACAGCCCGACCGGGTCGGTGGCGCAGCTCGCGCAGCTGCACCGCGTGCTGCAGCTGGCCGAGAAGCACGACATGCTGGTGGTCGAGAACGATATCTACGCCGACCTCGACCCCGAGCCGCGGCCGTCGCTGGCGAGCCTGGACCAGCTCTCGCGCGTGCTGCACGTCAGCAGCTTCAGCAAGACGGTATCGCCGAACCTGCGCGTCGGCTTCGTCGTCGCCCACCCCGACCTGGTCGAGGACCTGGCGCAGCTGAAGATGATCTCCGGCCTGACGAGCAGCGAGTTCGGCGAGCGGCTGGCCTACGGCGCGCTGACCGACGGGCGCTGGCGCAAGCACCTGAAGGCGCTGCGCGAGCGGCTGGCGCGCGCGCACGAGCGCGTCGCGGCGCGGCTCGCCGGCATGGGCTTCGAGATCTTCTGCGAGCCCAAGGCCGGGATGTTCCTGTGGGCCCGGCACCCCGCGCTGCCCGACTCCGGCCCGGTCTCGAACAAGGCCGCCGAGTGCGACATCCTGCTCGGCCCCGGGCACCTGTTCGACCCCGCGCTGGCCCCGATGGGCTGGATGCGATTCAACGTCGCATTCTGCGAGGACGAGCGGATCTTCGACTTCCTGCAGCGCCAGGCCGGCGCGGGCTGAGCGCGGCCCGGGCGGGCATGCGCGGCGTCGGCGCGGCCCGCCCGGTCAACCGAGCGAGCTCGGCACCAGGCTCATCCACCTGCGCCCCGGCGTGCGCTCGGCGACGAAGCTATCGCGCACGACGTCGAGCCGGTAGATCAGGAAGCCCCGATCGCGGATGTCCGACAACCGCTCGGGCCTGAAGATCGCCGCGTTGACGCCGGGGCAACGCGCCGAAGGGACGAGCAGGCCGTTGAGCGCCTGCTCGTGCACGTAGCGACCCAGCTGCTGCGTGAACGCATAACTCGTGCGGCTCACCAGGTCCGGGTAGGCGATCTGACGGCCGCAAAGGTCGATCAGCAGCGCGTCGCAGCGCACGGCGAACAGGCGCCGCTCGCTGACGATCTCGCGCTCCTGGCCGGCGTAGCTGTCGAGCACGAAGCGGGCCCAGTGCCAGGCCGTCTCGCAGACCGTCGTCTCGACCTCGCGCGAGCCGTACCACACGCCCCAGGCGCTGCCGTTCGAGAAGCGTGTGGCCTGCCAGTGCGCCGGGTCGAACGAATAGCCGACCACGCTGCCTGGGTCGAACGACGGGTGGACCGCCGTGGCCTCATCCGGGGTGCCGCCTGCGCCTGCTGCGGCGACGGCCAGATCCCAGTCGGCGGGATCGGGCGACAGGTCGTCGAACAGGTTCTGCGGCTGGCGGACGGCGGGGATGTTGCGGATCAAGTCGTCGTGGAAGTCGACGTTGGCGGCGAACAGCGCCGCCCGCGGATCCGCCTGCATTCACTGCCCGCGCTGGAAGTCGAGGTAGCGCCGCACGGCCAGCAGGCCCTCGAAGCCGCGCTCGATCACGAGATCCACCGGCCGCCCGCCGAGACGGCGATTTGGCTGCGTCATCCAGCGGTAGGCGAGGTCGCGGTCGTGCGGGAACAGCAGCCGCAGCGACTCGTGGATGCCCAGCAGGTGCCCCGCGCGGTCGAGCAGGTCACGGCTGTCGGCCAAGGGCTCGCCGTTGCGGTAGCGCGCGAGCGTGCTGCGGCTGCCCGTCGACAGGCCGAGCAGCTGCGCCTGCTCGACCGCCGACAGCCGCCAGTGGTCGAACAGCTGCGTCACCATCGCGGCGAGCCGAGCGCGCGCGCCGCGGCTGCCGGTATCGCCGCTGGCAAGCCTGTGGGCGACGGCAGTCATCGAGGGCCCCGGGTGAGATCGGCTTGTATTGATTGGTACATATCGTGTACCAATGCGATGACAGCGTCAAGCAGGCAGGCCGTCGCCGCGGGATCGGACCCGGCGCACGCGCAGGGTCGGCAGGTGCGTCGTCGTTCAGGGCCGCAGCCGCAGCACCTCGCCGTCACCGCCTTCGGTGACGACATACAGCCAGCCGTCGGGCCCCTGGCGCACGTCGCGGATGCGCTTGCCCAACGTCGTCAGCAGCCGCTCCTCGCCGCGGATGCGGTCGCCGTCCAGCGTCAGCCGGACCAGCGCCAGGCCGCGCAGCGCGCCGACGAAGAGGCTGCCCTGCCAGCCCGGATAGCGGTCGCTGCTCAGGAAGGCCATGCCGCTGGGGGCGATCGAGGTCGGCACCCAATGGTGCCGCGGCGGCTCGAATCCTGGCTTGGGGCCCTCTTCGCCGATGCGCGTGCCGCTGCCGTAGTTGCGCCCGTAGGTCACGAGCGGCCAGCCGTAGTTGAGCCCGCGGCGCACGATATTGACCTCGTCGCCGCCCTGCGGGCCATGCTCGACCGCCCACAGCTCGCCGGTCGCGGGGTGCAGCGCCGCACCCTGGATATTGCGGTGGCCGAGGCTCCAGACCTCGGGCGCGGCACCGGCGCGGCCGGCGAACGGGTTGTCCGCCGGCACGCTGCCGTCGCGCGCGACGCGAACGACCTTGCCGAGGTGGTTGGCCGGGTTCTGCGCCTGCTGCATCTCGCTGAAGCGGTCGCCGAGGCCGACGAAGATGTTGCCGGCGCGGTCGAAGACGATGCGCGACCCGCAGTGCAGCCGGCTCGCGATCTTCGGCGCCTGGCGGAAGACGACCTGCACCTCGGTCAGGCGGCTGCCGTCCTCGGCCAGCCGGCCGCGCGCCAGCGCGGTCGAGTTGCCGCCCTCGCCCGGCTCGGCGAAGGTCCACCACAGCAGCCGGTTGTCGGCGAAGCCGGGGTCGACCGCGAGGTCGAGCAGCCCGCACTGGCCGGTCGCGTCGATCGGCGGCAGGCCCTCGATCGGCGCGCCCGGGCGGCCGTCGTCGCCGATCGGGCGCAGCCGGCCCGAGCGCTCGGTGACGAGCATGCGGCCGTCGGGCAGGAAGGCCAGCGCCCAGGGCTGGACGAGCCCGCGCGCGACGGTCTCGGTGCGCAGCGCGGAGGCGGGCATCGCGGCGGCCAGGGCCAGCGCCGCGACGGCGAGGGATCGGGTGATGCGTCTCATGACGCGATCTTGCCTGCACACCCCATCCCGCCGCAGGCGCGGGGCCAAGTGGATGCGGACGAGCCCGGATGCGCCATCGAGCGGTCGACTGCCAGCACAGGGTGAGAGCAGGCAGCAACGCGCGGCCGGCAATCAGGCCGCGCCGCCGCCGCGTTGTCTGGGCTACCTTCGGGCTGCGCCCTCCGGCATTCGCCCTTGGGGCGGCCCGGCGGGCTCACTGGGCTACCTTCGGGCTGCGCCCTCCGGCATTCGCCCTTGGGGCGGCCCGGCGGGCTCATGCCCGATCCCCCAGCGCCGCATGCGCCGGTAGACCGTCATGCGCGAGATGCCGAGCTGGTGCGCGACCTGGGTCACGTTCCAGCCGGCGGCGCGCAGGTATTGCAGCAGCAGCTGCGCCTCGGGCCGCGGCGTCGGCCCGGGCGGCGCGTCGGGCACGGCGGCGAGCAACGAATCAGGCAGCTCGGCCAGCCCGATCGTCCCGCCGGGGCCGGCCATCGCCGCGGCGTAGTCGATCGCATTGCGCAGCTCGCGCAGGTTGCCCGGCCAGGGGTGGCGCTGCAGCACCGCCGCGGCCTCGGGTGACAGGCGCGGCGGCGGCGCATGCCCGGCCAGCATGCGCTCGACCAGCCAGCCGAGGTCGGCGCGCTCGCGCAGCGGCGGCAGCACGAGCTGGGCGCCTGCGAGCCGGTAGTACAGGTCGGCACGGAAGCGCCCGGCGCGGACCAGCTGCGCCAGGTCGGCGTGGGTGGCGGCGACGACGCGCAGGTCGACCGGCTGCGCGCGCGTCGCGCCGACCGGCAGCAGCTCGCGCTCGGCCAGCACGCGCAGCAGGCGCGCCTGCAGCGCCAGCGGCATGTCGCCGATCTCGTCGAGGAACAGCGTGCCGCCGTCGGCCTCCTGGACCAGCCCGCGCTTGCCGCGCGGCGCGGCCCCGCTGAAGCTGCCGGGCAGGTGGCCGAAGAGCTCGCTTTCGATCAGCGGCTCGGGGATCGCGGCGCAGTTGACGGCGACGAAGGGCTTGTCGCGGCGCCGGCTGGCGGCATGCAAGGCCTTGGCGAAATACTCCTTGCCGCTTCCGGTCTCGCCGCTCAGCAGCACGCTGACCGGCGTGTCGACGAGCCGCGCGGCGCGCTCGATCACACGGTCCAGCGCCGGGTCGCCGCCCGACAGCGCCTTCAGCGGCACCGGCAGCGCAGCATCGGCCGCGCGAACCGACGGCGTCGACGTGGAGGGCGGCGGCGGCGGCACCGCGTGCAGGAACAGCACGCGGCCGCTGCGCCGCAGCGTCACCGCACGCCCGCTGCCCGGTGCGGCGCGCACGTGGCGCCCGAGATCGTCGAAGCGGGCGTCGAACAACGGCTCGAACGGAAGCCCGAGCACGGTGCTGCCATGCTCGGCTTCCAGCAGGCATTGCGCGGCGCGGTTGTGGCCGACGATGCGCCCGCCGGCGTCGAGCGCGACGAGGAAGTCCGGGCTGATCTCGACGAACTCCGGGCTGGTGTGCAGCTTGAGCACCCAGTCGCGCCGGTAGCAGCGCAGGAAATGCGCCTGCTCGATCCGCGTCGCGTAGACCTTGACCAGCTGCAGCGCCAGGTGCTGGCTGTTCTTGGCCTGCGGCGAGGTCAGCGCCGAGATGTCGAGGATCGCCGTCAGCCGGCCCAGGGCGTCGAACACCGGCGCCGCGGTGCAGGTCAGCGGGATGTGGGTGGCGTCGAAGTGGTCGCCCTGGTGCACGGTCAGCGCCTGCCCGGTGGCGATCGCGGTGCCGACGCCGCAGGTGCCGGCGTGATGCTCGCTCCAGTCGCTGCCCAGGTACAGGCCGGCGCGCCGCAGCGCGGTGTCGAGCTGGAGGTCGCCGATGAAATCGACCGTGACGCCGCGCGCGTCGGTCAGCAGCACGCAGTAGCCCATCCCGGCGACCTGCCGGTACAGCGCCTCCAGCCCATGGCGCGCGATGCCGAGGAAGTCGTCCAGCCGCTCGCGGTGCTCGCGCACCCGCGCATGCGGCAGGATCACCGCCGGCTGCATGCGCGTCGGGTCCAGCCCATGCTGGTGCACGCAGCGTGTCCAGCTCTCGGCGATCAGCGGGTCGGGCGCGTCGACCACCGGCAGCCCGTCGCCGGCCAGCCGCATCACGGCGTGGATATGCTCGCGCTGCGCGCTGCGGTCCATCGGGTCGACCTCCGCCACGGGTCCGGGGTGGGCGCATGGTAGCGCCGCAGAGCCGGCGATGCGCCGGCGCGGGATGCCGACGGTGCGCAGGACGGTAGGCCGGCGGGCAGCCGCCCCGCCGGCTACGCCCCCGACAGCACCTGCCGCGGTGACCAGCCCGCGAGGCGCTGCAGCCGCGGCAACGCGGCCGCCCGCCGCCACCGCGCCCGGCGCGGCGCCGCCACCGGCGCCTGCAGCGTCACCGACGCGTCCCGCAGCGCCTGGACGACGAGCGCTCCGCAAGCCGCCACCTGCAAAGACTGCCCGGCGCCGAGGATCACGTCCTCGGTGCACCGATGCTGCGTGATCCAGACCACGCCCCGCGTGCAGACGACCCGCATGCCTCGCGCATCCTTCATCGGAACGATCTTGCCGCGCTCGATCTCGATCAGCAGTTCTCTCGTCTCGATCATCATGGGGGCCTCCTGTAGGCTGCTTGCGACCTTCGGGCCGCTCGACTAAGGTTCGGGTTGACGCTGGGTGCCGATTCTGGGACGGCCGGCAACGGGCCTCAAACGACGGTTTCTCGTGACAGCCATGAGCCGGAGGAATGGACATGCTGCGACGCCCGCGCCTGTCGCTCGATCTCCTGAAGAGCTTCGAGTCGGCCGCCCGGCACGTGAGCTTCACACGCGCCGGCGAGGAGCTCTACGTCACGCAGTCGGCGGTGAGCCGCGCTGTCAAGACGCTGGAGGAGCAGCTCGGACAGCCGCTGTTCCGCCGGGTCAACCGCGGGCTCGAACTCACGGACACCGGGCGCGCGCTGCAGCGCGCCGTCGGCGAAGCCTTACGCAGGATCGAGGAGGCGCTGGACGGTCTCGGCAGCGCCGCCACGCCCCGCCTCACCGTCACCACGAACGTGCCGTTCGCCTCGCTGTGGCTGGCGCCGCGGCTGCCGCAGTTCGCCCGGCTCCACCCGGAGGTCGACCTGCGCCTCGCGGCCAGCAACAAGGTGATGGACCTCGAGCGTGAGCATGTCGATCTGGCGATCCGCTGGATGCCGCGCGGCGCGGCGCCCGGGCACGGCGACCTCGTGGCAGCCGAGCGGGTGTTGCCGGTCTGCGCGCCGGCGCTGCTGGCGGACCCCGAACGGCCGCTGGCCACGCGCGCGGACCTCGCGCACCACGTGCTGCTGCAGTTCGAGCCGGACGGCATGCGCGCGCCGTGGCTCGACTGGACGCAATGGCTCGTGGATCGCGGCATCGGGCTGGCCGGCTCGGCCGGCACGGTGCGCTTTTCGCACTACGACCAGGTCATCCAGGCGGCGATCGACGGCAGCGGCGTCGCCCTCGGCCGGTTGCCGCTCGTCACGCGTCAGTTGCGCAGCGGGCTCCTGGTCGCACCGCTCGGCCGCGATGCGGTCGCCGACGGCGGATCGTTCTTTCTGGTGGCGGCCGAGGATGCACGACAGCGGCCGGAGGTCAGGGCTTTCGCCGCGTGGGTGACCGACGAACTGCGGCGCGAGGCCGCGGGCGACGCGCCGGCCCTGCAGCTCGGGGACGCGAACACCATGTGCGAGGCCTGAACGCCGCGCCTGGCGTGCGGCGCCAGCTTCAGCCGCAACGGCTCAGGCTGTCGGCCCCGGCGCTGCCCACGCCGGTGCCCGGCCCCTGCTTCATCACGACACGCGCGAACTGCTCGGCCAGCACCGCGAGCGTCCGCGTGCGCGCATCGCCGGCGCCGCCGAGCTCGCGCGCGACGCTCGTCAGCCGCTCCTCCAGGTAGCGCATGCCGCTGCCGAGCGCGGCCTCGAAAGCGTTCGCGCGCGCCACCAGCGCGCGCGGATCGGCGTCGACGACGACGACCGCGTGCGCCAGCGCCAGCGACGCGCCGCCGATGCGCTTCCAGGCCTGCGCGGTGCCGACGAGCTTGCGCCCGCCCGCCGCGAGGTCGAAGCGCCCGGGGCAGAAGGCGCCTGCGACCTCGCCTGCTTCCAGCATCAACCCGAGCCGTGCGAAGGCCGCGCAGAGCGACTGCGCGAACGCGCGATAGACCCCGCCGCTCGCCGCTGCGCCTTCGGCCGGCGCCGGCCAGACCAGGGTCAGGTTCCACACCCCCGGCCCCTGCGGCACCAGGCCGCCGCCGCTGGCGCGCACCTGCACGCCGTCGCGCGGCACGCCGGCCCAGCCGGGCAGCGCGGCATAGCGCCGCGGCACGATCAGCCCCTCGGCCGCGGACCACAGGTGCGCCGCGGCGCGGCCGGTGGTGGCGCTGCGCGCGAGCCACTCGGACTCCGCCGCCGGGCCGTCGGGAAGCGGCCGCTGATGGAGGGTGACGAAGGGGAAGGGGGGGAGCACTTTACGGAGTCGCGTCGGAAGTGGGGTCGGCGCTCGCCGATGACGACCATCGACATTCGTCGCGGCGCTGATCATGCGGCATCGGGCCACCGCGGCTCGCCGTACGGTTCTGCAGACCGCGACGCCCCGCTGCGCGCCGCCGCAGGCCCCGCAGAGCCGGTGCGAAGAGAGGCGAACAGGCGCGCGGGCGAACAGGGGGCAAGGACGCCCCGGCCCGGACCGGCCGCAGCCGGCAATGTGGCGGCGGCGGCGCGCTACGGTTGGCCGTCGCGCCGCGCCTTGAGCTTGTCGCGCAGCGACCCACGCGTGTGCTCGACGGTCGCGGTCCGGCCCTTGTCGCCGGTGACGGTCGTCGATGAGCCGGTTTCGGTGCGGACGGTCTCGGCAGTTGCACTCTGCCCCTTGCTGCCGGTCAGCGTCGAAGTCGACCCGGTTTCGTCGCGGCTGGTCTCGCGTGTCACCGTGCTGCCGTCACGCCGCGTGATCGTCGCGCTCGCGCCCTGCTTGCTGCGCTCGAGACCGCGCTCGCGCGTATTGCCTTGTTCGCCGGTCGTCGTCGACGTGACCGTGCCCTTGTCGTGCTCGACCTGGCGCGTCGCGGTGCTTCCCTTGGGGCCGGTGACGACGGACTCGCGAGCGCCAGCCTCGGTGGCCGCGAGGAACGCGGACAGCGCGAACATGGCTGCCAGCGCGAGCCGGGCCGGACGGCGGACGACGATCAGCTTCATCGTGATCTCCTCAGTGTGAAGACGCCTGGCAGGATGACCGCGTCCCGCTCGACGGTGCCCTGGCATGTCGGCAGATGCCAGGGGCGAATGCGGGACCACGCGCAAATGTAAGCCTCTCCGGCCGCCGTGGGTCGACTGAGCTCGCGGCGTGCTACCGGCCGCTGAAGAATTCCCAGCTCAGCTCGGTCGCCGAGAACGCCGTCGGCCCGGGCTCGCCGGTCGTGATCTTGCTGCCCCCGGGCCAGGCGTGGCCGCCGCTTTCGGCGACGCACAGCATCACGCGCGCGCCGCCGCGGCATCCTTCGTAGCTCTCGCAGAAGCCGCCCGGCCGCTGCAGCACGCGCCGCGGCGTCGTCTGGCAGGCGTTGCGGCGCACCCAGCGCGTGATCGTCTGCGGCACCGAGACGAAGTCGACCCCCCGGGTGACCGACGCGCGGCCGGCGCCGCCGTCGAACGGCACGTGGTCGTCGTCGCGCGCATGCATGTGCAGCACCGACACAGGCCGGCCCGGCCGGCAGTCGGCCACGCCCTCGGTCCCGGCCACCGCAGCGATCGCGCGAAAGGTGTCGGCCATCTCGCACGCCAGCCGGTAGGCGAACATCGCGCCGTTGGAAAAGCCGTTCGCGAAGATGCGGTCCGGGTCGACGGCGTAGCGCGCGCGCAGCTCGCGCACGATGGCGCGCACGAAGCCGACATCGTCCGCCCCGCGCTGCGCGGCGGCGCCGCAGCAGGACCCAGCGTTCCAGGTCGCCAGCCTGCCGCCCGGCATGCGGCTGTAGCCGTTCGGGAAGACCGCCAGATAGCCCGCCGACTCCGACTTGGCGACCAGGCCGTGGTAGCGGTCGTCGGCCTGCAGCATCATGTTGCCGCCGCCGCCGTGGAACGAGAAGACGACCGCCAGCGGGCGGGACCGGTCGACGCTGCGCGGCACGTGGACGAGATACTCGCGCTCGACGCCGTCGTGTACCAGCGCGAAACGGTGCGTGCCGGGGCGGGCGGGATCGGCGTCGGGACTCTTGCTCCGTGGCAGGCCGGCGCGCTCGGCGATCCGCTCGCGCAGCGTCGGGCGATCGCCGTCGCGCGCGCAGGCCGGCGCGAGAAGTGCGACGACGAGCGCGGCCAAGATCGCGAAACACCGACCGCGGCCGGCCGACCGGTCGTTCACGCCGCAGCTGACTGAAAGACGCGGATCCTCGGCGCGAGTTTGGCCCGCAGCTCGCGATCCGCAATCCGGATGTCGTACTCGGACTGCAGGTTCAGCCAGAACCTGGGCTCCATGCCGAAGAACATCCCGAGCCGAAGCGCGGTGTCCGCCGTGACCGGGCGCTGGCCGTTCACCAGCTCGCTGATCCGGCTCGGCGAGACGTCGATGTCCGCCGCGAGCTGGCGCGCGCTGATGCCCATGGGTTTCATGAAGTCCTCGAGCAGGATCTCGCCGGGATGAATCTCCTCGAGCGGCTTGGGCATGGTTCGAACTCCTAGTGGTAGTCCACGATCTCGACGCGGTGAGCGCCATCCGACCTCCAGGCGAAGCAGATCCGCCATTGATCGTTGATGCGAATGCTGTGCTGACCCTTGCGGTCGGCCTTCAGCGTCTCCAGCTGGTTGCCCGGTGGGATGCGCAGGCTGGCGAGCTCGGTGGCGGCATGGATCTGAAGCAGCTTGCGCCTGGCGACCCGCTCGATGGCGCGGAACCGGAGTACGGTGCGGCTGTGAAACAGCGACTCGGTATCCGCGCACGCGAACGAGCAGATCATGGGCCATGATGATTCGCGATGGAGGTTCCGTCAAGCGAAACCTTCATTGCGGAATTCGATTGCCAGCCTGCAGGGAGGGGCGAGCGCGTCGCCTCGATCGTCCCGCGCCCGCAGGTGGCACAGACGCCGGCCCTCGCCCGGGCGGCCGGTTGGAGACTCCGGCGCCGATGCCCATGGCGCGCCCGCGCCTTCAACCCCCCGCCCGCGCCAGATGCTCCAGCAGCAGCGCGTTGACCGCCCCGGCCTGCTCCATCATCACCATGTGCCCGGACCCTTGCAGCACATGCACCGCGGCGCCCGCGGGCGCCTCGGCCGCCTGCGCGGCCGGGATCACGCGGTCCTCGGCACCCCAGACGATGAGCATCGGCACGCCGGACAGGGCGCGCAGCGGCAGCTCGGCCTGGCGGCCGCCCGGGAACAGCGCGCCCGCCAGCCGCGCGAGCAGCTCGCCGACGCCGTCCAGCCGCTTGTACTTCAGCAGGTCGTCGAGCAACTGGCGGCCGACCAGCGACGGGTCGGCGAACAGGCGCTCGACGACCGGCTTGAGCTCGCGCCGCGACGCCGCGGCGACGAAGCCTTCGATATAGCCGGCGTCGATCGCCTCGCCCAGCCCGGCCGGCGCGACCAGCGCGAGCGACGCGACGCGCCCCGGCTGGTCGCGCGCGAGCTGCGCCGCGATCGCCGCCCCCATCGAATGCCCGACGACATGCACGCGCGGCAGCGCGAGCGTGTCGAGAAAGCGTGCCACGAACCCCGCCAGCGCCTGCAGCGACACGCCCGGCAGCGCGACGCCCGACTCGCCATGCCCCGGCAGGTCGAGCGCGACGACCGGGTGCCGCGCCGCGACCGCGTCGAGGTTGAACAGCCAGTTGCCCAGGTCGCCGCCGAAGCCGTGCAGGAACAGCACCGGCACGCCCTCCTCGGGCCCGCGACGCGCGTGCCGCACCCGGATGCCGTCGACCTCGGTCGAGGCGAAGGCGCTGGCCTCCTCCTCGCCCTCCGCGCCCGCCGCCGGCACCTCGTAGGCGGCGACGAAGGCGTCGACCTCGGCGTCGCCGACCTCGGGCTCGGCCAGCACCGCCAGCAGCGCCTTGACCGGCAGCGTCTCGCCCTCGCGCGCGACGCGCCGGCGCAGCAGCCCGGGGTCGGGCGCCTCGACGGTGTTGCTGATCTTGTCGGTCTCGACGTCGACCACCGGCGTGCCGACCGCGATGCGCGCGCCCTCCTCGACCAGCCAGCCGGCGATCGTGCCCTCGCGCATCTCCAGCCCCCACTTCGGCATCACCAGCGGGGTGATCGCGGCGCCGGCCATCAGTGCCGGCCCCCGCCCATCGTGCGCCTGACGGCCTCGACGATCTGCGCCGCGCCCGGGATGTACAAGTCCTCCAGCGTCGGCGAGAACGGCACCGGGGTGTGCGGCGCGGTGACCATCTGGATCGGGCCCTTCAGCGCGCCGAAGGCCGACTGCGCGACCTGCGCCGCGACGTCGGCGGCGATGCTGCAGCGCGGATTCGCCTCGTCGACGCAGACCAGGCGGCCGGTCTTCTCGACGCTCTCGATCACGGTGTCGATATCCAGCGGGCTGAGCGTGCGCAGGTCGATCACCTCGACCTCGACACCGTCCTTGGCCAGCTGCGCCGCGGCGTCGAGCGCGCGGTGCACCATCAGCCCGTAGCCGACGACGGTGGCACCGCGCCCCTCGCGCACGACCGCCGCCTCGCCGAACGGGATCGCATACAGCCCTTCAGGCACCTCGCCCTCGAAGCCGTACAGGTTCTTGTGCTCGAGGAAGATCACCGGGTCGTCGTCGCGGATGCTCTGCACCAGCAGCCCCTTGGTGTCGTAGGGCGTGCTCGGCACCACCACCTTGAGCCCCGGGATGTGGGCGAACAGCGGCGTGAGCATCTGCGAATGCTGCGCCGCGGCGCGGAAGCCCCCGCCGCACATTGCGCGGATGACGACCGGCGTCTTCGCCTTGCCGCCGAACATGTACTTGAACTTGGCGGCCTGGTTGAAGATCTGGTCGAAGCACACGCCCATGAAATCGACGAACATCAGCTCGGCGACCGGGCGCATGCCGCAGCAGGCGGCGCCGATCGCCGCGCCGACGTAGGCCGACTCCGACAGCGGTGTGTCCATCAGCCGGTCGCCGTGCTTGGCGTACAGCCCCTTGGTGACGCCGAGCACCCCGCCCCAGGCGTCGCGCTCGCCGTCGCCGCCGGCGCCACCGACGATGTCCTCGCCCATCACGATCACCGACGGGTCGCGCGCCATCTCCTGGTCCAGCGCCTCGTTGATCGCCTGCTTCATGCTGATCTTGCGTGCCATGGTGCTCGCTCCTCTTTCAGTACTGGACGTAGACATCGGTCAGCAGGTCGGCCGCGGTCGGCGCCGGCGCCGCCTTGGCCTCGGTCACCGCGCGCTCGATCAGGCCGAGCACCTGGTGATCGATCGCCTCGAGCTCGGCGGCGGCGACGACGCCGGCGCCGGTGACGGCGGCGCGGAAGGCCTTCAGGCAGTCCTGCTCGGCGCGGATGCGGTCGAGCTCGCCGGGGCCGCGGTAGGTCTGCGCGTCGCCCTCGAAGTGGCCGTGGAAGCGCACCATCTTGCACTCCAGCAGCGCCGGCCCGCCGCCGGCACGGGCGCGCGCGATGATCTCGCCGGCGGCCTCGTGGACGGCGAAGAAGTCGGTGCCGTCGACCGTCACCCCGGGCAGCCCGAAGCCGGCGGCGCGGTCGACATAGCTGTCGACCGCGACACCGTAGTCGCGGCTCGTGCTCTCGGCGTAGCCGTTGTTCTCGACGACGAAGATCGCCGGCAGGTTCCACACCGCGGCCAGGTTGAGGCTTTCCAGGAAGGTACCCTGGTTGCTCGCACCGTCGCCGACGAAGCTGATCGCGACGTCGCTCGGCCCGCCCGACTTCCGGGCGCGGAACTTGGCCGCCAGCGCGGCGCCGCAGACCAGCGGCGCACCGGCACCGAGGATGCCGTTGGCGCCCATCATCCCGCGGTCCAGGTCGGCGATGTGCATCGACCCGCCCTTGCCCTCGCAGGCGCCGCCCTTCCTGCCGTAGATCTCCTTCATCATCGCCACCACGTCCACGCCCTTGGCGATGCAGTGGCCGTGGCCGCGGTGCGTGCTGGCGATGCGGTCGCCGTCGTGCAGGTGCATCATGATCCCTGCGGCGGCGGCCTCCTCGCCGGCGTACAGGTGCACGAAGCCGGGGATGTCGCCGCGGCCGAAGTCGACGTGCAGCCGCTCCTCGAACTCGCGGATCGTCCGCATCGTGCGGTAGGCCTGGAGCAGCTGCTCCTTCGATTGCGGGAAGGGATTGCCTGCCATCGCATGTCTCCTCGTCGTCAGGGGTGGGAAAAACCTGCATCGCGCACGGCCTGCCGCAGCAGCCCGTCGCGCGCCGCCACGGCCATGGCCTGCGCCACGTCCAGGGTCTCGAAGGCGTTCTCGCGCAGCGTCATCGTCACGCGCTCGCCGGGGTGGAAGGCCAGCTCGCGCTCGCCGTCCAGCGCCACCATGCCGGCCGTCGCGCGCACGACGTGGGCCTGGCCGGCCTTCATCGGCTGCCAGCCGGCGACCGACAACGGCCTGACCAGCCCGGGCGCGATCGGCGCGTGCAGCGTCAGCACCGACTCGCCCGCGCCCGCGGCGAGTTGCACCGCCAGCCCGCCCGGCTCGCGCCGGCCGACCGGCTGCAGCAGCCCGCCGATCGACGACAGCCCGATCGCCTGCGGCTCGGCGAAGGCGAGGTAGGCGGCGTCGAGAGAGCCCGTCTTCCACAGCGCGCGTGCGCCGACGCTGCGGTCGTGGGTGACGACGGCGTCGACGATCGCGACATCGCGCCGCGCGCCGGCCGCGGCGTCGATCACGACCTCGACCAGCTTGTTGCCGACGAGCACCTCGGCCGCGCGCAGCCGGCCGGCGGCCCACAGACCTGCGGCCAGCCCGGCGATCGTCGGCTCGCGCAGCTCGGGGAAGGCGTTGTTGGTGCCGGTGGACAGGCCGACGATAGGCGGCCGCGGCGCGTCGCTCGTGACCAGCTCGCGCACCACCGCGCGGTGCGTGCCGTCGCCGCCGAGGACGACGATCGCCGCCGCGCCGGCGCGCTGCAGCAGCCGGGTGGCGACGAAGGTGTCGTCGACAGTCGAGCTGGGCAGCATGTCGAGCCAGTGCAGCTCGGGCAGCGAGCTGTCGCCGCGCTTCAGGTGGCGCTCGAGCAGCGCACGGATGCCGGCGCGGTCGGGCATCAGCAGCGCGCGCACGACGCCGGCCGCGCGCGCGGCCTGCAGCACGCGCAGCACGATGTTGACGCGATCGGTGATCTGCAGGTTGCCGGCGTTGGCGACCACGCGCCGGATATCGCGCGCGCTGATCGGGTTGGCGATGATGCCGAGCGTGGGGGCCGCGGTCATGCCCGATGCAGCGCAAGCCTCGTGCCAGCGCGCAGCGCGGCGCCGCGGCCTATGCAGGCCGCGGGTCTTCCCGGGGCGGTGCGGGTGTCACGGCGTGACAGCTGTCACCGCGACGGGTGTGACAGTGCGCGGCCCGCATGGGGGATCCATCGCGCCGCATGACGGAATGTCGTACCCGACGCCCTTGCGAGAGCTGCGCCGGCCGCAGGCTACGGTTGAAGCTCCGGTCGCGGCTTTCGATTCGAGACCCGCCCCCGGCTTCCCCGACGCGGGGATCAGCGCGCGAGCGTCGTCGCGCGCCGGCCCCTGGCCACGCGCACAGCGACCAGCGCCATGCCGGCCAGCAGCATGGCGTAGGGGCGCGGCTCGGGCACCGGCGTGACCTTCCAGTCGAACTCCGCGTTCATCAGCGTCGTGCGCGTGCCCAGTGCGCCGCTGATCACCCCCCACACGTCCAGGTAGAAGCTCGCCTCCTGGCCGGCCTGCACCGCGAAGCTGAGTCGACCGCTGTCACCGACCGCGAGCACGGTCTGGTTCTCGACGCCCTCGCAGCCGTCGACCTGGTAGCAGCTGAAGCGAAACCTGCTGATCCCGAAGGGATCGCTCGTGCCGGGCGCCGCGAGCAGGCTGTAGTCCAGGACGAAGAGGCTGTCGACATCGGGCACGAAGGTATACGACCAGCTCCGATCCGCCCATTCGGAAGGATTCTTCTGCACCGCGCTGAGGTCGGCATAGCCGGAGGTCGAGTTCGAGCTGACCCAGCCGATGTTGGTGAAGTCCACGGCGCCCGACGAGGCGGAATGCCAGACCGCATCGATGCCGGCGGTCGTGCGTACCCAGCTTGCCGGCGCATCGGGCCCGTCGGTCGCGGTGCCGGCCGCGTAGGCCATTCGATCGGCGACCAGCGTCTCGGCCATTCCGGTCCAGCTGTCGGCGTAGAAGCTCGCGTCGACCACGTTGCCGGACGGCGTGTTGTAGTCGTCGCTCGCGTAGACGAACTGGTAGATCGAGCCGCGCACGGCCTCGACCCCGGCCCAGGCCGGCACCGTCGCGGCCATGGTGACCACGGCAGCAAGGGCGATGAGCGACGAACGCGACATGATTCTTCCTCCTGAGCGCGAGGCAGCTTCGGACGGACCACCGAGCGGCGGTTCGGCCCGGGCCTCGACCGAGGGCAGCATACCCGAACGCACTGATAGGCGCCAGGGTATTCGGTGTGTTGCGAACGTGAGCAGATGTCACCCGCCCGCGTCCGCCGTCACCTGCAAGCGACCCTTCGCGGCCAGCCGGCTTCCAGTGCTTGTCACCGCTGCAAACGTGACCTCTGTCTGGACCAGAACGGCTCTAGCCTCCGAGAGTCACAGCTTCGCCTTACCCCGGATACCCAAGCAGTTGCCCCAAGGATCACGAACTTGGCACATTGCCAGGCCGTCTTCGATCGTCATGGGACCACGGTAAAGCGTTGCGCCAAGCGCCAGCAACCGCTGTAGCTCCGGTTCGAGTTCGGGCACTGCCCAGTACACGACTGAGCCTGCTGCGCCAGAACCGACCTTTGCGTCAGCCGGCACAAACTCTAGCTGGACCTCTCCGACTCGAAGCAGTTCAAACGCAGGTTCTCCCACGCTCGCCCGCTCCGCGTCCGGAAACACCTGCTCGTACCACGCAAGCGCGGCAATTGGCTCGGGCGTATGGACCAGGACAGCTGCGAGGCGCGTCGATGGCATGTGTTGCGCGGGTCGGGATAGAAGTGCAGTGCGCCTGGCAGTTTAGGGTCACGGTGGCGATTCCGGCGGTTTCCCGCCGTACCTCAGTCCGGCGCCCCATCTCGAACCACCAGTGACGAATGCTTTGCACGGCAAACTCCGCCGTGTCGTGGTCGATCGAAGAGGCGACATCGGATCGCCTCTGATGGTGGATTCGACCAGCGCGTCAAGATCGGCAAGCAAGCTCGCGTCGATGTCAACCAAACGCTTGCGGCCGCCACCTGGCGCTCGGACCCGCTTGTGCGCACCAGCCGCCACAACGGGCCGCACTGCAGCCATTCTCGCCTTGCCCTTGGCTGCCTTGCCAGCGGCCTCGATCTCAGCCAGGCCGGCATACACAGTCGTACGCGACAGACCAGCAACCTTGGCTACCACGCTAACGCCGCCGCGCCCAAGGCTGCGGGCCTCGGCAGCGGCCCACAATCGCAACGTCGCCTCGTCAAGACGAGGCGACAGAGCTTTGAACTCGGCTTCGATCGCGAGCGCTCGCTTCATCTTCGAATCGTAGTCGCGCGACGCGAAGTGTTCACGTTATTGTTGCTAGGCTCCTTAGCCATCCGCTCGCACTGCCCGTTCCAGCGCCTCGGTAGCCCACTGGTTCAAACTCTTGCCCATGGCTTGAGCCTTGACCAGGGCTCGGCTATGTACTTCGGGTGGAACTCGAATGAGCAACTTGCCAGACGCAGGCTTCTCCGGCGACACACCCTGTTCTTCGCAGTCGGCCAGGTAATCCTTGACGGCTGCCGCAAACTCGCGGCGAAGCTCGGTGACCGTCTTGCCGTGGAAGCTGATGATGCTTCGTAGACCAAGCACACGGCCGACAAAGATGTCGTCTCGATCGTCGTACTCGACTCGAGCCGTATAGCCTTGAACGTTCATCGTGTTCACGGTCTGACTCCCGCTCGTTCCATCAGTTCTCTTGCCTCTTCGACCTGGTAGCGCTTGGCTTCCTTGCCCGGATGCGGCCGATGGCAACGCCACTCGTGTTCGCCGAGCACCATCTTGACTCTGGATCCTTCACGCTCGTGAACACTTCCACCTAGGGCCTTGACCAGCGACTCAATGTCCGAAAACACGACCGATGAGGCTGTTGGCTTCGCGAAGATCGCCGCCAGCGTCTTCTTGTGCTTGGAGTTCACGATCCGAATGCTAGCATTCAGCGCTAGCAGTGGCAACGATGTGTCTATGAACTGCGGCCGAGTGTCGGCTGCCACCGGCTGTGCCGGCACTGCCAGCACGCCGACAGCCAGCGCTGGATCGAGAGCCAGCGCCGCCAGCTCGTCGCCGGTGCCTACTTCCTGGTCACCTTCACGTTGCCGGCCGAGCTGCGCGCGCTGGCCCGGGAGCATCCGCGCATCGTCTACAACACGCTGATGGACTGCGCCTGGCGCACGCTGCGCGAGTTCGCGCTGAACCACCGCCAGCTGCGCGGCAGCCCCGGCGCGCTGGCGGTGCTGCACACCCACAGCCGCGCGCTGGAGCTTCATCCGCACGTGCACCTGGCGCTGCCGGCGGCGGCGCTGGACGAGCCCTGGGTGGTCGACTGCAAGCGGCTGGATCACGGCGACGCGGCCGTCGTCTATCTTGGCCACTACCTGGTCCGCGGCGTGATCCAGGAGCGCGATATCGTGCGCATGGACGACAGCGGCGTGACGTACCGCTGGTGCGACAGCAAGACCGGGCGGATGCGCCAGCGCACGGTCGAAGGGACGGAGTTCCTGCGCCTGGTGCTGCAGCATGTGCTGCCCAAGGGGCTGCGCCGCGCCAGGAGCTACGGCTTCCTGCACCCCGATGCGAGGCGGCTCGCGGCGCTGCTGAAGCTGCTGGTGTTCAAGGTGGCATCGGCGCAATCGCCACCCACCGAGCGCGCGACGCTGCGCTGCAGCTGCTGCGGCGCGCCGATGCGTATCGTGCTGCGGCGCACTCCGCCGCTGCGCGCGGCGGCGCCGGCCACCTCGTCGTCGATGTCCGGACCGCCGCCATCAGGCATCGGGGCTGCGATCGGCGCACAAGCCTGAAGCCAGCCACCGGCTCGACCCGTCACCCGGCGATGTGCGCCGGCCGCGCGCCGGCTGCTGCGTGCCGCGACGTTCGGGCAAGGCGAGCCGATCGAGCCCATGCGCACTTCGAGGCTCGAGCACTTCGGTCGGCGCCGTAGACCGCCGCACGACCGACCCAGCCCGGTGCTCCGCGGCGGACCGGCGCGGCAGGACATAGTTGCAGGGCGCCCACCGCACGCCCAGCGCGCTGCACACCGGGCTTCTCCAACAAACGGATCAGATCGCGGCTTCGCGCGATCTATCCTTGATCGCTAGACATCACTCGGGCCGGCCCGCGCGACCGGACCTGCTGTGCTTGGCAACCCATTGTTTAAGCGCGTCGTCCATGCGCGTTTGCCAGCCAGCGCCCCCGGCCTTGAAGAAGGCGATGACTTCTGGGCTGTACCGCACGCTAACGAGCGTTTTGGTGGGAGCGATCTGTGGCCCACGTTGCCCCGGCTTGCGCTTCTCGGCAAGCGCCTTGCACACGGCAGCGTAGCCACCTCCCCTGACCAGGACTCCTGTGGACCAGACTGCCTCTTCCTTTGCAGTCAGAGGCCGATCCTTACCCGGCGCGCGAGCGATTGCGGCCTCAATCTCAGCCGGGTTAGTAGGAAACTTCTTTGAAGTACCTGCGCGCTTCATGTTTGTCCGCCTCTCGAAGGCTGATCACGTGGAAGTCGGCCTGGCGCTCGGTGTAGGTCATGTGCATCACCTGACCACGGAGCCAACCGACAACACACAACCGTTGTTCGCCATACGCTTCGCTCTTGTCTTCGTAGACCCAGATCGGTCCGTCAAAGATGGCCTCACAACCTGGGAAGTCATAGCCATGCTTGTCGATGTTGATCTGGCGCTTCGACTCATCCCAAGTCGGCATGATGTCGCATTGTAGCTACGCAAAGCGCGGCCAGCAAGCGCTCGATGACAGCGGACGGCGAACTGTGAGGTCTAACGTTCGAGCTGCGGCGACCCGTGAGGCGGGGCGCCTCTCGAGCGAATACGAAGCGACCTCCCCGATCCGATGACAGTGCCGAGGCACGAAGATCGCTGCGCGGATACGCGATCTCGAACTCGCAAAGGAGATGTGCCATGGCGCAGACTACAGCAGCACCGATTACGCGGGTAGGCGTGGACCTGGCGAAGAACGTGATTCAGGTCCACGCGGTAGATGCGCCGGGCCGCCGCGTGGTGGCACGGTCGATCAGGCGCGAGCAGTTCCTGAACTGGTCTGTCCAGCAGTTGCCGCAGGGTTGCCTGGTGACGATGACAGGCGTGCAGCGGCGCGCATGCTTGGGCGCGGCGGCTGCGCGCCGCGGGAGTTGGATGGGCGGCTGATCGCGGCCAACTTCATCGGCCCGTACCGCATGGAGGGCAGGAGCGGCTGTGGCAAGAACGACATGACCGATGCGGCGGCGGGATGCGTTGCCGCGTCGCGGCCGACGATGCGCTTCGTCCCGGTCAAGACCGCCGAGCAGTAGGGAGTGATGAGCACATCTCGGCTGGCGACTCGTTCAGCCCGGTGTTACGCCCTTTACGGCCCACGCGAGCGCACCGTACGAGCGTGGTCCGTCTACGTCTCCATCGATGTACGCAAGCCTCACCGCGTCACGAAGCTTCGTGCGTTCAGACAAGGACAGAGTAGCCATGTACTCTGCGCCAGGTCCGTCTTTGCCTTCGTAGGGCGACCAATAGTCGTCGAATGAGGCGAAGTCCATGCGAATGCCAAGTACGGCTTCGCTCACATCCAGGAATCCTGCCGCTCGCCAAGCGTTCGCCAGTTCACCAGGCCGTGTCATGGGGCGCGTGTAGTTCCGTGCCCTCCGTTCGCCGGCTTTGGGGTCAAGCGCGGCTGCTGTGTCGAAGAAGATCCGGTTCGCGACAAAGCCCCCACGTGCATCCCACACCGAGGCGGCGACGACTGCGCCTGGACGGGCGACGCGCCTCATTTCTGCGATAGCGCGTACGGCATTGGGCACAAAGTGCAGCACCAGGAGAGAAAGGACGCGGTCAAAGCTCCGGTCCGGAAAGGTCAACGCGCAAGCGTCCCCTACCTCGAAGGACACTCGCGAGTCGTGAACACGACGAGCGGCGTGTTCGATGTAGACGGACGAGAAGTCAATGCCCCGAAGATGTGCAAACTGACATCTCTTGATGAGTGAGTCCGCGAGGCAGCCAGTGCCACAGCCGACGTCCAGGATTCGTTCGCCCGGCGCCGCGCCGGAAAAGTCGAGGAATGGGTCGCTCAGTCGGCGACTCCACCGCCCCATCTGAAGCTCGTAACCGTCGCCGTCGGCAGCGACGAACGTGGAGGACGTGCTAACGTTCATAGGGATGTGCGATGTGCAGCGAAGTGGGGGTCTATGACGTCTAATAGCGTTTATCTGACGCGCCGCGACGCTGCGCCGCAGCCACCGAGGCCGCCCGCGTCAGATAAACCCCGTTGGACTGAACCGCCGCGCCGGCGCCGGCATGGGCAGTGTAAGTTTCAGCACCGCCCTTGGGCAACCACGCGGCGGCCGTCGCGGTGATCGCGCCCAGCGCCGCACCGCTTCGCCTCGCCCAGGTGCTGGCTTCGGGAGCCTGCGCGGGCTTGGCGGGTATCGATCCCGACGCCGCTGCGGCACCCGGCACGCCAGGCCCCGCACCGCGCCTGGCGCGGCGTCGCTCCGGTGGATGGGCGAGCCGCCATCGGCGTCACGGCGGCCCTCGGCATCCGGCTGCGATCACCGCCAGCGCGGCGCGGTCGGCCGGCAGGCTTTGCACGCAGCGCCAGCGGCCGGCCTGGCAGTGCGGGCAGCGCTCGATGTCGATCGCCGCCACGCGCTGCATGAACGCACGCGCGTCCTCGACCGCGCGCGGGTTGGGCGCTGGCATCGCCAGCAGTGCGCGCGAGGTCGCCAGCCGCTCGGCCTTGGCCGTCGGGGCCAGCAGCCCGTAGTGGCGGATGCGCTTGAAGCCACTGGGCAGCACGTGCTGCAGGAAGCGGCCGACGAAGTCCACGCCGTCGACGGCCACGACGCGCTTG
>JACPVA010000137.1 GCA_016191995.1 Burkholderiales bacterium | reverse complement strand
TCGTCTTCCCCATGGTGGTCGGGCCCCGCTTCATCCCCGGGCAACCCGGAGGGCCGCTCGTCGCCTCGACCCACCCTGAGCCCGAGCCCGCGCCCGCGCCCGCGCCCGCGCCCGAGCCCGAGCCCGAGCCCGCGCCTGCGCCTGCGCGTGTGCCTGCGCATTCGCCTGCGCGTGCGCCTGCGCTTGCGCCTGCGCTTGCGCCTGCGCCTGCGCCTGCGCCTGCGCGTGCGCCTGCGCCTGCGCCTGCGCCTGCGCGTGCGCCTGGGACCGTGTCTGCGTAGTACCCTGCCCCAGATGCGCTTCGCGCTCGCCGCGCTCCTCCTCCTCGGCTGCCGTCGCGAGCTCCCGGTGCGCGCCGATCCGGTCGACGCGCGTCCGCCCGCCCCGGTCGTCCCGGCGAAGGCGAGTCGTGTGCTGCGGGCCGGGCGCGTGATCGATCGGCGCGAGGCGCGCGTGGTCGCGGTCGTGTCGGAGAAGACGCCGCGCCTGGAGGCGAGCGACGATCGGCACGGGTATTTCGTCGACGGCGCCGGCTTGCACGCGGTCGACCTCGCCTCGGCGAAGGAGCTGTGGTCCAAGAAGATCGACCCGCCGCGCGATCTCGCGGTGAGCGACGACGGCGCGGTGCTGGTGCACGAGAAGGTCGTGACGCTGCACGGCCGCGACTCCGCGCACGCGTTCACGTTCGGCGCCGCCGCCGAGCACCTCGTCGCCCGCGGGCACGTGGCGTTCGTGGTGGTCGGCGGCACCGGCCTTCAGCGGCTCGACCTCCCGGCGCGCAAGGCGTCGGTCGTCGCGACCCTCCCGTTCCCGGTGATGGGCTGGCGATCGGCGCTCAGGTTCTCGCCCGACGGCCGCACCGTCTGCGCGTACGCCTCTGCCGCGACGCTCGAGATCGCGTGCTTCGGTGAGCACCCGGTCCGGAGCACGATCGACCTGCGCGCGCCCGGCGATCCGAAGGGCGTCTCGTTCGCCATCCGCGCCTCCGACGAGCGCTTCGTCGTCTTCGGCACCGGGCCGTTCTTCCACTCCGGCGTGCGGCGGGGCGCGATCGTTCGGTTGTCGGACGGCGCCGTCGTGACCAGGGTCGAGGACGAGCTCGCGGCCGCGGTGGTGCGCGACGACGGCAGCCTCGAGGGCGCGCTGGTCGCGACGCCCGAGCTGCGGATGTACGAGCCGAGCGGCGCCTTGCGCTTCAAGGTGCCGTCGCCCGCGCCGCACGACGAGTCGGCGTCCGCGATCGCGCGCGGCGGGCGGCTCTACCTCGACGTGTACCCGAGCATCTCCAGCGGCTCCGCGCTCGTCGCGCTCGACGCGAAGACCGGCGCGACGGCGTGGAGGGCCGACGTCGAGATGCTCCCCATCGGCCACAGCGAGTACTTCAACGAGGTGCGCCTGTCCTTCGACGGAGACCGCCTGAGCCTGAGCGGCGAGGAGTCGTCTCTGACGACGTTCCAGATGTTCGCGCTCGCCGACGGCACGCGCGCGCTGGCGGTGTCGGCGCTGCACCCGTGATCGTACACTCCCGGCGATGATCGAGCTCTGGTTCGACTTCTCCTCGCCGTACGGCTACCTCGCGAGCACGCAGATCGACGCGATCGCCCGAAGGCACGCGCGCGAGGTCGTCTGGAAGCCGTTCCTCCTCGGGGCGGTCATGAAGGTCACGGGCGCGGTGCCGCTCGTCGCGGTGCCGATGAAGGCCGACTACGCGCGCCGCGACCTCGCGCGCACGGCTCGGCACCTCGGCGTGCCCTTCGCGATGCCTGCGCGGTTCCCCTCGGCGTCGCGGCCGACGGCGGCCGGCTTCTGGGCGATCGCGAGCGGCGCGTCGTCGGGAGACGGCGGCGTCGCCGAGCAGGCGCGCGCGTACGCCCGCGCCGTCTACCGCATGTACTTCGTCGAAGGACGCACGCCCGACTCGCAGGAGGTCGCGCTCGAGGCGGCCGCCTCGGTCGGCGTCGACCGCGATCGCTTCCTCGCCGCGCTCGCCGCCGGCCACGCGAAGCTCGACGCGGTGACCGACGAGGCGAAGCAGCGGGCCATCTTCGGCTCGCCGTTCATCATCGTCGACGGCGAGCCGTTCTGGGGCGCCGACCGGCTGCCGATGATCGAGCGCTGGCTCGAGACCGGCGGGTTCTGAGGGTCGAGATCGGTGTCGGGGGCTCAGCCCGCCTCGCGAAAACGCGAAGCCCGGGGTTCGATGCCCCGGGCTTCAGCAGCTTTCGGTGCCCCCGGCTTTCAGATGTCATGAGCCGCCCCGCCGCAGGGGCATCCGGTACACCTCGAGTACCAACAAGGGGTGAACCGATGGACCAAACGGCGGAGCAGCAGGCGAAGGCTAACAACGGAGTGCT
>JACPVA010000136.1 GCA_016191995.1 Burkholderiales bacterium | reverse complement strand
GCCGCGATGCTCGCTGCCGGGCGCAGCGGCGAGGACGCGGGCACGCTGCAGCTGGCCGGCGGCGCGGTCGCGCTGGCGGCGCTGGCGCCGGGCGTGGCCTGGATGGCGGGCGCCGGCGTGCCGGCCGCCGGCGGGCTGGACCTGCGCGCGCTGGCCGCCGTCGCGCCGCTGGCGGTGGTCGCCTTCGCGCTGCTGGCGATGATGAACGAGCGCACCGAGCGCGAGCTCGGCGAGTCGCGCCAGCGCCTTCAGGTGCTGGCGTATACCGACGCGCTGACCGGCATCGCCAACCGCCGCCACTTCGAGCTGCTCGCGGCGCGCGTGCTGCACGCACGGCACGCGCCGGTGCTGCTGCTGTTCGACATCGACCACTTCAAGGCGATCAACGACCGCCTGGGCCACGCCGCCGGCGACCGCGCGCTGCAGCTCGTCGGCCAGGGGCTGCGCGAGACGCTGCGCGCGGGCGACATCGCCGGCCGGCTGGGGGGGGACGAGTTCGCGCTGCTGCTGGCCGACGCCTCGCTGCGGCAGGCCGTCGCCGTCGCCGACCGGCTGCTGCAGCGCATCCAGACGCTGGCGCCGGCGCAGCGGTTGCCGCGCCTGGGGCTGAGCTTCGGCCTCGTGCAGACGCGCCCCGGCGAGGCGGTCGACGACGCGCTGCGGCGCGCCGATCAGGCCTTGTACGAGGCCAAGCGCCAGGGCCGCTCCTGCGCCGTCACCGCGCAGGGGGAGGAGCATCGGCCGGTCTTCTCCGAAAGCCAGCGGCTCGGGCTGACCGAGGCCTGACCCGCGCGGGCGCCCGCGCTCGGGTCGCGCGCGCGGCGACCGCGCGTCGAAGGCCGCCGCGGCTCGCGCCTTAAGATCGGCGCCCGTCCACGCACGATGGAGCACATCCATGGCCAACGAGGGCTACCACGAGCCGACCTCGGAACTCAGCGACGCCACGCGCGACATGCACCGCGCGATCGTCTCGCTGATGGAGGAGCTGGAGGCGGTCGACTGGTACAACCAGCGCGTCGACGTCTGCAAGGACGAGGCGCTGAAGAAGATCCTGGCGCACAACCGCGACGAGGAGAAGGAGCACGCGGCGATGGTGCTGGAGTGGATCCGGCGCCAGGACCCGAGCTTCGACAAGGAGCTGCGCGACTATCTGTTCACCGACAAGCCGCTGGACCACGACTGATCGAGCGGCGGCCCTCCGGGGTCGATGCGCGGCCCCGGCGGCGTCCGACGGACGAAGCCGCCGCCGCGCGCCGTCGCGAAGCGCGTCAGCCGATGCGCGAGCGCTGGCCCAGCATGTCGGCCGTCACCAGCGTGATGCCGCCCGGGCTGAGGAAGAATCCGCGCGCGCGGTCGGCCGCCGGGTCGATGCCGGCGTGGAAGCCCTCGGGCAGCCGGCAGTGCTTGTCGACGATCGTGCGCCGCAGCGTCACGCCGGGCCCGGCGAGGACGTTCGGCAGCACCAGCGAATCCTCGACCAGCGAGCCGGCCTCGACGCGCACCTTGGCGAACAGGATCGAGCGGCGCACCGTCGCGCCGCTGACGATGCAGCCACCGGCCACCAGCGACTGCAGCGCCACGCCGCGCCGGCGCTCGTCGTCGAAGACGAACTTGGCCGGCGGCAGCTGCCGCTGCAGGCTCAGGATCGGCCAGTCGTCGTCGTACAGGTTGAGCTCCGGCTGGACCTGCGTCAGGTCCATGTTCGCGGCCCAGTACGCATCGACGGTGCCGACATCGCGCCAGTACGGACGGTCGCCGACCAGGTTGACGCAGCTGCGCTCGAAGCGGTGCGCATGAAGCCGCTGGCGGCCGATCAGCGCCGGGATCAGGTCGTGGCCGAAATCGTGCGTCGACGCCGGGTCGGCGGCGTCGCGCGCCAGTGCGTCGTGCAGCACGCCGGCGTCGAACAGGTAGATGCCCATGCTCGCCAGCGCCCGCCCCGGCCGCCCCGGCAGCGGCGGCGGCTGGGCGGGCTTCTCGTCGAAGCCGACGATGCGGTCCTCGGCGTCGACCCGCACGACGCCGTAGGACGAGGCCTCGTGCAGCGGCACCTCGATGCAGGCCACGCTCACCGTGGCCTTGCGCGTCATGTGCTCGGCGAGCATCGCCGCATAGTTCATCTTGTAGACATGGTCGCCGCCGAGCACCAGCACATGGCGCGGGTCGGCCTCCGCGATCAGCTCGCGGTTCTGCCACACCGCGTCGGCGGTGCCGCAATACCACGCTGCGCCGGTCTGCTGCTGCGCCGGGACGACATCGACATACTCGCCCAGGCTGCCGGCGAGAAAGCCCCAGCCGCGCTCGACATGCCGGATCAGGCTCTGCGCCTTGTACTGCGTCAGCACGGCGATTCGGCGCACGCCCGAATTCACGCAGTTGCTGAGCGCGAAATCGATGATCTTGAGCTTGCCGGCGAACGGCACCGCGGGCTTGGCGCGGCGGTCGGTCAGCGGCCCGAGCCGCGACCCGCGGCCCCCCGCCAGCACCACGGCGTAGGTGTCCTGGCATAGCGTCTGGCGCTGACCGTTTGCCATCGTCGCTCTCCTGTTCGTGCACCCTGCGCGGTCGCGGCGGGCCACGGACGAACCGGGCCAGGCGGCGCCGGACGGTGGCGGGCGGCGCCGCCGGACCTCGAGACTGAAGCCCGAGTTTGACATCCGCGTGACCACCCTTGCACGCGGCGTGCCGGCCCGCCCCGGCGTCCACACCCCGCCCGGTATGATCGTGCCATAGCGCCCGACGGCACAATCCACGCATGAGGCTCAAGACCCACATCCGCATCGTCGGCCTGGTCGCATTCGGCGGCCTGGTTGTCGGGCTCGCGCTGCTGCTGCGCGCCGAGCTCGGCGCGCTGCGCGACGCGCGCGAGGTCGTGCGGTCGTTCGCCGGCCTGCACGCGCTGTCCGAACTCGTGCACGAGCTGCAGCGCGAGCGCGGCCTGGCCGGGATGTCCGCCGGCAGCACCGGCGCGCATGTCCCGGTCGTCGCGCAATACCCGCGCACCGACGCCGCCTACCGCGCGGCCGTCGAGGCCGGTGCGATCGGCGATGTCGAGCTCGCGCCGCTGCGCATGCAGCGCCGCCAGTGGAGCGCGGGCAGCGGCGACCCCGAGAGCGTGCGCGGCTACTACACGGCGACGATCGACCGCCTGCTGCGCATGGTCGCCGAGCAGGCGCGCGACGTCGCCGACGCCGGGCTGCGCAAGGCGCTGCTGGCGCAGTCGGAACTGCTGCGCAGCAACGAGGCCCTGGGGTCGCTGCGCGCGCTCGGGGTGCGCGCCCTGGTCCCGGGGGCGCCGGCGCACGGGTTCGCCGCGCGCGTGCGCGAACAGCTCGCGGTCTTCGACGCTGCCGCGGCGCGCGCCGTGGAGGCGGCCCAGGCCTCCGAGGCGGCGCAGGGCGCGCGCCTCGAGCGCGCGCTGGCGGACCCGGCGCTGGCTGCGGTGCGCGCCGCGGTCGCCGCGCTCGACGCCGGCGAGGGCGACGCGCGCGTCGAGCTGCAGGCCGCGCGCGAGTGGTTCGACACCGTCGCCGCGGCGATGGACCGCTTGCGGCACGCCGGGGACGAGGGCATGGCCGAGACCCGGGCGCAGGCCGAGACCGCCGCCGCCGAAGCGACCGCGGGGTTGGCGCTGCGCGTGCTGCTCGTCGTCGCCGGCTGGGTGGCATCGTGCTGGCTCGTGCTCGCGTCCCTGCGCCGCCTCATGCTGACGGTGGACCGGCTCGGCCGCGAGACGCGCGCGCTGCTGGCGCGGCTCGACGGCGCACCCACCGACGCCGGCGACCTGCAGGGTGGTTTCATGCACCTGGTCGAGCGCGTCGAGCGGCTGAGCGCGCAGGCCAGCACCGACCCGCTGACGCGGGCGCTGAACCGGCATGGCTTCGAGCCGCTGGCGCACGCCGAATTGCTGCGCGCGCAGCGCCACGCCAGGCCGCTGGCGCTGCTGCTGGTCGACATCGATTACTTCAAGCGCGTCAACGACGAGCACGGTCACAGCGCCGGCGACGCTGCGCTGCGCGAGATGGCGCTGCTGGTGCGGCGTGCGATGCGCGCCGAGGACCTGTTCGCGCGCTGGGGTGGCGAGGAGTTCGTCGTCCTCGCTCCCGAGACCGACGAGGCCGCTGCGGCGCAGCTCGCCGACAAGCTGCGCCAGGCCATCGCGCAGCACGACTTCGGCCGGCCGCGGCACCTGACGGCGAGCTTCGGCGTCGCGCAGGCGACCACCGGCGACGATCTCGGGCGGCTGTTCGACCGCGCCGACGCCGCGCTCTACCGCGCCAAGGCCGGCGGCCGCAACCGTGTGTGCCGCGCCGGCGACGACAGCCCCTCGGCGCAAGGGCTGCGACTGGTGCAGGGCTGAGAGGCGGCGCGAGGGCGGCGGGAGGGCGGCGGGCGGCGGCGCGCGCAGGCCGGCGGCGCCAGGCAGCAATGGATCCGCGGTCGGTCGGCTGGGGTGGTCGCGCCCTGTCGATCGCACCTGCTGAGCCGTCCCCGCGCCCGTCCCCCCTGAAAGCGAGCTTCGGCGTCGCACACGGCGCTGGCCTGACAGCGCCCGCCGTGTTGGCCGTAGCACGGTTTCGGTCGTCGAATCGACGACTTGGGGGAGCGCTTGAAGCCCCGGGCTGCATCGGGCGTGCACCCCGGGGCTGTGAGATGGTGGACCCGGGGGGGATCGAACCCCCGTCCGCAAGCCATCACCGGACGGTTCTACATGCTTAGCTGGCTGATTTGGATCTCGCCGGTGGATTCGCGCAGCAGCACGCTAACCCACCTGCCAGTCACCTAGATCTCGCTCCGTACCAAGTGACCCGGCACGGTGCCAGCCGATGTGAATGACCTCTCAGCTATCGGGTCTTACGACCCTCGAGCCCGGCCCATCGGCCTGCCGTTGAGAGGCTCACCGGTGTTAAGCGGCGAGGGCGAAACGTTCGTCGTTCGCAGTTACATCGTTCCAGTGGATTTACGAGCGTACTGGTGCTCGGCATGCCCCGCGCCGGCTCCGCACCCACGTCGAAGCCAAGTCGGGCCCAGACGCGTATCTTAGGGCAGACCGAGCCAGTTCAAGAGCGCGCCGGGTTCGGACAGCACGGCGTCCGCGCCCCATTCGTGCACGGCGTCGCCCTGCCCCAGATAGCCCCAGGCGGCCACCAGGGTCGCCATGCCGGCGGCGCGGCCGGCCTGCACGTCGCGCAGGTCGTCGCCGACGTAGACGCAGTCCTCGGCGGCCATCCCGAGCCGGCGCGCGGCCTCGTGCAGCGGCGCCGGGTGCGGCTTGGCGTAGGCCGTCGTGTCGCCGCATACGAGCGCCGCCGCCTGCGCCCGCAAGCCCAGGCCCTGCAGCACCGGCTCGGCATAGCGCGTCGCCTTGTTGGTCACGATGCCCCAGGGCAGGCCGGCGCCGGCCAGTGCGCCGAGCACCGGCGCGACGTCGTCGAAGATGCGCGTGCAGCGCAGCAGGCGGCCGGCGTAACGCGCGAGGAAGGCGTCGCGCAGGACGTCGAAGCCGGCCTCGCCGGGCGCGACGCCGAATGCGACGCCGAGCAGCCCGCGCGCGCCGGCGCTCGCCATCGGCCGCAGCAGCTCGAACGGCAAGGGCGGCAGGCCATGCTCGGCGCGCAGGTCGTTGGCGGCGCCGGCCAGGTCCGGCGCACTGTCGACCAGCGTGCCGTCGAGGTCGAACAGCACCGCCGCCGCGCGCGCGCGCGCGCCGCCGTTCGCCTTCGCCGTCGCGGATCGCCGGGACTCGTTCTCCGGGGTGCCTTCGGGCTGCGCCCGCCCGCATTCGCCCTCGGGGCGGCCCGGCGGGCTCACTGGACCACCCTACGCGCTGCGCGCTGCGGGATGAGCGCTCGCGAGCGGCCCGTTGCGCTCATGCGCTGCGCCGGCATGCGACGAGATAGTTGACGCTGGTGTCGTCGGCGAGCGCGTAGTGCCGCGTCAGCGGGTTGTATTGCAGGCCGCGCATGCCATGCAGCGCCAGGCCGGCATCGCGCAGGTGGCGCGCGAGCTCGCTCGGCCGGATGAAGCGCGCGTACTCGTGCGTCCCGCGCGGCAGCAGCTTCAGCAGGTATTCGGCCCCGACGATGGCGAACAGGAAGGACTTGGGATTGCGGTTGATGGTCGAGAAGAAGACCCAGCCGCCGGGCCGCACGAGCGCCGCGCAGGCGCGCACCGTCGACGCCGGGTCCGGCACATGCTCGAGCATCTCCATGCAGGTGACGACGTCGAACGCACCCGGCCGCTCGGCCGCCAGCGCCTCGGCGGCGACCTCGCGGTAGTCGACGTTGTCGACGCCGGCCTCCAGCGCGTGCAGTCGCGCCACGCCGAGCGGCTTGGCCGCCAGGTCGATGCCGGTGACCTGCGCCGCGCGGCGCGCCATCGACTCGGCCAGGATGCCGCCGCCGCAGCCGACGTCGAGCACCTGCTTGCCGGCCAGCCCGGCCAGGCCGTCGATCCAGTCGAGCCGCAAGGGGTTGATCTGGTGCAGCGGGCGGAACTCGCTGTCGGGGTCCCACCAGCGGTGGGCCAGCTCGCTGAACTTGGCGAGTTCCTGCGCGTCGACGTTGTCCATCGCGCAATGGTAGCGACAAGAAAAGAAAAACCCCGCCGAAGCGGGGTTCGCGAGCGTCGGGCCCTGCCGGGCCCGACCGAAGATCACTTGGCCGACCGGGTGCCGACGACCTCGATCTCCACGCGACGGTTCTTCGCGCGGCCCTCGCGGGTGCGGTTGTCCGCCACCGGCTGGGTCTCGCCCTTGCCTTCCGTGTAGACGCGGTTGGCGGCGATGCCCTTGCTGACCAGATACTCCTTGACCGCGTTGGAGCGGCGCACGGACAGGCCCTGGTTGTAGGCGGAGCCGCCGGTCGCGTCGGTATGGCCGACGGCGATCACGACTTCCAGCGCGATATTCTTGGTCTTGTCGACCAGGTCGTCGAGCTTGGCCTTCGCCTCGGGCTTGAGCACCGCCTTGTCGAAGTCGAAGAACGCATCGGCCGCGTAAGTGACCTTCTCGGCCTTCGGCGCGGCCGGGGCCGGGGCGGGTGCCGGGGCGGGCGCGGGTGCCGGGGCCGCGGGGGCGGCAGCCGGGGCCGGCGCAGGCGCAGGGGCCGGCGCCGGGGCAGGCGCGGCCTTCTTGGGCGCACCGTCGCAGTCCGCCTTGGCGGTGGCCGGGGTCCAGAAGCCATCGCGCCAGCACAGCGTGCCGTCACCGTTCTTCCAGACGACGCCGTCGGTGGCGCGCCAGTTGTCGACCGTGGCCTCCTGCGCGAAGACCGTGAGCGGGGCGGCAAGCGCGGCCGATGCGAAAAGCACCGCCACCTTGTTCAATTTCTTCATTGATTCTCCTCTCGAGGAAAGCCGCAGTTGCCTGCGAAACGTCCGAAACGGGCACCTGATGCGTGGGCAAACGCGCTCGGCGACGGGGTTTCCCACCGACAGTTCATTGTGCCATACGGCATCCGACGGGCCGCATTTTGGCGCGCTCGGCCGGCTCGGCGACGGCGCCTGTTGCGCGGCTGCGACATGCACCGCCGCTTAGAATGCCGGGCCCTATCGACGCGGCCGCTAGTGCCGCCAGCCGGCCGCGCAGCGCCCGTTCGCGGATCGCAGCGCAGTCATCCTCGACCCCCGAATGACCCCCTTCGCCAAGGAAACCCTCCCCGTCAGCCTCGAGGAGGAGATGCGCCGCTCCTACCTCGATTACGCGATGAGCGTGATCGTCGGCCGCGCGCTGCCCGATGCGCGCGACGGCCTCAAGCCGGTGCACCGGCGCGTGCTGTTCGCGATGCACGAGCTCGGCAACGACTGGAACCGGCCGTACAAGAAGAGCGCGCGCATCGTCGGCGACGTCATCGGCAAGTACCACCCGCACGGCGACCAGTCGGTCTACGACACCATCGTTCGCATGGCGCAGGACTTCAGCATGCGCCACATGCTGGTCGACGGCCAGGGCAACTTCGGCAGCGTCGACGGCGACAGCGCGGCGGCGATGCGCTACACCGAGATCCGGCTGGCCAAGATCGCGCACGAGATGCTGGCCGACATCGACAAGGAGACGGTCGACTTCGGCCCCAACTACGACGGCTCCGAGCGCGAGCCCCTGGTACTGCCGACGCGGCTGCCGAACCTGCTGGTCAACGGCTCCGGCGGCATCGCGGTCGGCATGGCCACCAACATCCCGCCGCACAACCTGAACGAGGTCGTCGACGCCTGCCTGCACCTGCTGGCCAACCCCGAGGCCTCGGTCGACGAGCTGATGACGATCGTCCCGGCGCCGGACTTCCCGACCGCCGGGATCATCTACGGCCTGGCCGGCGTGCGCGAGGCCTACCGCAGCGGCCGCGGCCGGGTCGTGATGCGCGCGCGCTGCCACTTCGAGGATATCGACCGCGGCCAGCGGCAGGCGATCATCGTCGACGAGATCCCGTACCAGGTCAACAAGAAGACGCTGCTGGAACGTATCGCCGAGCTCGTCAACGACAAGAAGATCGAGGGCATCAGCCACATCCAGGACGAGAGCGACAAGTCCGGCATGCGGGTGGTCATCGAACTCAAGCGTGGCGAGGTGCCCGAGGTCGTCCTGAACAACCTGTACAAGCAGACCCAGCTGCAGGACACCTTCGGCATGAACATGGTCGCGCTGGTCGACGGCCAGCCGCGGCTGTGCAACCTGCGCCAGCTGATCGAGATCTTCCTCGAGCACCGGCGCGAGGTCGTCACCCGGCGCACCGTCTACGAGCTGCGCAAGGCGCGCGAGCGCGGCCATGTGCTCGAAGGCCTGGCGGTGGCGCTGGCCAATATCGACGAGTTCATCGAGACGATCAAGACCAGCCCGACGCCGCCGGTGGCCAAGGCGGCGTTGATGGGCAGGAGCTGGGACAGCCCGCTGGTGCGCGAGATGCTCGCGCGCGCCGAGGGCCAGACGCCGGGCGGCCGCGCCGCCTACCGCCCCGAGGGCCTGCCGGCGCACTACGGGCTGCAGCCCGACGGGATGTACCGGCTGTCCGACGACCAGGCGCAGGAGATCCTGCAGATGCGGCTGCAGCGCCTCACCGGGCTGGAGCAGGACAAGATCATCGGCGAGTACCGGGAGGTGATGGCGCAGATCGCGGACCTGCTCGACATCCTGGCCAAGCCGGCACGCGTGACGGCGATCATCACCGCGGAGCTGCAGGCGCTGCGGGCCGAGTTCGGCCAGACCAAGGCCGGCGCGCGCCGCAGCACGATCGAGGCCCAGGCGCTGGAGCTCGGCACCGAGGACCTGATCACGCCGACCGACATGGTCGTGACGCTCAGCCACGGCGGCTATGTCAAGAGCCAGCCGCTGGCCGAATATCGCGCGCAGAAGCGCGGCGGGCGCGGCCGGCAGGCCACGCAGACCAAGGAGGACGACTGGATCGACCAGCTCTTCATCGCCAACACGCACGACTGGATCCTGTGCTTCAGCGACCGCGGGCGCGTCTACTGGCTCAAGGTCTGGGAGGTGCCGCAGGGCTCGCGCGCGTCGCGCGGCAAGCCGATCGTCAACATGTTCCCGCTGCAGCCGGGCGAAAAGATCACCGTCGTGCTGCCGCTGACGGGCGAGTTCCGCGCCTTCCCGTCGGACCACTATGTCTTCATGGGCACCGCGTTCGGCACCGTCAAGAAGACGGCGCTGGACGAGTTCGCCAACCCGCGCAAGGCCGGCATCATCGCCGTCGACCTCGACGCCGGCGACTACCTGATCGGTGCCGCGCTGACCGACGGCCGGCACGACGTGATGCTGTTCTCCGACGGCGGCAAGGCGGTGCGGTTCGACGAGGACGACGTGCGCGCGATGGGCCGCACCGCGCGCGGCGTGCGCGGCATGGCGCTCGAGGAGGGCCAGCAGGTGATCGCGATGCTGGTGGCGGACCGGGACGAGGCGCACGCCGCGGGCGACGAGACGGCGCGCGTGAGCGTGCTGACCGCGACCGAGAACGGCTACGGCAAGCGCACCCCGATCGTGGAATACACACGCCATGGCCGCGGCACCAAGGGCATGATCGCGATCCAGCAGAGCGAGCGCAACGGTCGCGTCGTCGCCGCGACGCTGGTGCGACCGTCCGACGAGATCATGCTGATCACCGACACCGGGGTGCTGGTGCGCACGCGCGTGGCCGAGATCCGCGAGCTCGGCCGCGCGACCCAGGGCGTGACGCTGATCGCGCCGGACGACGGCGCGAAGCTGTCGGGCCTGCAGCGCATCGTCGAGAACGACGCCAACGAGCCCGCCGGCGACGGCGACGACAACCCCCCGCCGCCCGCGAACCCGGGCCAGGAGCCCCCCCGATGATCAAGACCCTCTTGCTGGCCGCCGCGCTGGCCTTTTCCGCCCAGGCCGGCGCGCAGGCCGCTGCACCGGGCAAGAAGAAGGCGCTGGCCGCGCAGATCGTGCAGGCGCAGCAAGGCGGAATCGACCAGATGGCGCGCCAGGTCGTCGAGCAGCCCGCGCTGCAGTTGATGCAGCGCGCCGGCATGGTGATCCAGAGCCGCTTCGAGGCCGACAAGCGCGAGGCGGTCGCGCGCGACGTCCAGGGCGAGGTGCGCAAGTACGCCGAGGAGACGTTCCCGATCGTGCGCGACCGGGCGCGCGCGCTGGCGCCGGACGCGCTCGTGCCGCTGCTCGAGGCCAAGCTCTCCGAGGCCGAGCTGCAGGAGGTGCTGGCGGTGTTCCAGTCGCAGGCCTGGCGCAAGTACCAGGCGCTGGCGCCGGAGATGCAGAAGGCGCTCGGCGAGAAGCTCGTCGCCGACGTCAAGCCGCAGCTCGAACCCCGGCTCAAGACGCTGGACCGCACGCTGGCCGACCGGCTCGGGTTGGGCGGCGGCGGTGCCGCGGCGGCCCCAGCCGCCCCGGCCGCGGCCGCGCCGAGCACCGCCAAGTGATCGCCGCGGCCCGCCAGCCAGCCCGCGCGCGCCCGACCTCCGCACCCTGAGCGCTCGATGAACGCGCCCGCCGATCGCGACGCCGCGCTGCAGTCGCTGCGCACGCAGATCGACGGCGTCGACGCCGAGCTGCTCGCGCTGCTGAACCGGCGCGCCCGGCTCGCGCTCGAGGTCGGCGAGATCAAGAGGGGCGAGGGCTCGGCCGTCTTCCGTCCCGAGCGCGAGGCGCAGGTCATCGACGGCCTGAAGCGGCGCAACCCCGGGCCGCTCGCGACCGACAGCCTCGCGCCGATCTGGCGCGAGATCATGTCCGCCTGCCGCAGCCTGGAGTCGCCCACGCGTGTGGCCTATCTCGGCCCTGCGGGCACCTTCAGCGAGGAGGCGGCACTGCGCTATTTCGGCAGCTCGATCGCGCCGCTGCCATGCGCCAACTTCGACGAGGTCTTCCACGCCGTGGCCGCCGGGGCGGCGGACTTCGGCGTCGTCGCGGTCGAGAACTCGACCGAGGGCAGCGTCGCGCGATCGCTCGACCTGCTGCTGCACACGCCGCTCGTGATCGTCGGCGAGACCAGCCTGCTCGTGCGCCACCAGCTGCTGCGCCGGCGCGAGGGGCTGGACGGCCTCGACGCCGTCGTCGCCCATCCGCAGGCGCTGGCGCAGTGCCACGCCTGGCTCGCCGCGCACCTGCCGCGCGTCGAGCGCCGGCCGGTGGCGAGCAACGCCGAGGGCGCGCGCCAGGCCGCCGCCGACGAACGGCTGGCCGCGATCGCCAGCGAGCGTGCCGCCAGCCATTGGGGGCTGCATGTCGTCGCACCGGCGATCCAGGACGATGCGCGCAACCGCACCCGCTTCGCGATCGTCGCCGACCCGCTGCGCCACCCGCAGCCGGCTGCCTCGGGCCAGGATTGCACCAGCCTCGTCGTCTCGGTGCCGAACCGCCCCGGCGCGGTGCACGACCTGCTCGTGCCGCTGAAGGAGCATGGGGTGTCGATGACGCGGCTGGAGTCGCGCCCGGCGCGATCCGGGCAGTGGGAGTACTACTTCTACATCGACATCGCGGGCCACCCCGAGCAGCCGCAGGTCGCCGCCGCGCTGGCGGCGCTGCGCCAGGCCTGCGCCTTCTTCAAGCTGCTGGGCGCCTACCCGGTCGACGCCCACTGACCCGCATCGCCCGCGCCATGTTCCAGCAGCTCGGCGTCATCGGTTGCGGCCTGATCGGCGGCTCGTTCGCGCTCGGCCTGAAGCGCGCCGGCATGGTCCGGCGCGTCGTCGGCTACAGCAAGTCGCCGTCGACCACCGAGCGCGCGCGCCGCCTGGGCGCGATCGACGTCGCCGCCGAGTCGGCGCTGCTGGCGGTCTCGGGATCCGACATCGTGCTGATCGCGGTGCCGGTGGCAGCCACCGAAGCGACGCTGAAGGCGATCCGCCATCTCGTCGACCCCGACCTGCTGGTGATGGACGTCGGCTCGACCAAGCGCGACGTCGTCGACGCCGCGCGGCGCGCGCTGCGCGAGCGGCTGCCGGCCTTCGTCCCGGCGCACCCGATCGCCGGCAAGGAGGCCGCCGGCATCGAGCATGCGGACCCGGCGCTGTTCAGCGGCCGCGCCGTGATCCTGACCCCGCTGGCGCAGACTGCGCCGGCGCAGGTGCAGCGCGCGACCGAGGCCTGGACCGCGCTCGGCGCGCAGGTGCTGCGCATGACGCCGGAGAACCACGACGCCGCCTTTGCCGCCGTCAGCCACCTGCCGCACCTGCTCGCCTTCGCCTACTTCGCGGCCATCGTCGCCCACCCCGCGGGGCGCGACTTCCTCGGCCTGGCCGGGCCGGGGTTCCGCGACTTCACGCGCATCGCCGCGAGCGACCCGACGATCTGGCGCGACATCCTGATCTCCAACCGCGAGGAGCTGCTGCGCCAGGCGGGGCGCTTCCGGCACACGCTGGACGCATTCGAGCTGGCGATCCAGTCCGGCAACACCGATGCGCTGGAGGGGTTGATCCGCGGTGCGTCGACTGCGCGCGCGACCTGGCAGATGGGGCAGATCACGGTGCCGCCGGGCACGCCGGCCGACGCCGCACCGAACGCCGGGGCGGGTGCGCCGGCTGCCGCGCCGCCGGTGCGCGGACGGCGCGGGTGAGCGCGCCCTCGGCGTGGTGCGCCAGGCGAGGGCCCGGCTCGTGAGCGCCGACGCCTCGCCGGCCTTCCTCGACCTGCCGCCGCTGAGGCGCGCCGCCGGCCGCGTGCGGCTGCCGGGGTCCAAGAGCATCTCCAACCGCGTGCTGCTGCTCGCCGGGCTGGCCGCCGGCACGACGCGCGTGCAGGGCCTGCTCGACGCCGACGACACGCGCGTGATGCGCGACGCGCTGCGCGCGCTGGGCTGCACGCTGCGCGACGACGGCGCGACGCTGTGCGTCGGCGGCCTGGCGGGCCGGCTCGCGGTGCACGAAGCGTCGCTGTTTCTCGGCAATGCCGGCACCGCGATGCGGCCGCTCGCCGCCGCGCTGGCGGTGCTGGCGGCGATGCAGGGCGGGCGCTTCGAGCTCGCCGGCGTGGCGCGCATGCACGAGCGGCCGATCGGCGACCTCGTCGACGCGCTGCGCCAGCTCGGCTGCACGGTCGACGAGCTCGGCGCGCCGGGCTTCCCGCCGCTGCGCATCGGCGGCGACGCCGGCGGGCGGGTCGAGCTGGCGCGGCCGATCCGCGTTCGCGGCGATGTCTCGAGCCAGTTCCTGACCGCGCTGCTGCTCGCGCTGCCGCTGGCGACCCAGGCCGGCGCGCCCGCCGTCGTCGAGGTCGACGGCGAGCTGATCTCGCGCCCCTATGTCGAGATCACGATCGCGCTGCTGGCGCGCTTCGGCATCGCGGTGGCGCGCGAGGGCTGGCGCCGCTTCACGATCCCGGCCGGCAGCGCCTACCGCAGCCCGGGCGAGGTCTTCGTCGAGGGCGATGCCTCGTCGGCGTCGTACTTCGTCGCCGCCGGCGCGATCGCCGCCGCGGCCGATGCGCCGGTCGTCGTCGACGGCGTCGGCCGCGATTCGATCCAGGGCGACATCCGATTCGTCGACGCCGCGCGCGCGATGGGCGCCGAGGTCCGCGCCGAGCCCGGGCGGCTGGTCGTGCACCGCGGCGCCTGGCCGCTGGACCCGATCGACCTGGACTGCACCGAGATCCCCGACGCCGCGATGACGCTGGCGGCGATGGCGCTGTTCGCGCGCGGCCGCTCGCGGCTGCGCGGCATCGCGAGCTGGCGCGTCAAGGAGACCGACCGCATCGCGGCGATGACCGCCGAGCTGCGGCGCGTCGGTGCCGAGGTCGTCGCCGGCGCGGACTTCCTCGAGATCACGCCGCCGGCGCCAGGCGGCTGGCGCGCGGCCGCGATCCGCACCTACGACGACCACCGGATGGCGATGGCGATGTCGCTCGCCGCGTTCAACCCGCTGGCCGGCGCCGCACCGGCGGTGCCGCTTCGCATCCTCGACCCGCGCTGCGTCGCCAAGACCTTCCCAGGCTACTTCGACGCCCTGTTCGGCCTCGTCGAGGCCGACCCGGCCGACGTGCCCGTCATCGCCGTCGACGGCCCGACCGCCTCGGGCAAGGGCACGCTGGCGGCGGCGCTGGCCGCGCGCCTGGGCTACCACCTGCTGGACTCGGGCGCGCTGTACCGCGCCACCGCGCTGGCGGCCGACGCCGACGGCATCGCCCCCGACGACGAGGCCGCCGTGGCGGCGGTCGCGGCGGCGCTCGACCTGCGCTTCGAGTCCGGGCACACCTGGCTGCGCGGGCAGGACGTGAGCGACGCGCTGCGGCTGGAGCGCACCGGCGCGCTGGCGTCGCAGGTCTCGGCGCTGCCGGAGGTGCGACGCGCGCTGCACGCCCGGCAACTCGCGTTCCGCCGCGCCCCCGGGCTGGTCGCCGACGGGCGTGACATGGGCAGCGTCGTCTTCCCCGACGCCGGGCTCAAGGTGTTTCTCACCGCGAGCCCCGCGCAGCGCGCGGTGCGGCGGCATAAGCAGTTGATTTCCAAAGGTATTTCGGCTAGCATCGACGGTCTTCGCGCCGACCTCGAGGCGCGCGACGCACGCGACCGTTCGCGCAGCGTCGCGCCGTTGCTGCCGGCGCGGGATGCGATCGCGCTCGACAACTCCGGGCTCGATGTCGACTCCTCGGTCGACCTCGTGCTCGGTTGGTGGGCCGAGCGCAGGCCGTTCGAAGGCTGAGGCCGCGCCAGGAGGCGCGCCGACGCCGCGCCGGCCGCACGTTGCGACGCCCTCCCCTGCCGGGCCGCCGGGCCCACCGAGGGCGTCGCATTCGCCAACCTCCAACCCTGCAACCCGCGTTGCATTCAACACCCGGCCCGAGCCCGATGCCGCGCATCGGCTCGCCGGGCCCAGGAAACCACATGCCCCAAACCCAAACTGCCACCACCGGCGGCGGCGAATCCTTTGCCGCCCTGTTCGAAGAGTCGCTGAAGTCCAGCGACATGCGCGTCGGCGAGGTCATCTCGGCCGAGGTCGTCCGCATCGACTTCAACCACGTGGTGGTCAACGCCGGCCTGAAGAGCGAGGCCTACATCCCGATCGAGGAGTTCAAGAACGACCAGGGCGAGGTCGAGGTCCAGGTCGGCGACTTCGTCGCGGTGGCGGTCGACGCGGTCGAGAACGGCTACGGCGACACCATCCTGTCGCGCGACAAGGCCAAGCGGCTGTCGTCGTGGATGGCGCTGGAGAACGCGCTCGAGTCCGGCGAATTCGTCCAGGGCACCGTCACGAGCAAGGTCAAGGGCGGGCTGACCGTGATGGTCAACGGCATCCGCGCCTTCCTGCCCGGCTCGCTGATCGACACCCGCCCGGTGAAGGACCTGTCGCCCTTCGAGGGCAAGACGATGGAGTTCAAGGTCATCAAGCTCGACCGCAAGCGCAACAACGTCGTGTTGTCGCGCCGCGCCGTGGTCGAGGCCTCGATGGGCGAGGAGCGCGCCAAGCTGCTCGAGACGCTGCGCGAGGGCGCGGTGCTGCACGGCGTGGTCAAGAACATCACCGAGTACGGCGCCTTCGTCGACCTCGGCGGCATCGATGGCCTGCTGCACATCACCGACATGGCCTGGCGCCGCGTGCGCCATCCGAGCGAGGTGGTGCAGGTCGGCCAGGAGCTCGACGCCAAGGTGCTCAAGTTCGACGCCGAGCGCATGCGCGTCTCGCTCGGCCTCAAGCAGCTCGGCGACGACCCGTGGATGGGGGTGGCGCGCCGCTACCCGGCCGGCACGCGCATGTTCGGCAAGGTCACCAACATCGCCGACTACGGCGCCTTCGTCGAGATCGAGCCCGGCATCGAGGGCCTGGTGCACGTCTCCGAGATGGACTGGACGAACAAGAACGTCGCCCCGTCCAAGGTCGTGACGCTGGGCGAGGAGGTCGAGGTCATGATCCTCGACATCGACGAGGACAAGCGCCGCATCAGCCTGGGCATGAAGCAGTGCAAGCCCAACCCCTGGGAGGAGTTCGCGGCCAACGTCAAGCGCGGCGACAAGGTCGGCGGCCCGGTCAAGTCGATCACCGACTTCGGCGTCTTCATCGGGCTGGCCGCCGGCATCGACGGCCTGGTGCACCTGTCCGACCTGTCCTGGCACGAGCCGGGCGAGAGCGCGGTGCGCAACTACAAGAAGGGGCAGGAGGTCGAGGCGGTGGTGCTGGCGGTGGACGTCGAGCGCGAACGCATCAGCCTCGGGATCAAGCAGCTCGACGTCGACCCGTTCACGAGCTTCACGACGCTCAACGACCGCGGCGCGGTCGTCACCGGCAGCGTCAAGACGGTCGATGCGCGCGGCGCCGAGATCCAGCTCAACGCGGACGTCACCGGCTACCTGCGCGCCAGCGAGATCAGCCGCGACCGCGTCGAGGACGCGCGCAACGTGCTGAAGGAGGGCGACGAGGTCTCGGCGATGATCGTCAACGTCGACCGCAAGGCGCGCTCGATCCAGCTGTCGATCAAGGCCAAGGACAGCGCCGACCAGCAGGAGGCGATGCAGCGGCTGAGCCAGGCCAGCGAGCGCGAGACCGCCGGCACGACCAGCCTGGGTGCGCTGCTGCGCGCCAAGCTGGACCAGCAGGGCGAGTGACGATGTCGGTGGCTCGGCGCGAGCCGGCAGCGTCGCCGGGCCGCCCCAGGACGGTGCCGGCCCCCAAGGGGGGTGGCGAGCGCAGCGAGTCCGGGGGTCGGTCATGACCCGCTCCGACCTCGTCGAGCAGCTGGCCGAGCGCTTCGACCAGCTGACGCAGCGTGATACCGAGGCCGCCGTGAAGGCGATCCTGGACGCGATGGCCGACGCGCTCGCGCGCGGCCATCGCATCGAGATCCGCGGCTTCGGCAGCTTCTCGATCAACCGCCGCCCGCCGCGAATCGGGCGCAACCCGCGCAGCGGCGAGCAGGTGGTGGTGCCGGAGAAGCTGGTGCCGCACTTCAAGCCCGGCAAGGCGCTGCGCGAGGCGGTCGACCGCCGCGGCGACGAAGCCGCGGCGTCGGGACCGACGCCGGACTGACGCCGGCCGGCGCGGCGATTGACGCCGGCCCGACCCCGCACCCAGGCGGCGCGATCCGCGCCGCCCATCATCTCCCCGCGGCGCGATCCGCGCCGCCCCTCATCCCCCTGCGGCGCGACCCGCGCCACCCTTCACCCCGACCTGCGACGCGGTCGGCGCCGCCACCGCGCGACGCGCCGTCCGCACGCGCCGGGGCCGCTCCTACAATCGGCGCCGCATGCGCATCCTGTCGTGGCTCCTGCGGGCGCTGGTCTTCTTCACGCTGTTCGCGTTCGCGCTGAACAACCAGGACCCGGTCGTCGTCCATTGGTTCTTCGGCATCGACTGGCAGGCGCCGCTGGTGATCGTCGTGCTGCTGGCCTTCGGCGCCGGCTGCGCGCTCGGCGTGCTCGCGATGCTGCCCCCGTGGTGGCGCGCGCGGCGCCAGGCGGCGCAGGCGGGCGCGGTGGCGGGCGGCCCCGGCGTGCCGGCCGGCCAGGACACGACGCCGGCCAGCGGCCG
>JACPVA010000126.1 GCA_016191995.1 Burkholderiales bacterium | reverse complement strand
CTGCCCCCCGAGGGGGCTCGCGCAGCGGACCGGCGAAGCCGGATCCGCGCACGCCACTTGAGTGGTCCGGCGCTTCGCGCGGGCCGGTCAGGTCAGCCGACGCGACAGACCTTGAGCATGTTGGTGCCGCCCGGGTAGCCCATCGGCTCGCCGCAGGTGATCGCGTAGGTATCGCCCGGGCGCAGCACGCCGCGCGCGACCAGCACCTGCTCGGCCTCGGCGAGCGCGATGTCGCGCTCGTTGTGCGTCGGCATCAGCACCGGCGTGACGTTGCGGTACAGCGCCATGCGGCGCTCCGAGTGGTGCTTGTGCGTCATGCCGAAGATCGGCACCCGGATGCTGTGGCGGCTCATCCACAGCGCGGTCGAGCCGCTCTCGGTCTGCGCGACGATCGCCTTGCAGCCCAGGTGGTGCGCGGTGAACAGCGCGCCCATCGCGATCGACTGGTCGATGCGGCCGAAGTGGCGCTGCATGAAGTCCTCGCGCAGCCTCGCATCCTCGGCGCGCTCGGCCTCCAGCACGATCGCGGCGACCTGCTCGACCGTCTCCAGCGGGTACTTGCCGACCGCGGTCTCGGCGCTGAGCATCACCGCGTCGGTGCCGTCGAGCACCGCGTTGGCGACATCGCTGACCTCGGCGCGCGTCGGCACCGGGTTGACGATCATCGACTCCATCATCTGGGTCGCGGTGATGACGACGCGGTCCAGGTCGCGCGCGAGCCGGATCATCCGCTTCTGCAGCGCCGGCACCGCGGCGTTGCCGACCTCGACCGCGAGGTCGCCGCGCGCGACCATGATGCCGTCGCTGGCCTTGAGGATGCTCTCCAGCGCCGCCACCGCCTCGGTGCGCTCGATCTTGGCGATCAGCGCCGGCTTGTGGCGCGAGGGCTCGCCGGCGACGTGCGCAAGCTGGCGCGCCATCTCCATGTCGGTCGCGCTCTTCGGGAAGCTGACCGCGAGGTAGTCGGCCTGCAGGCTCATCGCGGTGCGGATGTCGGCCATGTCCTTCGGCGTCAGCGCCGGCGCCGTCAGCCCGCCGCCGGCCTTGTTGATGCCCTTGTGGTCCGACAGCTCGCCGCCGACGGCGACCGTGGTGCGCACCTGCTCGCCGCGCACCTCGTCGACGGTGAGCCGGATCAGCCCGTCGTTGAGCAGCAGCGTGTCGCCCGGCCGCACGTCGCGCGGCAGGTCCTTGTAGTCCAGCCCGACCGCCTGCGCATCGCCGGCCTGGCTGCGCGCGGCGTCGAGCACGAAGCGCTGGCCTGGCTGCAGCTCGACCTTGCCGCCTTCGAAGCTGCCGACGCGGATCTTCGGGCCCTGCAGGTCGGCCATGATCGCGACCTCCTTGCCCGCGCGCGCGGCCGCCTCGCGCACGCGCGCAGCGCGGTCGACGTGATCCTGCACGCTGCCGTGCGAGAAGTTCATCCGCACGACGTCGACGCCGGCGCGGATCAGCTGCTCGAGCTTCTCCGGCGACGACGATGCCGGGCCGAGCGTGGCGACGATCTTGGTGGCGCGGATCAATCGGGGTTCCTCGTTCGGCGGGCAGGCGCGGCGCGCGCGGCGGGCGGCGGGCGTGTGTCGCCAGCCATTCAGGTGCCGCCTGCCGCTGCGGCGTCGACCACCGTCAGCGCCGTCATGTTGACGACGCGGCGCACCGTCGACGACGCGGTCAGGATATGCACCGGCCACGCGGTGCCGAGCAGCACCGGCCCGACCGTCACGCCGTGGCCGCCGGTGATCTTGAGCACGTTGAACAGGATGTTGGCGGCATCGATATTCGGCAGCACGAGCAGGTTGGCACTGTCTTCCAGCGTCGTCGCCGGCAGGTAGCCGCGGCGGATCGTCTCCGACAGCGCGGCGTCGCCGTGCATCTCGCCGTCGCACTGGATCTCGGGCGCGCGCGCGGCGAACAGGTCGCGCGCGGCGCGCATGCGCAGCGCCGATGCGCGCTTGGACGAGCCGAAGGTCGAGTGCGACAGGAACGCGACCTTGGCCGGCACGCCGAAGCGCTGCACCTCCTGCGCCGCCATCAGCGCGATCTCGGCCAGCTCCTCGGCGCCCGGCTCCTCGTTGACGAAGGTGTCGGTGATGAACAGCGTGTGGCGTTCCAGCATCAGCGCATTCATCGCCGCCAGCACATGCGCACCGGCGCGCAGCCCGATCACCGCGCGGATATGTTCGAGGTGGGCATCGTAGCGGCCGACCAGCCCGCACAGCATGCCGTCGGCCTCGCCGCGGCGCAGCATCAGCGCCGAGATCAGCGTATTGCTGCGCCGCACCGCCGCCTTCGCCGCCTCGGGCGAGATGCCCTCGCGCCCCATCAGCGCGTGGTAGGTCTCCCAGTAGGCGCGAAAGCGCGGGTCGTCCTCGGGGTCGCAGATCTCGAAATCCTGCCCCGCACGCAGCTTCAGCCCGGCGCGCTCGAGCCGCATGCGGATGACCTCCGGCCGGCCGACCAGGATCGGCTGCGCCATGCGCTCCTCGAGCACCACCGGCAGCGCGCGCAGCACGCGCTCGTCCTCGCCCTCGGCATAGACGATGCGCGCCGGGCGCGCCTTGGCGGCGGCGAACACCGGCCGCATGAACATATTGGTCTGGTAGACGAAGCGGCCGAGCTGCTGCCGGTAGGCTTCCAGGTCGGCGATCGGCCGCGTCGCGACGCCGGACTCGGCCGCCGCGCGCGCCACCGCGGGCGCGATGCGCAGGATCAGCCGGGCGTCGAACGGCGTCGGGATGATGTAGTCGGCACCGAATCGCAACTCCTTGCCGGCGTAGGCGGCGGCGACCTCGTCGCTCGGCTGCTCCTTGGCCAGCGCGGCGATCTCGCGCACGCAGGCCAGCTTCATCGCCTCGGTGATCTTGGTCGCGCCGCAGTCCAGCGCGCCGCGGAAGATATACGGGAAGCACAGGACGTTGTTGACCTGGTTCGGATAGTCCGAGCGGCCGGTGGCGATGATGCAGTCGGGGCGCGCCTGGCGCGCGAGCTCGGGCCGGATCTCGGGCTCGGGGTTGGCCAGCGCGAGGATGATCGGCCGCTCGCCCATCGTCGCCACCATCGCCGGCGTCAGCACGCCGGCGGCCGAGCAGCCGAGGAAGACATCGGCGCCGGCGACGACATCGCCCAGCGTTCGCGCGTCGGTCTTCTGGCAGTAGCGCTGCTTGCTCTCGTCGAGGCGGCCGGCGTCGTCGCGGCCGGCGCGGATCACGCCCTTGCTGTCGCAGACGAAGACGTTCTCGCGCCGCACGCCCAGGCCGACCATCACGTCCAGGCAGGCGATCGCCGCCGCGCCGGCACCCGAGACCGCGAGCTTGACGCGCCCGATATCCTTGCCGACCAGCTCCAGCCCGTTGAGCAGCGCGGCCGCGGAGATGATCGCGGTGCCATGCTGGTCGTCGTGGAACACCGGGATATTCATCCGGTCGCGCAGCCGGCGCTCGATCGTGAAGCACTCCGGCGCCTTGATGTCCTCGAGGTTGACGCCGCCCAGCGTCGGCTCCAGCGCGGCGATGATCTCGACCAGCTTGTCGGGGTCGCGCTCGGCCAGCTCGATGTCGAACACGTCGATGCCGGCGAACTTCTTGAACAGGCAGCCCTTGCCCTCCATCACCGGCTTGCCCGCCAGCGGGCCGATGTCGCCCAGCCCGAGCACCGCGGTGCCGTTGGTGACGACGCCGACCAGGTTGGCGCGGCTCGTGAAGTCGGCCGCGAGCTGCGGGTCCTCCTGGATCGCCAGGCAGGCGTAGGCGACACCGGGCGAGTAGGCGAGCGAGAGGTCGCGCTGGTTCGACAGCGGCTTGGTCGGCGTGACGCTGATCTTGCCGCGCGTCGGCGCGCGGTGATAGTCGAGCGCGGCGTCGCGCAGCGCCTGCTCGGCAGCGGTCGGCGTCTGGGACATGGGCGTGCCTCCTGGCATCGTTGGCGGGGGCGCGTAGCGTAGCGCCGGCAGCCGTGACGGGACTTACAGCGGCAGGCCGACGTAGTTCTCCGCCACCGCGGTCTGCATCGCGCGCGAGCTCGTCAGGTAGTCCAGCTCGGCGCGCTGCATGCGCTCGGCGAATTCGCCCTCGTCAGGGAAGCGGTGCATCATGGTCGTGAACCACCACGAGAAGCGCTCGGCCTTCCATACCCGCGCCAGCGCGCGGCGCGAGTAGTCGTCGATGCCGGCGTCGCTGCCGCGGTAATGCTCGGCCAGCGCCTGCGCCAGCAGGCCGACGTCGCCGGCGGCCAGGTTCAGCCCCTTGGCGCCGGTCGGCGGCACGATGTGCGCGGCGTCGCCGGCGAGGAACAGCCGGCCGTGGCGCATCGGCTCGGCGACGAAGCTGCGCAGCGGCGCGATGCTCTTCTCGATCGACGGCCCGGTCACCAGCTTCGCAGCAAGCTCGTCCGGCAGCCGGGCGCGGAACTCGGCCCAGAAGGCGTCGTCGCTCCAGTCCTCGACCCGGTCGCTGAGCGCGCACTGGACGTAGTAGCGGCTGCGCGTCGGGCTGCGCAGGCTCGCCAGCGCGAAGCCGCGCGTGTGGTTGACGTAGGCGATCTCGTGCGAGATCGGCGCCACGTCGGCCAGCAGCCCGAGCCAGCCGAAGGGGTAGACCTTCTCGAAGGTGCGCAGCACGCTGGCCGGGATGCTGGTGCGGCTTACGCCGTGGAAGCCGTCGCAGCCGGCGATGAAGTCGCAGTCCAGCCGCTGCTCGACGCCGTCCTTGCGGTAGCTGATCCAGGGCCGGCCGGACTCGATATCGTGCAACGCGACGTCCTCGGCCTCGTAGACGGTCGGCAAGCCGGCGCCGGCGCGGTGGTCCATCAGGTCGCGCGTGACCTCGGTCTGGCCGTAGACGACGACGCGCTTGCCGGTCAGCGCGTGCAGGTCGATGCGCTGCACCCGGCCGCCGAAGACGAGCAGGAAGCCGTCGTCGACCAGCCCCTCGCGGTGCAGCCTCGCGCCGACACCCGCCTCGTCGAGCAGGTCGACGGCGATCTGCTCCAGCACGCCGGCGCGGATGCGGCCGAGCACGTACTCGGCGCTGCGCTGCTCGAGGATGACCGAGGCGATCCCGGCCTTGGCCAGCAGCGCGCCGAGCAGCAGCCCGGCGGGCCCGGCGCCGACGATCGCGACCTGGGTTCTCGAGACGGACATCGTGGACTCCTCGTTCGTGGTTCCGCGCTTGTACACCGGCCGCGCCGCCGCTGCGGCGCGCGCGGCGGGCTGCGCCGTGCTAGGCCTTCGGCGCCGGGGCGGACTTGGCGCCGCTGCCGGGCAACCTGACGACCACCACCGGGCGCTCGGCGATCTGCGTCAGGTGCCCCATCACGCTGCCCAGCACCAGCCGCGCCAGCGTGCCGCGGCCGTGCGAGCCGACGACGATGAGTGCGCAGTCGTGGGCCTTGGCGACGCGGTTGGCGGCCTCGGCCGGATCCTCGCCGACCGTGATCTCGGTGTGGCAGGCCACGCCGGCGGCCTTCGCCAGCGCCTGCGCGCTGGCGAAGGCACGCGCCGCCTGCTCGCGGCCGAGCGCCTCGTGGTCGGCCACCGGCTCGAACATCGCGACGTCGACCTCGCCGAGCATCGGCGGCGCCGGCGGGACCGCGGCCAGCAGCAGCAGCTCGGCACCGAGCGCGCGTGCCAGCCGCACGCCCTCCTCGGCGGTGGCGTGGCCCAGCGGCGTATCGTCGACCAGCACCAGCAGGCGTTCGTAGGCGGCAGCGTTCATCTCGCTCTCCGGTCGCGGGGACGCCCCATTCTAGGAAGTGGCGCGCGCGCCGGCGGTCGAATCGTGCGCTCCATGGCCGCAACCGGGAGCCGACGCCTCATGCGCACGCGCGTGCCGCCCTGGCCGCCAGAAGTCCGTTCAGCGCGTGTCGTCCAGCGCCTCGTCGAGCACCTCGACCCAGTGCCGCACCGGCGTCGCCGTCCCGGTCTGCAGGTGCTGGATGCAGCCGATATTGGCCGAGACGATCGCGTCGGCGCGAACCGCGCCGAGCTTGCCGAGCTTGCGGTCGCGCAGGGTCGTCGCCAGTCCGGGCTGCAGCACGCTGTAGGTGCCGGCGGAGCCGCAGCACAGATGGCTTTCGGCGGCGGCGAGCTCGACCTCGAAGCCCAGCGCGCGCATCCCGGACTCGACGCCGCCGCGCAGCCGCTGCCCATGTTGCAGCGTGCACGGCGGGTGGTAGGCGAGCCGGCGCGGCGCCGCGCTGCTGCGGTGCGACGCCAGCCGCGGCTGCAACGCCGGCACCAGGTCGGGCAGCAGCTCCGACAGGTCGCGCGTCAGCGCCGCGATGCGCGCGGCCTTGTCGGCATAGGCCGCATCGCGCGCCAGCGCATGGCCGTACTCCTTGACCGTGACGCCGCAGCCGGAGGCATTCATGACGATCGCCTCGACCTTGCCGTGCGAGGTCAGCCCGTCGACCAGCGGCCACCAGGCGTCGATATTGCGCCGCATGTCGGCCAGCCCGCCGTCGATGTCGCCGAGGTGGGTTCGGATCGCGCCACAGCAGCCGGCGCCGTCGGCAACCAGGGTCTGGATCCCGGCCGCGTCGAGCACGCGCGCGGTGGCGGCGTTCACCCCCGGCATCATCGCCGGCTGCACGCAGCCCAGCAGCAGCAGCACCTTGCGCGGGTGCGTCCGCGTCGGCCAGCGCCTGGCGTGGCGCGGCGTGCGCGGCGGCACCTTGGCCTTCAGCGCCGGCGGCAGCAGCGGCCGCATTGCCTGCCCGATCGCCATCGCGGGGCCGAACAGCGGCGAGGTCAGGCCTGCCCGCAGCGCACCACGCAGCGCGCGCTCGGGCGCCGGGCGCGGCACGCGCTGCTCGACCAGCTTGCGCCCGATATCGACCAGCTGGCCATACTCGACCCCGCTCGGGCAGGTCGTCTCGCAGTTGCGGCAGGTCAGGCAGCGGTCCAGGTGCTGCTGCGTCGCGCGCGTCGGCGTCGCGCCCTCCAGCACCTGCTTCATCAGGTAGATGCGTCCGCGCGGGCTGTCGAGCTCGTCGCCCAGCAGCTGGTAGGTCGGGCAGGTGGCGAGGCAGAAGCCGCAGTGCACGCACTTGCGCAGGATCGCCTCGGCGGCGTCGCCGTCGGGCGTGCCCTTGAACTCGGGGGCGAGGTTGGTCTGCATCAGATCGGCATGCGCGCGATGGTGATCGGTATCGCCTACAGCTCGGGCACCAGCCGCCCCGGATTGAAGATGCCGTCCGGGTCGAAGGCGCGCTTGAGCTCGCGGTGGATGCGCGCCAGCGCCGGCGCCAGCGGCGCGAAGACGCCCGCCGCGCGGTCGCCGCCGCGCCACAGCGTCGCGTGCCCGCCGAGCGAGGCCGCGGCATCGCGCAGCGTCGCCGGCGGCAGCGCGCAGCACAGCCAGCGCTGCGCACCGCCCCACTCGACGAGCTGCTGGTCGGTCAGCTTCAGCGGCGGCGCGGTCGGCGGCAGCGCAACCCGCCACAGCGACGCCCCGCCGGCGACGGCGCGCGCCGCGGTGGCGAAAAACTCGTCGCTCTGGTCGCGCAGGCCGTCCCAGAACGGCGCCGCCAGCGCCGGGTCGACGACGTCGCCGCCGAGCTGGCGCTGCGCCGCCTCGACCGCCGCCAGCGCGCCGGCCAGCCGCAGCACCAGGGTGCCGTTCCACCAGGCGCTGGCCGACAGCGGCAGCGGCTGGCCGCCCCACTCGGCCAGGCGCCGCAGCGCGGTCGCCTCGTCCATCTCGAAGCGCAGCGTCGCGCTGCCGGGCGGGCGCGGCATGACCTTCAGCGAGACCTCGCAGACCACGCCGAGGATGCCCATCGACCCGGCGAGCAGGCGCGAGATGTCGTAGCCGGCGACATTCTTCATCACCTGGCCGCCGAAGCCGAGCAGCTCGCCGCGGCCGTCGAGCATCGACGCGCCGAGCACATAGTCGCGCACGCCGCCGGCGCTGGCGCGCGCCGGGCCCGCCAACCCGGCGGCGACCATGCCGCCGACGGTGCCGCCGGGGCCGAAGCGCGGCGGCTCGAACGGCAGCCACTGGCCATGCGCGGCGAGCGCCGCCTCCAGCTCGGCCAGCGGCGTGCCGGCGCGCGCCGTGACGACGAGCTCGGTCGGCTCGTGGCGGCTGATCCCGGCCAGCGGCCTGAGATCCAGCACCTCGCCGACCAGCGGCCCGCCGTGGAAGTCCTTGCTGCCGCCGCCGCGCAGCTGCAGCGGGATGCGGTCGGCGCGCGCGGCGCGGATGCGCTCGACGATCGCCTGCAGCGCCGCATCGCCGGCCATGCTCAGAAGCGCTCCAGCTCGGGGAAGGGCAGCAGCCCCTTCTTGACGTGCATCTTGCCGCCCTCGGCGCAGCGCTGCGGGGTCGGGATGACCTTGCCCGGGTTGAGCAGCCCGGCGGGGTCGAACGCGCGCTTCAGCGCGTGCATCGCTTCCAGCTCGGCCGGCGTGAACTGCACGCACATGCTGCCGAGCTTCTCGATCCCGACGCCATGCTCGCCGGTGACGGTGCCGCCCAGGCGCACGCTGGTCTCGAGGATGTCGGCGCCGAAGCGCTCGCAGCGGTGCAGCTGGTCCGGGTCGTTGGCATCGAACAGGATCAGCGGGTGCAGGTTGCCGTCGCCGGCGTGGAAGACGTTGCAGCACTTCAGCCCGTAGCGCCGCTCCATGTCCTGGATCGCGAGCAGGATGTCGGCCAGCCGCTTGCGCGGGATCGTGCTGTCCATGCACATGTAGTCCGGGCTGAGCCGGCCGCTGGCCGGGAAGGCATTCTTGCGCCCGCTCCAGAAGACCAGGCGCTGCGCCTCGTCGCGGCTGACCTCGAGCCGCGTCGCGCCGGCGCCGGCGAGCACGTCCAGCATGCGGCCGATCTCCTCGTCGACCTCCTCGGGCGTGCCGTCGCTCTCGCATAGCAGGATCGCCTCGGCGTTCAGGTCGTAGCCGGCGTGGACGAAGTCCTCGACCGCCGCCGTCATCGGCTTGTCCATCATCTCCAGCCCGGCCGGAATGATGCCGGCGGCGATCACCGCCGCCACCGCGTCGCCGGCGCGCCGGATATCGTCGAAGCTGGCCATGATGCAGCGTGCGGTCAGCGGCTTGGGGACGAGCTTGACCGTGACCTCGATCGCGACCGCGAGCATGCCCTCGCTGCCGATCACCGCCGCCAGCAGGTCCAGCCCCGGCGCGTCGGGCGCGTGCGAGCCGAACACGACCGGCTCGCCGTCGGCGCTGAAGCCGCGTACGCGCAGCACGTTGTGCACCGTCAGCCCATACTTGAGGCAGTGCACGCCGCCGGCGTTCTCGGCCACGTTGCCGCCGATCGTGCACGCGATCTGGCTCGACGGGTCGGGCGCGTAGTACAGGCCCCAGGGCGCGGCGGCCTCGCTGATCGCCAGGTTGCGCACGCCGCACTGCACGGTCGCGGTGCGCGCCAGCGGGTCGACCGCGAGGATGCGGTTGAAGCGCGCCAGCGACAGCGTCACCCCCATCGCATGCGGCATCGCGCCGCCGGACAGCCCGGTGCCGGCGCCGCGCGCGACCACCGGGACCTGCAGCCGGTGGCAGGTCTTCAGCACGGCGGCGACCTGGTCCTCGGTCTCGGGCAGGGCGACGACCAGCGGGCGCTGACGGTAGGCGGTCAGGCCGTCGCATTCGTACGGCGTCGTGTCCTCGGCCTGCCACAGCAGCGCATGCGCCGGCAGCAGCGCCGACAGCGCGGCGACCACCTCGCGCTGGCGCGCGCCGCGGGTCGTGGCGTCGTGGCTGCCGCCCGGCGTGGCGGCGGGCGCGGGCGCGGGCGGGGCGAGGTCGGTCTGCACGTCGTTCACGGCCCCGAATGTAGCCGCGTGCGCGTTCCCCCGCGAGCGTGGCGATCGTCGGCGCGCGCAGGTCGCGGTCTTGCCGGGGCCGCGCGTCCCGCTCAGCCCTCGCCGGTGAACACCGTCAGCACGCCGGTATAACCGTACAGGTGGTGGCGCGCGATCTCGCCACCGGCGAAGAATCCGGCCAGCGGCACGTCGCCGAGCGCGTGGCGGACGATCTTCGCCTCCGCCGACGGGCCGCCGAAGTGCGGCCCGCCGCGACCTGAGCAGCTGACGTAGATCGCGCCCAGCATCTCGCGAGCGCCGCCGGCCGCATCGCCTCCGGCAGCCACCGGCAGCGTCTCCGGGGCGAGCTCCTCGCGAATCTCGCTGCAGATGCGGACCAGGTCGCGCCGCGCCGCGGCGACGTCGCGCTGGCAGAAGGTCAGCCTCATCCCGGACTCGACGCGGTCGGCGACCGCGATCGCCTGCCGCGCCGGGTCCAGCCCGACCAGGTGGCGCACCCGGGTGTCGGTGCCGAACTGCCCGCCGCGCCCGAGCGGCGCGGCATTCGCGTCCGACAGCCCGACCAGCGTCGCGCGCAGCTTCGGCAGCGCCTGGCGCGGGTCTTCCAGCCCCGGCAGCCCGAGGTCGCCGAGCAGCGCCGGCAGCGCCGGCGCGCCGTCCAGCGCGAGCACGATGTTGCGCTCGGCGGAAGTGACGACGCGCGCCGGGCCGATCGGCTGGCTGCCCTGCGTCACGCGCGAGACCAGCGGCACGTCGGCGCCGAACGCGACCCCCGACAGCCCGCCGCGCCAGACGCCGTCGGCGATGTGGACGCTGCCGGCGCGCGACGCCGCGACGCCGCCGAACAGGTAGCCGCTGGCGGTGCGGTCGCTCATCTCGGCGATCAGCTCGGCCAGGTCCTGCGTCGCCGGGTCGGCGTGCACGAGCGCGGCATAGGGCTCGATGCGGCGGATCGGCCGCGCGCCGGAGAAGACCTCGAAGCGCCCGCGCGGCAGCGCCGCCAGCATCAGCACCAGCGCCGGCTCGTCGAAATATTCGACCCCGCTGGCGGCGACACCGATGCCGACGCAACCGACCCAGCCGACCTGCGGCCAGCGCCGCTGCAGCGCCTGCAGCAGCTCGTCGGCGTGCGCGACATAGGCGTCGGTGAAGTAGACGAAGCCCAGCGTCGGCTCGGGCGCGCCGCTCGCGCCGGCGTCGAGCTGGGCGCCGGCCAGCGCCAGCGCCATGCGCCAGTCGGGATGCGTCGCATGCCCGCAGCGGAAGCGCGCCATCGTCGGGATCCCCGGGGGCGTCCGGCGTGTGGCCTGTCCGCGGCGCGGGCGCGGCGCCTCAGCGCCGGCGCTGCGGCGCTGCGCGGGCGGCGCGGCCGCGCGCCTTGCCGGCCTTCTCGGCCTTGCTGCCCTTGCCCTGCTTGCCGGCGCCGCCGCGACCGCGTGCCGGCTTCGCCGCTTGCGCGCCTGCGGCAGCCTTGCCCGCGCCCTCGGCGCGGGTGTGCGCTGCGGCTGCCATCCCGGCGGCCGCGCCCAGCGCCGGGGCGTCCCTCATCGCGCGTGTCGCAAGCTCGCCGAACTGCTGCGTCAGCGCGCCCCACCACTGCATCGGGTCGATCCCGACCGCGGTCGCGGCGCTGCCCTTGGCGCCGGCATCGGGCGCGGGCGATGCGCGCCGCGCCGCGGCCGCCTGCGGTCCGGACTCGTCCGTCGCATCGGCCAAGTCGGCCTCGTCATCGGCCTCGTCCTCGGCCTGCTCCGCCTGGTCGCGGTCGTCCCGTTCGGCGGCGCGGGTCGGGAACCGGGCTGGCGCCGCGGCGGGCGCCGGCGCCGTCCGGCTGCTGCCGAAGCTGGGTGCGGCGGGCGGCGGCGTCAGCGTCATCGCATCGCGCAGCGCCGCCAGCGGCATGTTCATCGACTGCAGCGTGGCCAGCGTCATGCGCTGCACTTCGAGCGCCTGGATCGACGCCCCGATCAGCCTGGCGTTCTGCTCCAGCCAGAACTGCACCGTTCGCAGCTCGTCGATACGCTTGTCGATCTCGGCCGGGTCGAGCGTCGGCGCGATCCACTGGCTCATCGCCGGCGCGCTGGCCGCACCCTGCTTCAGCAGGCCCTGCAGGAAGTCCAGCCCGGGAACGAACTTGGCGAAGGCAGCGGGATCGGCCATGGCATCCTCCTTCGGTGGCGGGCAGCGCCCGGTCCGAGGCATTGTGCCTGCTCGCAGGCGGCCGCGGTCGACGGCCGTTCTCAGCGCGGCGGTTCCAGCCGCAGCACGCCGTCGTGCTGCGTGAAGCGCAGCCGCGACAGCACGTCCATCCCGAGCAGCGGCGCGCGCAGCTCGGGCAGCACGGTGACGCGCAGCTGGCGCGCGTGCAGCCCGCCGGCGAGCTCGAGGTCGATCCGCGTCTCCCATCCGAGCACGGTCCCGCCGGCCGTCGACGACCGCACCGCGCCGCCGCGCGGCAGTGCGAGCCGCTCGGCGAGTGCCTGCGGCAGCGCGCTGCGCGTGGCGCCGGTATCGACGAGGAAGTCGATCTCATGCCCGCCGACGATCCCCGGCCAGTGGAAATGGCCATCCGGTGCGCGCCGCAGCTCGATCGCCCCCATGCCGTCGGTGGCGACGCGCGGCCGCTGGCGCTCGGCGAGCATGGCCTGCACGGCGAGAAACAGCAGCGTCGCGGCGAGCAGCCAGACGGTGGCGATCTTGAGCGTGCGCGGCAGCTCGTGCATGCGGCAGGCCCTGATGGCGCGCAGCGCGTCCGGCGCGCGCCGATCAGGCGGTGCCGGGGGCGGGCGGCGCCGGCGCCGCCTCGCCGGCGTCGAGCACGCGCTGCGCGATCGCGCCGAAGACGCTCGCCCCGTCGGCCGCGAAGGCCTCGATCGTGACCACCGAGCCGGCGCCGAGCCACGGCGCGCGCGCCGCGCCCCCGGTCGCCAGCTCGTGTTCGCGCTGGCCGCGGCGGCTGGCGAAGCCCTGGGCCGGGTCGGCGCCGTCGAGCGCGCCGCTGGCGACCAGGCTTCCGGCCGGCAGCGGCCGCGCCTGCGCGGCGCGCGCGACGAGCGCGCCGAAGGACCAGCGCTGTGCCGGCGCGGTGTCGATGCGGCCGAGCCGGCGACCGTCGACGTCGACCCTCAGCCGCAGCGCCGCCCGGCCGCCGTCCCAGGCCGCGCCGAGCTCGTCGGGGGTGACCGCCACCGGCGCGAATGCGGCCGGCGGCTGCAGCGCGCCGTCGTCGTCCGCCTGCGGCACCTGCGGCAGCGACGCGTGGTTGGCGAGCAGCAGCAGCCGCACGCCGTCGAGCGCACGCTCGGCGCTGCAGCCCTGCGGCAGGTCGGCGGTCAGCACCGCCAGGCCG
>JACPVA010000133.1 GCA_016191995.1 Burkholderiales bacterium | reverse complement strand
GGCGCCGCGCGCGGCGGCGGCCGCCGGCGCCGCGGGCCGCTCCTGCACCGCGCCGGCGTCGCCACCGACGCGCACGATGCGCAGCGGCGTGCCGTCGGCGCGCATCGCGCGCTCCTGGCCGGCGACGACGACCAGGTCGCCCTCGGACAGCCCTTGCAGGATCTCGACGCGCCCGCCCTCGCGCACCCCGATGCGCGCCTCCAGGCGCTGCGAGACCTTGCCCTGCGGGCCGTCGACGACCTTGACCAGGTACTGCCGTCCGGCCTGCGGCACCAGCGCCTCCTCGGGCACGACCAGCGCGTCGTCGCGCACCGCGAGCACGGTGCGCACGCGCGCGAACATGCCGGCCTTGAGCATGCCCGCCGGGTCGTCCAGGCGCGCGCGCACCAGCAGCGAGCGGCCGTCGGCCTCGACGCGCGCATCCAGCGCCTCGATGCGGCCGTCGAATCCCCGCGCACCCAGCGCGTCGACCTGAACCTGCACCGCCTGCTTCGCGCGAACGCGCCCGAGGTAACGCTCGGGCAGCGGGAAGTCCACCCACATGCTCGAGTTGTCCTGCAGGGTCACGATCTCGGCGCCGTCCTTGACGTACTCGCCGACGTCGACACGGCGGATCCCGGCGACACCGTCGAACGGCGCGCGGATCTTCATCCGTTCGAGCTGCGCGCGCGCCAGCGCGACCTGCGCCTCGGCGACCTCGAGCGCACCTGCGCTCTGGTCGACCGCGCTGGCGCTGACGAAGCCCTGCGTCTGCAGCTCGCGCTGGCGCTGCAGCTGGGTGCGCGCGAGCGAGGCCTGTGCCTGCGCCTGCTGCAGCTGCGCGCGCTGCAGCGCATCGTCGAGCTGCGCGACGAGCTGGCCGCGGCGCACGCGCTGCCCCTCGGCGAAGCCCAGCGCGGCGATACGGCCGCTGACCTCGGGGCGCAGCGTGACGCTCTGGTGCGATCGCACCGCACCGACGGCCGTCGTCTCGTCGACCAGCCGGCGCTTCTCGACCGCACCGACCTCGACCGTCACCGCCGCCCCGCCGCCCCCCGCGCCACCCACCGCGCCAGCCCCCGCGGCGCCCCCCGCCGCACGCGGCGCTGCGCCGCCCGCGGGCGCCGCGCCACCGGCGGCCGGGGATTCGGCCGCCGCGCGACCCGCGTCGGCGGTCGCCGACGGGCGGTTCTGCAACCACCAGGCCAGGCCGGCCGCCGCGGCCAGCCCGATCACGGCCAGGATCGTCGTCGCGCGTCTGATCATCAGGAGTCTTCCGGGCAATCCCGCACTGTAGCGCCTGCGCCCGGCCGCCGAAGGGCGCAGGGTCTCGCGGGTCGCGCGGGCGGCTCAGCGCGCGCCGGCGCGCGCCTCGGCGGCGCCGCGGTTGGCCAGCGCATCGGCGCGCTCGTTGCCCGGATCGCCGGCGTGGCCGCGCACCCAGCGCCACTGCACCTCATGCTGCGCGCGCAGCGCGTCCAGCCGTTGCCACAGGTCGACATTCTTGACCGGCTTGCGGTCGGCGGTCAGCCAGCCGCGCGTCTTCCAGGCATGGATCCAGCTCGTGATGCCGTTCTTGACGTACTCGCTGTCGGTGTGGACGACGACGCGGCTCGGCTGGCGCAGCGCCGCCAGTGCCTGGATGACGGCGGTCAGCTCCATGCGGTTGTTCGTCGTTCGCGCCTCGCCGCCCCAGAGCTCCTTCTCGTGGCCGCCGGTGCGCAGCCATGCGCCCCATCCGCCCGGGCCGGGGTTGCCCTTGCAGGCGCCGTCGGTGTAGATCTCGATCGCATCCATTCGGTCGTCGTCTTTCGGTGATTCGGTCGTTCGTTCGTCGGCGCGCCGCGCCGTCGCGCGCAGACGCGGATCGCATCGGGACACGCTAGGCGTCGTGCACTTCGGCGATCGCGTCGGCCGGCTCGCGCCGCCGCTGCGCCGCCACCGCGCGGCCCTGGCGCGCGGTCTTCAGCTCGCGCCGCGCCAGCCCGACGAGCCGCATGCCGCGCACGCGCTTGACCGCCGCGATCTCGTAGACCGCGCCGAGCACCGGCCACCAGTGCGATCCGAGCGGCTCGATCCACGCGAAGCGCTGCAGCCAGCGTTCGCTGCGGCACGGCGGGCGCCAGCAGCCGAAGCGCCCGGCCTCGAGCTCGAAACCGAGCAGCCGCAGCCAGTCACGCAGCCGCCAGTAGCCGATGAACTCGCCCGCGCTGGGCATCAGTGTGCTGCGCCCGCGGCGCAACCCCATGCGCAGCCTGGCCTGCCCGGCGCGCTGGCGCAGCCCCCACAGGCTGGCCGGGTTGAAGCCGGTGATCAGCAGCCGGCCGTCGGGAACGAGCACGCGCTCGGCCTCGCGCAGCGCCTGGTGCGGATCGGCCGCCAGCTCGAGCGTATGCGGCATCAGCACCAGGTCCAGGCTGGCGGAAGGGAACGGCAGCGCGTCGAACTCGCAGTGCAGCTGCACCGGCTGCTCGCCGACCAGCGTCGTGCTGACGTCGTCCGCCGGCGGCGGGGCCGGCAGCGCCTCGGGTAGGATCAGGCTGTCGCTCGCGACCCAGCGGTGCGGCATGCGGTTGGCGCGCAGGCCGTCGAGTTGCGGCAGCCCGAGCTGCAGCGCGTGGAAGCCGAAGGCGTCGGCCACACCGTGGTCCAGCCGGTCCTGTTCCCACGCCAGGAGGTAGCGCCCCGGCGCGCTGGCGAGCCACGCGCCGAGTTCTAGAATGGATTCATCCCGCGTCATGAAGCTGCTCGCGCTCCCCGCCTTCGACGACAACTACGTCTGGATGCTGCACGACGGTGGCGCCGCCGTGGTGGTCGATCCGGGCGACGAGGCGCCGGTGGACTCCACGCTCGCCTCGCTCGGGCTGCGGCTGGCGGGCATTCTAGTGACGCACCACCACCCGGACCATGTCGGCGGCGTCGGCGCGCTGGCGGCGCGGCATGGCGCCGCGGTCTGGGGCCCGGCGCGCGAGCGCATCCCTGATCCCTTCAGGCCGGTGTCCGGCGGCGGCGTGGTCGAGCTGCTCGGGCTGCGCTTCGAGGTCATCGAGGTGCCCGGCCACACCGCCGGCCATGTGGCCTATTTCGCCCGCGATGCGGGCGGCGCGCCGCTGCTGTTCTGCGGCGACACGCTGTTCTCGGGCGGCTGCGGGCGCCTGTTCGAGGGCACGCCGGCGCAGATGCATGCCTCGCTGCAGCGCCTGGCGGCGCTGCCCGGCGCGACGCGCGTGTGCTGCGCGCACGAGTACACGCTGGCCAACCTGCGCTTCGCGGCCGCGGTCGAGCCGGGCAATGCGGCGCTGGCGGACTACGCCGCCAGCTGCCAGGCGCGGCGCGCCGCGGGCGAGGCGACGCTGCCGTCGACGATCGAGCGCGAGCGCGCGGTCAATCCCTTCCTGCGCTGCGGCGAGCCGCAGGTGGCGGCGGCGGCTGCGGCGCACGGCGCGCCGTCGGCCGACCCGGTCGAGGTCTTCGCGGCGCTGCGGCGCTGGAAGGACGGTTTCAGGTGAGCGAGGAGCCGCAGTACGCCGCCGAGGCGGCATCGCCGCCGCGCCGACGTGTCATGGCGCGGGCGCGGTGCCGTGCCTGGGCCCTGCTGGCAGCCAGCGCCCTGCTGGCCGGCTGCGCATCGCTGGTGCCGCCGGCTACGGACCCGGTGCGCCCGCCGCCCGCCCCGCCCGCCGCGGCCGCCTCCGCGCCGCCGCTGCCCGCTGCCACGTCCGCCGCTGTGCAAGCGAACCCCGCCGCGCAGCCCGAGGCCGGGACGACGGCCCGGGCAACCAGCGAGCGTCACCTGCTCGCCGCCGACGACGCGGCCCGCGCCGACCTGTGGCAGCGCGTGCGCGACGGCTTCGCGATCGACGACCTGGCCGACGACGACGCGGTGCAACGCTGGCGGCGCTTCTACGCCGATCGCCCGGAGATGGTCGCGCGCATGTTCGAGCGCGGCGGCCGCTACCTGTTCCACATCGTCGAGGAGGTCGACCGCCGCGGCATGCCGATGGAGCTCGCGCTGCTGCCGTTCATCGAGAGCGCGTTCGACCCGCGCGCGGTGTCGAGCGCACGCGCGGCCGGGATCTGGCAGTTCATCCCGTCGACCGGGCTCGCCTTCGACCTGCGGCAGAACGCGTTCCGCGACGACCGGCGCGATGTCGTCGCATCGACCGAGGCGGCGCTGGACTACCTGCAGAAACTGCACGCTCGCTTCGGCCACTGGCACCTCGCGCTGGCGGCTTACAACTGGGGCGAAGGCAGCGTGCAGCGCGCGCAGCGGCGCAACCTGCGCGACGGCCGCGGCGGCGACTACGCCGGCCTGCGCATGCCCGAGGAAACGCGGCAGTACGTGCCGAAGCTGCTCGCGGTGCGCGACCTGGTGCGCGACGCGCAGGCCTGGGGCATCGCACTGCCGCCGCTGGAAAACCACCCGGCTTTCCTCGCCGTGCCGATCGAGCGCGATATCGACCTCGCGCTGGCAGCGCGCATGGCCGGGCTGCGCGAGGACGAGTTCAGGCGCTACAACCCGCAGCTCGAGCCGCCGCTGATCCTGGCCGCCGGCACGCCGCAGCTGCTGCTGCCCTACGACGCCGCCAACCGCTTCGTGCGGGAGCTTGCCGCGCACGACGGCGCGCTGGCGAGCTGGACGGCATGGGTCGCGCCGCGCACGCTGACGGTGGCCGAGGCGGCGCGGCTGACCGGCATGGGCGAGGACGGGCTGCGCCGCATCAACCGCATCCCGCCACGCATGAAGGTGCTGCGCGGATCGACGCTGCTGGTGCCGCGCAGCGCCGATGTCGGCGAGGACGTCGCGCTGGAGATCGCCGACCACGGCACGCTCGCGCTCGCGCCCGACCTGCCGCCGCTGCGCCGCGTCGTGTTCAAGGTCGGCCCGAAGGGCGACACCGTGGCCGGCGTCGCGCGCCGGCACCGCGTCGCCGCACGCGAGGTCGCGCGCTGGAACAAGATCTCGCCGCAGGCGCGGCTGCGGCCCGGCGCACGGGTCGTCCTTATGCTGCCGACTTCGGCGCCGCGGACGGCCTCGGTGCCGGTGCGCGAGGCGTCGACCAAGTCCGCATCGACCCGGTCCGCCAGCGGCAAGCCCGCCAGCACGGCCAAGGTCGCCAGCTCGGCCAAAGGCAAGCGCGCGGCGAAGGCGAAGGCCGAGGGCAGGTCCGACGCCGAGTCCGCCGCCGCCGCGAAGGCGAAGAACGCCAGGCGCAAGCCCGCCACCGCGCGCTGAGCGCGGGCGGGCGACTGCGGTCAGTCCAGGCGCGCCAGCGCCTGCGCCAGGTCGTCGCGCAGGTCGGCCTCGGCCTCGAGCCCGATCGAGAACCGCACCAGCGTGCCCTGGTAGGGCACCGGGTTGCGCATCGATCCCAGGTCGTAGGGCACGACGAGGCTGACCGGCCCGCCCCACGAATAGCCGATGCGGAACAGCCGCAGCGCGTCGACGAAGGCGTCGACCTGCGCCGGGGTGTGGCGGGCGTCGAAGACGACCGAGAACAGCCCCGCCGCGGCGCTGCAGGTCGCGCGCCAGTGCGCGTGCCCGGGCGAGCCTTCCAGCGCCGGATGCAGCACGCGCGCGATCTCGGGCCGCGCCTGCAGCCAGGCCGCGAGCGCGCGAGCGCTGCGGTCGTGCGCGTGGTAGCGCAGCGCGATGCTCGGCAGCGAGCGCAGCACCGCCTCGGCGTCGTTCGCACCCACGCCCAGGCCGAGGTCCATGTGCGCCATCTTCAGCTTCAGGTGCAGCGCGTCGTCGCGCGTGGTGACCGATCCCATCAGCACGTCGCCGCCGCCGGAGGGGAACTTGGTCAGCGCCTGCATCACGATGTCGGCGCCCAGCCCGTCGCCGAGGTCGAAGCCGTCGAAGGCGATTCCGGCGCCCCAGGTGTTGTCCAGCGCCGTCGTCACGCCGCGCTCGCGCGCGACCGCGAGCAAGGCGCGCAGGTCGGGAAACTCCATCGTCACCGACCCGGGAGCCTCGAGCCACACGAGCCGGGTCGCCGGGCCGATCGTATCGGCCAGCGACTGCGGATCCATCGGGTCGTACAGCCTGTGCCCGACGCCGTAGCGCGCGAGCTGCTGGCGTGCGAGCGACTTGCCCGGGCCGTAGGCATTGGACGGGATCAGCAGCTCGTCGCCCTGGCCGAGCAGCGCCAGGTCGACGAGCGCGATCGCCGCCAGCCCGCTGGGGGCGAGCAGCGTGTGGCGGCCATGCTCGAGGTGCGCGATGCGCGCCTCGAGCGTGAAGGTGGTTGGGGTGCCGTGCAGCCCGTAGGTGTAGCCGTCCTTGTGCTGCCAGTCGCGCGCGCGCATCGCGGCGACGTCGCGGAAGACGACGGTCGAGGCCTTGTGCACGCCGACCTGCGGCGCCTCGAAACCCGCCGGCGGGCGATAGGGATGGTGGATCAGCGTGGTCGTGTCGTGGTCGGCCATGGCGGTCGTTCGCGTCGTCGGGGTCGGTCGGCAGGTCGTCCGCGCGGCGTCGGCTTGCTGCGCAGCGTCGGCGACCGTGGCCTCGGGGTGCTCGAGGGTCTGCCGCGCGCGCCGGTCAGACCGGCTGCGCGACCAGGTCGTGGCCGTCGCTGGCGACGACGTGCGCGCGCACGAAGCCGCCCGCCTTCAGCGTCGTCGATGCCTTGGCCGGCGGCAGCAGCCGCACCCGGCCGTCGATCTCGGGCGCGTCGGCATAAGTGCGGCCCCAGCCGCCGCGCCGTCCCAGCGCCTGCGCCTCGTCGACCAGCACCTGCATCGTCGCGCCGATGCGCTCGCGCAGCTTGGCCACCGAGACCGCCTCGGCGACCTCCATGAAGCGCGCGCGGCGCGCCTCGCGCTCGGCCTCGGGCAGCGCGCCCGGCAGGTCGTTGGCGGCGGCACCGGCCACCGGCGAGTAGGCGAAGCAGCCGGCGCGGTCGATGCGCGCCTCGCGCACGAAGTCCAGCAGCGCGTCGAACTCGGCCTCGGTCTCCCCGGGGAAGCCGGCGATGAAGGTCGAGCGAACGACGATCTCGGGGCACAGCTCGCGCCAGCGCGCCAGCCGCTCGAGGTTGCGCTCGCCGCTGGCCGGGCGCTTCATGCGTCGCAGCACGTCCGCGTGCGCATGCTGGAACGGCACGTCCAGGTAGGGCAGGATGCGTCCCGACGCCATCAGCGGGACGATGTCGTCGACCTGCGGGTAGGGGTAGACATAGTGCAGCCGCACCCAGGCGCCGTGCGCGTCGGCCAGATCGCCCAGGCGCTCGCACAGGTCCAGCAGCCGCGTCTTGACCGGGCGGCCGTCCCAGAAGCCGGTGCGGTAGCCGAGGTCGACGCCGTAGGCGCTGGTGTCCTGGCTGACGATCAGCAGTTCTTTGACGCCGGACTCGAACAGCGCGCGCGCCTCGTCGAGCACCTCGCCGACCGGGCGCGAGGCCAGCTTGCCGCGCATGCTCGGGATGATGCAGAAGGTGCAGCCGTGGTTGCAGCCCTCGCTGATCTTGAGGTAGGCGTAGTGCCGGGGTGTCAGCTTGATGCCCGCCGGCGGCAGCAGGTCGACGAAGGGGTCGTGCGGCCTGGGCAGGTGCGCGTGCACCGCGTCCATCACTTCCTGCGTCGCCTGCGGGCCGGTGACGGCGAGCACCTTGGGGTGGACCTGGCGCACGAGGTTGCCGCCGTCCTCGCCGCGCCGGACCCCCAGGCAGCCGGTGACGACGACGCGGCCGTTGTCGGCCAGTGCCTCGCCGATCGCGTCCAGGCTTTCCTTGACCGCCTCGTCGATGAAGCCGCAGGTGTTGACGATGACGAGGTCGGCGCCTTCGTAGGTCTTGCTCGTCGCGTAGCCCTCGGCCGCGAGCCGGGTGAGGATGCGCTCGGAGTCGGTCAGCGCCTTCGGGCAGCCGAGCGATACGAAGCCGATGGTGGGCGCCTTGTCTTGCATCGCGCGATTGTCCGCGATGCGCCGGCGGGGCGCCGGCCGGCGCCACAGAGGGGCCGGCGCCGCGCCGGCCGAGAAGCGGCTAGCGATCCTTCTTCGGCGGCGTGAACCCGGGGAAGATCGCGCCCGCCTGCGCCATCTGCTGCTGCATCGTCTCGAACATCGCGCGCGACTGCTCGAGGTAGGTCCCCATCAGCCCCTGCACCAGCGGCGCCTGCCCCTGCACGAGCTGCTGCTGCATCTCGGCGAAGGCCTGCAGGTTGCGCTCCAGCATCGACCCCATCAGCCCCTGCATCGCATGGCCGTAGAAGCGGATGATGTTGGACAGCATCGAGCTGGAGAAGATCGGCACCCCGCCCGACTCCTCCTCGAGGATGATCTGCAGCAGGATGCTGCGCGTCAGGTCCTCGCCGCTCTTGGCGTCGCGCACCTCGAAGTCCTCGCCGGCGAGCACCATCTGCTTGACGTCGGCCAGCGTGATGTAGCTGCTGCTGCGGGTGTCGTACAGGCGGCGGTTCGGGTACTTCTTCAGCACGCGCGGCGCATGCCCGGTAACGGCCTCATGGCTGGCCGACGTGGCCTTGCTGGCGGCAGACATGCACGGCGCTCCTGCTGGAATCGACTTGCTGCATTCTAGGAGGCTGCCGGGCCGCCAGCGTCCAAGGAGGCTGCCGGCGCGGCAGCCTCACGGCCGGTCGCCCGTTCGGGATCCTCGAGGAAGCGATCGACCGCGCCCGTGTAGGCGGCGTTGCGGCCGAGCGCCTGGTTCAGTGCCATGTGACCCAGCGGCACGGCCAGAACGCGCGCGCGTCCGCCGCGCTCGACCGCGCGCCGCACGAAGGCCTCGGCCGCGTGACGGGCATCGCCTCGGAACGCCGAAACCACGACCAGCAACGGCGTCAACGGCGCGCGCTTCAGCGCGTCGATCGGCGACGCCGCGCGCCAGAGGGCAGGATCGGCGCCGAATACGGGGTCGTAGAACGCGAAGTGCGGACGCCTCATCACCGCCACGACGTCGAGCATCGCGGTATCGATGATCACCGTCGAGCGCCAGGGCTGCAGGCCGGAAGCGGCCGAGCGCTCGACGCTCGATACGACCAGCGCCGCCAGATGCGCGCCCGCGGAGTGCCCCACCAGCGCGATACGGTCGCGCTCCAGCCCCAGCGCGGTCGCCTCGCGCTGCAGGAACGCCAGCGCGCCCGCGACGTCGTCGGCCTGCCCGAGCACGTCGGTGCCCGGCAGCAGGCGGTAGTTGACCATCGCCAGCGTCCAGCCGCGCGCGAGCCAGTGCCGCGCCTTGCAGCCGACGATGCGCGCCATCGCCTTGTCGCCACGTTGCCAACCGCCGCCATGGACGAAGGCGACCACGGGAGACCGGCGCTGGCCCGGCATGCGGTAGAGGTCGATCTGCTGCGCGGCATCCGCGCCGTAGGCCAGGTCGCGAACGATGCCGGCCCCCGGCGGCAGCGGTGCCGGCTCGGGGTCGAGCAGGTCGCGCAGCCTCATGCACGCCGCCCGAGAAACACCTCGCAACCGCCGCGCGGATTGAACACGTAGCGTTCACCGTCCAGTGGCATCACCTTGGGCCCCCAGGGGTTGGCCGTACCGACGAACAGGCCGAACGGGGTCGACTCCAGGGTGCGCAGCCCCATGTTGTAGGGATTGCCCAGCCCATTGCGCGATACCGGGACCCAGTTCTCGCCGTCGCGGCTTCGGTACATGTCGAAGCCGGTGCCATTCTCGAAGATGGCCTTCGGCGTGACATACGCCATCATGTTCGCGAATGCGCCCGGCCAGCGGCTGCGCTTGACATAACCCAGCCAGCCGCTCCACTCGAAGGTGCCCGTGTAGAGCCACCCCTCGTGCTCGCACAACCGCCAGATGTAGCCGTTGAAAAACGAGTCGAAGCCGGCGTGGCGCCCGGACAGCGGCGCCTTGAAGCCGTCCGGCGTCTCGCGCGGTTCGCCGACGATGAGGTCCCAGCTCAGATCTTCGTTGACGCGAAGCAACTCGGCCGCCGCCGGCCCGATGCCGTTGAGCTTGTCGATGCCGCCGCCCTGGATCCCGCTGCCGACATAGAGCGCATTCCTGAACACGGCCATCGACAGCACACCCTGGTTCTCCTTGCCGCGCCAGGCACCGCGCTCGAGCACCTTTTCCCACTCGTAGGGGGGCTCGCCTTCGCAGCGGCTGCGCCAGAGCTGGAAGCCGCCATGGTTCAGCGTGCCCGCGTAGAGATGGTCGCCCCAGCCGCACAGCTCGTGGATCGACTTGTTGCTCAGGTCGCCGAACGCGAAGTCGCACACCGGCTCCCACTGCCCCGCCTGAGGTTCACGGCTCTCGTAGATCACGACATGACCGGAGATATTCTGGTTTCCGCCGCGGCTGCCGGTGGGTGTCGTGAACAGACGCCCCTTGAACGAGGTCAGCGAGCGGATCGTCGTCACCGGCAGCCCGACGAGACCCGGTTCGCAGGTCGGTTCGAACCGGACACCGTCCTCGCTGCGCAGCACGATCGGACCCGGCCCGCGCGCCGGCGACCAGGTGCACGCGTACAGCACGGGGTCACGGCCCGCGCCCTCGCTGTGCGTCGTCATCGCGCGGTAGCTGACCTCGCGCGGGATGCGCAGGCCGCCCGTGCCTTCGATCATCGGCGCCTTCAGCGCGCGCTCCCAGCGGTCGATCCGCGGGTCGTAGGCCCAGATCTCGGCACACAGGTCGAGCTCGAACGGATCGACCGGTCCCTCGACCGGCCAGACGTCCAGCCCGACGCTGCCGGCCTGGCGCTTGCGAAGCAGGGAAAACATGCCGCGGATGGTGCTGACGTAGAGCCTGCCGTTCCACCACGCCATGGAGTGCGCATACGAGTTGTGGCCGTCGCCGAAGCCCCCGTAGGCGACGAGCCTGAAGTGCTCCTTGTTCAGCCCCGGATCGATACCGAGCCGGTTCGCCCGCAGCATCAGCTCGCGACCTCGGCCAGGAAACCCTGCAGGCGCTGCGCCGCCGCCTCGCGGCTGGCGAACGGGCCCACGCGCTGCTCGCTGCGCGTCGTGTAGTACCAGCCCCCTTCGCTCGGGAAGACGCGGTCGCTGCGGAACCAGGCGCGTCCGGATTCGCCGGCGCGCTGCCGGCGGTGCGCATGGTCGAGCTCGCCGTCCCAGAAACGCAGGCAGTCGGCCAGGACCTGCTGCGGCCGGACGGTGGGAAAGAAATGCCCGGCGTCGCGGACGCGACGGAAGATCGCGTGCGGCCAGATCTCCAGCAACTCCGATCCCGACAGCCGGGCCGGTGAATTGTCGCCGTACATCGCGACGATCGGAAAGCGCAGCGCGCGCAGGCGGTCGAGCGTCAGGCCGTCGTCGGCCGTCATCTCGCGCTCGGCCGAGGTCGTCCTCATCAGCCTGAGGAATTCGCCCGCGGTGCGCTTGCCGGTCCTGCCGAGCAGCGGGCTGACCAGGTCGCCGAGTTCGCGCGGGATCTCGAAGCCGTTGATCTGCCATTCGGCCACGCGCAGCAGCAGGCGCGGGCCGAAGTAAGGATCCTGCGTATCCAGGTCCAGCCCATACCGGTCCAGGACCGGCTGCACACGCCGGCCGAACGCCCACTGCGCCCGCGCGTGCACGCTGCGCCCGGCCGAGAAGTGGCTGTCGGCGAGCACCAGGCTGCGCACGCGCTGCGGCTGGGCGCAGGCAAAGTTGAGCGCGACGACGCCGCCGAAGCTGTGCGCCATCAGGTGCGCCTTTTCGATCCCCAGATGGTCGAGCAGCGCCGCCAGGTCGCGCCCCAGCACCTCGGGCGCATACCCGCTGGCCGGCATCTCGGAGCGCCCGTGGCCGCGCAGGTCGTAGAGCGTGATGCGAAAGCGCCGCGACAGCGGCACGGCGTACTTGAAGTACCAGAACGCCATGTTGGTCGCCAGGCCGTGGACCATGACCAGGTCCTCGCGCGCGGCACCGTCGCCTTCGTCGAGTTGCAGGACGTTCAGCTCGACTCCGTTGACGCGGACCATCGGCATCGGGCTCACTCCACGTAGCCGAGCATCTGCAGCTGCTGCATGATGCGCTGCTTCTCCTCGTCGTCCATCGCTTCGGTCGCGCCGGTGTCGCGGCGGCGCGTCGCCGCGCCGATGCGGATCGGGTGCGCCTGGCGCTGCGCGGGCGTGAACATGTTGGCCGGCACCACGCCCTCGAAGTCCGAGGGCACTTCCAGCCCCAGGCTGTACAGCAGCGTCGAGGCGACGTCGGTGATCTGACGCCGGCCCAGCATCTTGCCCTTTTCGATGCCCGGGCCGCAGGCCATCAGCACGCCGTCGGGGTGGTGCGTGCCGACGATGTAGTTGCGCTGCTGCACGATCGGCAGGATGTTGCGCACCGACACGAACCCGAAGTCGCGCAGCACGAGCTGAAGGTCGGGCGCGTCGCCCATCGCGCTGCCCGGGAAGACATCCTCGCGCTTGTGGATCTCGGTGACGATTCGCTCGCCGGACGCCGGATCGACCAGATCCTCGAGGTCGCGCATCAGCCGGTCCCGGAAACGCTCGTAGTCCGCCGGGTCGATGCCGCTGTCCCCGGGCGACCGCCGGACGCGGATCGTGATCCCGTTGCACGACGGCGTGCGGCAATAGGCCGTGGTCCTGCTCCAGTCCAGGTAGGCGAAATAGCTCTTGGCGACGTTGTGCCCGGCCTGCCCTTCGGGCATCGGCTTGAAGCCGACGTAGCCCTTCTCGGCCAGGAAGGCGTTGATGCGCACGATCTCGTGCGAGGCGGTGAAGCCGTGATCGGAGGCCAGGAAGACCTGCACCTCGGGCCCGGCGGCGGTCACCAGCCGCTCGATGAAGCCGTCGAGCTGCGCGAAGTAGCTCAGCGACAGCGCCCGCATGCGCCGGTGGAAGTCGCCCATCGCCGCGTGGTCGACCGCCGGATCCAGATACTGCCAGGCCTGGTGCTGCAGCTTGTCGACACCGTCGAAGAGCACCGCCATCAGCTCGGGTGCCTCCTCGGCCATCAGGTATTCGGCGACCCGGAACCACTGCATCTCGCGCGGCAGGTGGTAGCGGATCCACTGCTCGCGGTCGTGGTCGCTCAGCTCGTTGCCGGCCTGCTGCTCCTGGTCGAAGTCCCAGGCCAGCTCCTGCGCCTTGAAGCCCGGGATCTGCTTGAGGCGGTCGTACAGGTCGGCCGGGTGGGTGTTGCGACGCAGGTGCTTCCACGGGACGAACCCGGGCAGGACGAAGCCGTCGAGGCTGCGCGGCGGCGGCGCGGTGAAGGGGAAGTTCAGCGCCGCGATCCGCCGGCCCTGCCGACTGGCGATCGACCAGATCGTCTCGACGCGGCAGTCGCGCGCGTCGTACAGCGTCATGAACACCTGGTCGCCGCGCTCCTCGGCGCGCACGAAGTCGTACACGCCGTGGTGCCCGGGGCCGCGCCCGGTCATCAGCGATACCCAGGCCGGCGGCGTCAGCGGGTTGGGCGTCGAGCGGAGCTTGGCGCGCACCCCCTCGGCATAGATGCGGCCGAGAAACGGCATCACCGCCGGGGTATCGCCTTGCGGGCGCGTCAGCTCGTCGAGGACGGTGAAGGTCGCCCCGTCCAGGCCGATGAAGAGCGTCTTGACAGTCATGGGTCGATCCTTCATGCGGGGGTGACCGCGTCATGCGCGGCGACGAGGTCAGCGGCCAGGGCGATCAGGATGCCGTCCGCGACCAGCCAGCTCAGGTCGACCGCATCGCCTCCGTGCGTCACGGTCGCGGAGTGAAAGCTGCTCGCGGCCGGCACGACCTGCCAATCCCAGGGCCGGCCCTGCAGCCCCAGCCCGAGGCACTTGGCCGCCGCCTCCTTGGCGCACCAGATGCGCAGCTGCCGATCGCGCAGTTCGCCGCCTTGCAGGCCCTGCAGCCATGCCTGCTCGGCCGGCGTGAAGGCCTGGACCAGCAGCTCGGAGTCCAGCGGGCGCGCCAGATGCTCGGCATCGACGCCGACGCGCTGCCCCGCCGGGGCGACCGCGACCACGCAGCGCGCCTGGTCGTGCGACAGCGAGACCGCTGGCGGCATCACCAGGCTCCCAGCCCACCAGCCGCCGACCGACGGCGCGCCAAGCGCATCGTGCCCGACCTCGATGTCGCTCGGGTACAGCAGGTGGCCGCTGCGGTCGTGGATCCAGGCCCGCACCGCCTCCTTGATCGCGGCGCGGCCGAACAGCCACTCGCGCCGCCGCCGCAGCGGCCCGTCCAGCGTGCGCCAGACCTCGCGCTCGGCGCGCGACAGCAACGCGTGCGCCATGATGCGCAGGCAGATCGCGCCCGACTGGGCGAGGAAGTCCTCGGCCGGCAGCGGGAACTGCCACAGCAACAGCCCGTCCTGCTCGACCAGCGCGTCGCCGAACCAGCCCTGCAGCGGGTCGGTGCGCACCTCATGGTACGCACGCGGGACGCGGAAGAACAGGTTGACGAGCCGGTCACCACGCATCAGCACGCGGCCCGCCCCGTCGACGCAGTCGAAGCGCCAGTGGCGCGCGGCGCCGAGGTCGGTCGACGACGGGTCGTCCGGCTGCTGGCGCATGCGCATCACGATGCCCGCGCGCTCCTGCGGGCAGGCCTCGTGCAGCTCGAGCCTCGCGATGGTCGACGGGAAGGCATGGAACTCGGTGCCGACATACTGCACCAGCCAGCATGCGACGAGCTGGCCCATGGCATCCAGCAGCACCGGGTTGAGCACCAGCCGCGATCGATGCCCGGGGGTCACGAATCCGTCCAGCGAGACCCCGGACAGTTCGACGTCGATGCCGGCGTGGTCCCAGGCCTGGACCCAGGACATGCTCTGGAAGACCGGGCCGTGGAACATCCCGGTCGCATACAGGTAGGGTGCGTTGAGGCAGGACTCGCGCGGCTGCGGCAGCGGCTCGACGGGTGGCAGCGTCCAGCCGGCGTCGAACAGGAACTCGGCCGCCAGCACCGGGCCGCGCGCGGTGGTCACGCGCGCGCGATAACGTCCGCTCGCGCGGTCGACCAGGTCGGCCCGCACGTCGAGCTCGAGCTCGCCGTCGTCCAGCGCCGCCCAGTCGAAGGCCTGGACATTCTCGATCACCTTCGGATCGGCACGGCCGGCGAGCAGCGCGCAGGCTTCGGCCATCAGCTCCAGGCTGACCGCGAACGGCACGCACGACAGGCCGGACAGCGACGGATCGGCCTGCGACACCGGGCCCGACATGACGTGGTCGCGGATGAAGGCGTCGTCGTTCAGCGAGACCCGGCAGCGCGCGACGAGATGATCGGCCTCGTGCGCGAGCACGCGGTCGATCAAGGGCGTCAGCGCATCGTCCGCGTGCGGCGCGGCGGCCTCTGCCTCGCCCGTGTCGTGCGCCCCCGCGACGGCCGCCGGGCCGATCGACTCGACCAGCAGCCGCTGCTGGTCGAGAAATCCGCGCATGAGCTCGAAGTAGCCGGCCATCACCCGCGCACGATCGTCGGCCAGCGGCGCGGGCGCCGTCACCTCGGCGTCGACCGGCCGCGCGGGGCGGTCTGTGAGGTCGGCTGGGGGCACCGCCAGCGCACGCAGCGCCGCACGCTCGTCGTCGGACAGCCGGATCACCGGCAGCGTATTGTCCAGCACCACCCCGCGCAGCGCCGCCGGCGTGCCATCGAGGTCGATCGCCTCGATCGCGCGCGGCGCGAACAGGCGCTCCAGCACCGGCCCATGGCCCGCGATCCAGAGCTGGGCGAGCGCCGCCAGCAGCTGCTCGACGCCACCGCGCCGGCGCACGTTGGTCGCCACGGCACCATGCTCGCGGTCGACCAGGATGTCGCCGACGAAGGCGGTCAGCTTGGCCGACGGGCCGACCTCGACGAACAGCCGCACGCCATCGTCGTGCATGCGCAGGATCGTCTCGCGGAACCGCACCTTGGACGACCACTGTGCCGCCGCCAGCTCGCGCACCGCCTGCGGGGTATCGGGGAAGGGCGCGGCCGTCGCGCAGGAGTACATCGTCACCCGCGGCAGCCCGAGCTGCACGTCGTCGTAGTAGCGCCGGAAGGCCTCGGCCGCGGCCGCGAAGGCCGGCGTGTGGTAGCCGCGGTCGAAGGGTGGCGTCATGCAGATCGCGCCGAGCGAGGTCAGGCGCTGCTGGACCTCGGCGATGCGCGCCGGCGGACCGTACAGGACCATCTGGTTGGCGCAGTTGTCCATCGCCACCACGACCTCGGGCACCGCCGCCAGCTCCGCCTCGACGGCATCGGTCGGCAGCGCGCCGACCGCGAGCAGCGCCCCGACCGGGATGCGGTCGTCGGCCAGCAGCTGCTCGTAGACCGCGTAGTGCCTGGCGATGCAGGACGCGCGCCCGGCGGCCGTGGTCGCCGGGTTCGCACCCGAGGCGCCGAGCGCGGCCGACTCACCCGAACTGTGGCCGAGCATGGCGTCGGGCTCGACCCCGAGCGCCGCCAGCAGCTCGTGCATCGCCATGCCGCCGATGAACACCGACTCCGACCCGACGTCCATGTCGTGCATGCGCTGCTCGAGCTCGCGCCGGCGCGCGGCGCCGACCTCGGCGCTGGGGAAGACGATGTCGGTGCGCGTCCGGCCTTCGGGCAGCCCGTACAGCCCGTGCCAGAAGTCCAGCCACTGCTGCACCGGCTCGAAGCACAGCGCGAGGTCGGCGAACATCTCCGGATACTGCGAGCCCTCGCCCGGGAACAGGAAGGCGAGCTTGCCGCCCTCGCGCACCCCGGCGTAGTGCACGCCGCCGCGTGCGGTCCAGGCCGGCTCGAACGGTGTCTCGCCCAGACGCGCCAGCGCCTGATCCAGGCCCTTGGCCAACCCGGCGATATCCTTGGCGACGATCGCCAGCCGGTGCAGCTCGGCGCGATCGGCGCGCGCCAGCGCCGCCGCCACCTCGGCCAGCCGCCACGCCGGGTTGCGCGCCAATGCTGTCTTCAGCCGTTGCAGCGCCGCGACGAGCTCGGGCTGCGTCGCGGCCGAGACCACGCACAGTTCGGCCGGCCATTCGGTCAGCAGCGCCGGTCGGCGCGCCTGCGGCGGCGCCTGCTCCAGCACCGCGTGCGAGTTGGTGCCACCGAAGCCGAAGGCATCGACGCCGGCGCGGCGCAGCGCGCCCGGCCGCGCCACCCAGGGCGCGCTGCGCGTGTTGACGTAGAACGGCGTGCGCTCGATGCCGAGCTCGGGGTTGACCTCGTCGCACAAGGTCGGCGGCAGCGTGCGATGGTGCAGCGCGAGCGCGGTCTTGATGATCCCGGCCACGCCGGCGGCGGGGATGCAGTGGCTGATCATCGACTTGACCGACCCGAGTGCCTTGGTGCCGACCGGCGCCTCGCGCGCGCCGAAGACGGCCATCAGCGCCGCGATCTCGGTGCGGTCGCCCAGCGGGATGCCGGTGCCATGGGCCTCGACGAGGCCGACGCTGGCGGGGTCGACGCCGCAGGACTCGTAGGCGCGCCGGATCGCCAGCGTCTCCCCCTCCAGGCTGGGCGCCAGCAGGCCGGTGCCGCGCCCGTCGCTGGACTGTCCGATGGCACGCAGCACGGCATACACGCGGTCGCCGTCGGCCAGCGCATCGTCGAGCCGCTTCAGCACGATCACGCCCAGCCCCTCGCCGAGCAGCGTGCCGTCGCTGCCGGACTCGAACGGGCGCAGCTTGCCGCGCCGGCTGAGCGCGCCGAGCTGGGTGAAGATGGTCGTGACGTCGGCCGGCAGCGAGGCGTTGACGCCGCCGGCCAGCATCATGCGGCTGCGGCCGGCGCGCAGCTCGTCGATCGCCGCGCCGACCGCCAGCAGTGACGACGAGCAGGCGGCGTCGACGAGGTAGTTCGGGCCCTTCAGGTCGAGCCGGTTGGCGATCCGGCCCGTCATCACGTTCGGCACCAGACCGGGCGCGGTGTCGGCGTTCATCGGCGGCAGCTTGCGTGCCAGCAGCGCGCGCATCGACGCCGCCTGCGCCGGGGTCAGCTCCGGCATCAGCACCCGCAGCAGCTCCAGCGTCTGGTCGATGACGATGTCGGTCTGGATCACCGTCACCTGCCCGCGGTGCAGGTAGGTGCTGTGGCCGAGGATGATGCCGGTGCGCGCATGGTCGGCGTGCGGCCCGAGGTAGCCGGCATTGGCCAGCGCCTCGGCCGCCACCGCGAGGGCGAGGAACTGGTCCGGCTCGCCACCGTCGATCGAGTTCGGCATGATGCCGAACTCGCGCGGGTCGAAGCGGTACAGCTCGCGCAGGTAGCCGCCATGGCAGGTCGCGATGCGGCCGGCGTCGAGGTAGCGCTGCGCGTCCCAGTTCGGCACCGGCTCGCCGATGGCGTCGACGCCACCGAGGATGTTGTTCCAGAAGCGGCGCAGATCGCCCGCCTGCGCGAAACGGCAGGCCATGCCGATGATCGCGACCGGCTCGCTCACGACGATGCCCCCGCGGCCACGCGCGCCGTGCCGCCGAGCCGGTTCAGCGCGGCGCTGGCGATGCTGTCCAGCTCTTCCACCGCCAGCACCGGCTCGCCGGCCTCGTCGAAGAAGGTCACATGGCCGCGCACCAGCGCCGGATCGTCCGCGTCGAGCCGCTGGTACTCCAAGTGCAGGCGCCGCGGCAGCCGCTCGCGGTAGCGAACGACGCGGCCGAAGCGTGCCGGCAGCGCGGATTCGTCGCGCTGGCTGCGTGCCCACAACCAGGCCATCTGCGCCGCCGCGTCCAGCAGTGCGGGGTCGAACACCCAGGAACTGCCGTCGGGCTCGTTCGCCAGCCAGCGCGACGGCTCGGTCGCGCTGACCCGGGCCGCGGCGCCGGCCGCCGACAGCCCGTCGATCGCATCGATGACCTGCAGCCGCGGCCCGTGGAACAGCCATTCGCCATACGCCTTGGCCAGCGTCAGCTGCTGCTCGGCGTGGCGCCGGCGCGGCATCGGCACCGGGTCCGGCAGCTGCGCCGCCAGGCGCACGACGGCGCGATAGTGGGTCAGCCAGCGCCCGGCGCCAAGCGCACTTTGCAGCTCGGCGTGGACCTCGAAGCCCTCGCTGCTGCCATACGGTGGCGCCCTGAGCACGACACGCAGCTCGCGCCCCTCGGGGCCGAGCTCGACCCCCTTCATCAGCCGGTGCTCGCGCACCTCGGTCACCTTCCAGCCCGGCCACAGCGCGGCCGCGGCCTCGGCGAAGATCTCCAGCGCCGCCGCGGCCGGCAGCACGTAGCGGCCGTCCAGCGCGTGCTCCTGCAGGTAGAGGTGGCGCGCCGGGTCGAGCCGCAGCGGCACGATGCGCTCGCCGGTCGGCCAGGCCTCGGGGCTGCTCGCGCCCAGCAGCGGCGCCAGCGCCGGCGCGCGGCGAACGACGGCGCGCGCCGCCTCGTGGCGCTCCCAGTCGGCTTCGCCGCAGACGACCTCGACCGGCGCTGCGCCGGCGCGCCCGATCTCGGCGCGGAACAGCTGCCGGCCGAGCGCCGCCGAGACCAGGCGCACGCCCTTGGCCGCGAACTTGGCCTCGACCTCGGGGGTGACCATGCCGGCGCCGTGCGTCGTCGGCCCCCACGGGCCCCAGCACAGCGCCGAGACGACGACCCGCTCGCCCCATTGCGCCTGCAGCTGGGCGCACAGCCGGTTCATCAATTCGTTCGCGGTCGCGTAGTCGGACTGGCCGCTGTTGCCGTAGCGCCCGGCCACCGAGCTGAAGACGGTGAGGAAACGCAGCCTGGCCGCGTCGACATGGCGCGCCAGCGCGAGCAGGCCCAGCACCTTGGTGTCGACGACGCGCGACCAGGAGTCGCCCGTCTTGTCCGCCAGCCGCTTGTCCTCGATCACGCCGGCGCCGTGGACGATGCCGTCGACACCGCCGTGGCGGCGGACCAGCTCGGCCATCAGCGCGCCGACCGCGTCGGCATCGGTGACGTCGACCGCGTGATACTCGACCCGCGCCCCGGCGCGCCTCAGGTCGGCGATGTTCGCGCGCATCTCGCGTTGCGCGAGCGCGAGCTGCACCCGGCGCTGGATTTCGCCGGGTGTCGCCTGCAGCGTGCCGGCGCGGACCTGGGCGACGAAGTGCTGGCGCAGCGCCGCGGCATCGGGCAGCGCCGCGGTTTCGGTGCTCTCGTTCTCGACCAGCGCGCTGCGTCCGGTCAGCACCAGCGTCCGTCCCGGCGCGGCCAGCTCGCGCAGCACCTCGGCGGTGATGCCACGCGCCCCGCCGGTGGCCAGCACGACCAGGTCCTGCAGCGCCGCGCTGCGCGCCGGGTCGGCCTGCAGTGGCGCCGCCACGGTGCGGAAGGTGGTGCGAATACCAGCCGGGTAGCCGACCTCCTGCCGCCCACCGTCGAGCTCGATCTCGGCCAGCAGCTGCGTGGCCTGCGCGTCTGCCGCGCAGTCCGGGTCGAGGTCGACCGCCTTGACGCGCAGTGCCGGCCGCTCCTCGAGATAGGACTTCAGCGCGCCGACGGCGCCGCCGAGCAGCCGCAGCCCGCGCCGGGCGCGGCCGTCGCGGCCAAAGCAGCCGCCCAGGTCGCTCGCCGCCAGCACCTGGCCACGCTCGACGAGACGCGCGTCGAGCCCGTTCAGCAGCACGAACAGCGATTTCTCGTTGCGCCGCAGCGCATCGCGCCAAGCCGCCGGATCCTCGCCGAGCGGCGGCGTGCCGAGCGCCGCCAGGTGCAGCACGCCGGCCACCGGGGCGTCCCCGATCTCGGCGATCCAGTGCCGCAGCGCCGCCTCGTCGCCGAGATCGGCATCGACCGTCGCCACCTCGACGCCGCGTTCGCGCAGCAGCCCCGCCAGCGCGTCGGCCACGCCCGTGGCGTCGCGCGTCAGCACGAAGCGGCCGTGCTCCAGGGTCCGGCCTGCGTCGGCCGGGATCGGCTCGGCCACGCCGGTCATGATCTGCCGGGGCGGGTGGCCGACGGCGCCGGCAGCGCCATCGACCGCTGAGTCCCCCCCGGCCGATTCAAAAGGGACGGCGACCGCGCCTCCCAGCTGAACCGAGGCCACCAGATCGAGCATGCCGCCCAGGGTAGGCTGCGTATTGAGCTTGCTGCGCTGCGCGGTCAAGGCGTCTCGATGCGCCGCGGGCAGCTGTTGCAGCAGCTCGCCGACGACCTCGATGCGCTTGATCGAGTCGATCCCCAGATCGGCCTCCAGGTTCTGGTCGACACCGACCATGTCGCGCGGATAGCCCGTCTTCTCCTCGACGATACCCAGCAGCAATTCGAGCAGACTGGCGCGTGTCAGCCCGTCACCCGCCGCCGCCGCTGCGGTGGCCGCCGGCGCCGCCGCGCTGGTGGCCACCGGCGCCGGCTGCGGCCCCGGCGACCCGGTGGCCGCCGGCATCGGCGCGGCTGACGCCGTCGGCGCGGGCGCGAGCGCCCTCGCCGCGACCGGCGTCGGCTCGGCGCGCGGCACGGCGTCGGGCGGCGCCTGCACGGTCACCGACGCCATCGGCGCGGGCAGGGGCAGCTCGGTCACGCGCGGCAGTGCGCTCGCGATCGAACGCGACAGCCGCAGCGATGGGCGTGCCACGGTGCCGGCGCCAGCGAGAAAGGCGTCCATCACGCGCTCCTGGGTCTCCAGGAACTGGCGCATCGTCGCGAAATACTCGGCCATGACGGACGGGTCCGTCGGTCCGGGCGGTGGTCGTCGATCATCCATGGGTCGGCCTGTCGTTCGGGGGGGTGGGACAAATGCGGGACGGTGCGGCACCCGCGGCACGGAAGGCGCGGCCGTCAGCGTCGACGACTCGCCGAGCGCCGCCGGCGCTGGTGTCGGCGCTGGTGTCGGCGCCGACGCCGCCTGCGCCTGCTCGAGCGTGACGCCGATCTGGCGCATCGGCGCGCTGGCTCGACGCGCGCCGCTGCCGTTGAGCATCCAGGCATGCGGCGACAGCGGTTCGGCGCGGCTCAGCGACGACGGCTGGCCCGCATCGCCGATGCGGCAATCGCGGCGCGCATACAGCCGCCCCAGGTCCAGCGATACGCCAGCGCACAGCAGCTGGGCGATGCCGCCGAGCAGCCCGGCGAGGCCACCGCTGCCGTCGTCGAGCGCGACCGCGACATGCGCTTGGCCGTCGAGGATGCGGCCGACGAGCCGGCTCAGCACCGGTCGCGGCCCGACCTCGACGAAGATCCGCGCGCCGTCGGCCGCCAACGCCTCGACCTGCGCCACCCACTCCACCGGCCGGACGAGGTGCTCGGCCATCTGCTTCCTGACCCGCGCCGGGTCCGCCGCGTGGGCACGCGCCGTGGTGTTCGAGTAGACGGGAAGCCCCTGGGGCGCCCACGGTGTGGCGTCGATCAGCGCCGCCAGCGGCTCCTGCGCCGGCCGCACGAGCGCCGAGTGGAATGCCGCCGCGACCGGGATCGCGCTGAGCTCGACGCCGTCGCGTTCGAGCCGCGCCGACGCCGCCCGCACCGCGTCGTGCGAGCCCGACAGGATGCATTGCGCCGGTGCGTTGTGGTTGGCGATGATGACGCCGTCGATGTCGGCGATCGCGTCCTCGACCACCTTGCGCGTGGCACTCACCGCGACCATCGTGCCGAGCTCGGCGCCGCGCGCGCGCGCAGCGTCGACGATGAAGCGGCCACGCGCGGCCGACAGCTGCATCAGGGCGTCGAAGCCGATCGCGCCGGCGGCGTGCAAGGCGACGAATTCGCCATAGCTGTGGCCTGCCAGCATGTCCGGCTTCAGCCCGAGCGAGGCCATCAGTCGCCACAGTCCGACCTCGACGGCGCCGAGCGCCGGCTGTGCGACATCGGTGCTCGTCAGGCGCTGGCGCGCCTGCGCCTGCGTCGCCTCGTCGTAGGCTCCGCGCGGGTAGACGAAGGCGCTGAGCCGGCTGCCCGGGCCGAAGCGCTCCGCCAGCGCCGGCGCGAGCACGCGATCGGCCTCTTCGAGTGCGTCGCGTACCTCGTCGAAGTGCAGCGCCGCCTCGCGCGCCATGCCGGGGTACTGCGAACCCTGGCCCGGGAACAGCACCGCGATCCGGCCCGCCGGCGCAGTCGCGTCGCCCAGCCAGACACCGGGCGGCAAGGGCCGCTCACCGCCGCGCAGCCGCGCCGCCGCGGCGGCCAGCTTGCTGCCGAGGTCATCGAGGTCACGCGCGACGATGGCGGCCACGCTGCGCGACGGCTGCCAGCTTGCGGCCAGGCTGGCCCCCAGGTCGCGCAGCTCGACCGCCTGCAGCCCGGCCAAGGCCGCGGCCAGCGACTCGAGACGTGTGGCGAGCGCCGGCGCGTCCTCCTCGGCGAAGGCCAGCAGCTCGGCGCTGCACCGTTCGGCGGCCGGGGCGCGCAGCCAGGGGCGGTACTCACCCGCATACTCCTCCATCACGACGTGGAAGTTGGTGCCGCCGAAACCGAAGGCGCTGCATGCCGCCCGGCGCGGGATGTCGCCGGCCAGCCAGGGCATGGGCGCATCGAGCAGGTACAGCGGCGCGTCCGGGTCGGCGAGCACGGCGTTCGGCGTTTGCACGTTGCGATGCGGGGGAAGCACCTGGTGGTGCAGCGCCAGCGCCGCCTTGACCAGGCCGGCGATCCCGGCACAGGCCTTGGTATGGCCGATATTCGTCTTGACCGAGCCGATCACGGCCTGGCGCGGCCCGGCGCCTTGCTCGCGGATCAGCCGCGTCGTGCTCTCGAGCTCGGCGGTGTCGCCGGCGACGGTGCCGGTGCCATGCGCTTCGAACAGCCCGACCGTGGCGGCGCCGAAACCCGCCATCTCGTAGGCGCGCCGCATCGCGCGCAGCTGCCCCGCAGGCAAGGGCGCGGTCAGGCCCTTGGCCCTGCCGTCGCTGCTCGCCCCCACGCCCTTGATCACGGCGTAGATGCGGTCGCCGTCGCGCTCGGCGTCGGCAAGGCGCTTGAGGGCGACCATCGCGATACCCTCGCTGATCACGATGCCGTCACCCTCGGCGTCGAAGGTCGAGCAACGCCCGCGCGGCGACAGCGCCTGGGTCTTGCTGAAGCAAAGGTAGCCGAACGGCCCCTGCACGGTGTCGACGCCGCCGGCGACGACGAAGTCGCTGCGCCCGGCGGTCAGCTCCGCGACGCCCTGGTAGACCGCCGCCAGCGACGACGCGCAGGCGGCATCGACGGCCAGGTTGATGCCGCCGAAGTTCAGCCGGTTGGCGATGCGGCCGGCAACGACATTCGGCAGGATGCCGGCAAACGAATCCTCGGTCCACTCCGGCAGCCGCGCCGCGACCTCCGCCGGCAGGCTGCCGGCAAAGCGCGGCAGCTCGGAGCGCAGGCCGTACTGCAGGCCGAAGTCGCCCGCCCCGCCGCTGGCACCGACGATCACCGACGCGCGCTCGCGGTCGAACGGACGCTGGTCGTAGCCTGCATCCTCGAGCGTGCGGCGCGCGACCTCGAGCCCCATCAGCTGCATCGGGTCGATCGCCTGCACCGACTTCGGCGGCAGCCCGAAGCGCGTGGGGTCGAACGCCATGTCGTCGAGGAAGCCGCCCCACTTGCCGTAGATCCGGTCGCGTGCCTGGCGATCGGGGTCGAAGTACAGCCTCCAGTCCCAACGGTGCGGCGGGATCTCGGTGATCGCGTCGACACGCGCGAGGATGTTGTCCCAGAACGCGCGGGCATCGGCTGCCTTGGGCAGGACGCAGGCGATGCCGATGATGGCGATGTCGGCCGGATCGCCGCCGGCAGCCTGCGCCGCCGCCTCGACGACCTCGTCGCGCGCCAGACGCGCCGCGGCACCGTCGGTGACCTCGGCGTGCAGCGTCGCGATGTCGATCACGCGGTCGCGCAGCGTCGCGACCTGGCCGAGCATGTACATGCCCTCGGCGCGCTGCTGCGCCTCGTCCAGCGCGCGCAGCGGCGCGTTCAGGCCCTCGCGCTTGCAGCCCTTGCTGGCGATGCGCAGGCGGCCGAGGATGAGGTCGTCGAGCACGCGCCGGCTCTCGTCGGCAGGCACGCCGTCGCGCTTGAGGCGGGCCCGCTCGCGGAAGAACTCGGCGGCGAACGGCGTGTAGGCGCAGCGGCTCGCATGGCCGGGGCCGGACTCCAGGTTGACCGTGTGCTCGCAGGCGATCACCTCGCGCTGGAACGGCTCGACGATGGCGCCGCTGGCCACGATCTCGTGCGTGAAGAGGTAGGCGCTGCCCATCAGCACGCCGACGCGCGCGCCGGCCGCGGCCAGCGGCGCGACCATCACCTGCAGCATCGCCGACGAGACGGCATCGTGCACGCCGCCGGCGAACAGCAGCTCGAGCTTGTCGGCTTCGACCTTGCCGGCGGCGATCTCGTCGCCAAGGGTGTCGACCATCGTGCTCCAAAGCACGAAGCTCGACAGCGGCCCGATATGACCTCCGCACTCGCGGCCTTCGAAAATGAAGCGACGCGCCCCTTCGGCCAGGAAGCCCGGGATCAGCTTGGCCGACGGCACGTGCAGGAAGGTCCGCACGCCGGAGTGCTCGAGCTGCGCCGCCTGGTCCGGCCGGCCGCCGGCGATGATCGCGTAGGCAGGGCGAAAGCGCGACGCGACCCTCAGCTGCTCGTCCAGCAAGGTCTGCGGCGCGAAGCCGAGCAGCCCGATGCCCCATTGCCGCTCCGCGAGCAGCGCCTCGGTGCGTTCCAGCAAGCGCTGCAGCGCCTGGCCCTCGAGCAGCGCGAACGCGATCATCGGCAACGCGCCGGCCTCGGCGACCGCGAGCGCGAACTCGGCCGTGTCCGACACCCTCGTCATCGGCCCCTGCACGATCGGATAGCGTGTTCCGAGCGCGCCCGCCATCGGGCTGCCCTGTTGCAGCGCCGGATGCGCCCGCGACAGCGCCGCCTGGGACGCCAGCGCTTCGTCGAAGGCCGACAGGATGCCGCGCAGGCTGCCGTGGCGGCGCCGCCAGGCCTCGGCGAAGACGACCTCCTGCCCGATCGGGAGCAGGCCGCGCGCTGCGTCGCCCCAACCGGTGGCGCCCGCGATCCGCTCGCGCAGCGCGTCCCAGCGCAGGCTCTCGCCCTCGTTCACGAGCCGACGCGCAGCCTCGAAGCCCGGCCGCACCAGGGTGCGCAGGTACTCGCCGGACTCGCCGTCGCCGACCGCCACGGTCTCGCTGCCCGACAGGCGGGCGACGGACTTGCGAACGCCGTCGGCGATGCGCACCTCGTCGAGCATCAGCAGCTGGGAATCGAGCACGCCGCCGACCGCACCCAGGGCCTGGATCGCGGCCGCCACCTGCGGCGTCAAGCCGCCACGCAGCACCAGCGGCAGCGCGCTGCGCCGCATCCACTTCTGCAGCAGGATGAAGCTGGCATCCTCGCCCACCAGACCCGGCGCCTCGTTGCCCTTGACGACCAGGCCGTCGATCGCGGCCTCGACACCTGCGGCCAACGGCGCCGCGGTCCGGACCTCGGCCAGCACGCGCACGCCGGCCGCGCGCCAGCGCGCCAGGGCCGCACGCTGCACCTCCAGCAGCGGCGCATCCAGGATCAGCCAGTCCAGCCCGCGACCGGCCGCCAAGGCGCTGTCGATCGCCGCCATCAGGGCGTCGTCGACGGCATCGAGCTTCAGCCCGAACGGCCCGCGACCGAGCCGCGCCATGCGGTCCAAGGCCTCGATCGCGGCATCGCTGTCGGCATCGAACTCGGCGTTGTAGATGCCGACCGCACCGGCACGGCTGGCCGCGATCGCCAGCGTCGGGTCGCGCAGACCCGCCGGCGTGAAGACGTAGACCGTGAACAGGCTCATCGTGGCGCCCTCCTCGCCTCGCGCAGCGACCGCAGCGGCCGCGGCCCGCAAGCTGCGGCCGCGCCCGATGCGACGTGCAAGTTCATTGTCCCTTCGCGACGTTCGGCCGCGTGACGCCGCGGCGTCGCGCTTCGTGAAAGCCGCACGGGGATCGAGATGCTTGGCGAGGCCGGGGAGACGGCAGTCGGATGTCGACGGATGTCGGCAGGCGAGATGATGAGTTCTTGAGGCGGGTCAAGCGACCCCCCGAATGCGGGGGGAGGGTTCGAACGAGGGCGACTCCGCTATGACACGACTCGTCATGCCCCTGCCGGTGAAGCAGGTATCCGGATGCTGCGTTCGGGTGCGAATCGGCGCCCGACCTCCTCGCAGCAAGCAGCCGACGGGTTCTTGCCGGACTGGGCGCACGTCCCGATCGACGCCGCCACCCATCGCGCGCCCGCAGCGCAGGCTGGCCACCCGCAGACCGGGAATTAACTCGGCGCCGTTGTCATCCGGCTTCGCCGCCCGATCGTTTCTGGAACCTAGAATCGAACGAAACTGACGAGGGCGAAGCGCGCCGAACGACATGTCGCGAATCAATCCGCCGAACGGGCCCGGCTCCAGGCCCCGGTCCGACAGCATGGCAAGCAGCGGGCGGCGCGCGTTGTTCGTCGTCGCCGCGCTCGTAGCGTCGCTGCTGGCGCCGGCCTGCGCGCGCGATAGCGAGCGTCCGACACTGCGCGAGCGCCTCGCCGAGCGCGCCGCGGCCCGCGCGCGTGACCCCGAGCGCGCTGCACCCGACGGCGATATCGCCAGCCCGGGCACGCATCGCTTCTCGCTCAGCCACGACGGTATCGAGCGCGAGTACCTCGTGCACGTACCGCGCAGCTACGACCGCTCGCGCCCGATGCCGGTCGTGGTTTCCTTCCACGGCGGCGGCGCGACGATGGAGTTGCAGGCCAACGATCGCTACCATGGGCTGGTCGCCAAGTCCGAGTCCGCCGGCTACCTGGCGGTCTTCCCGAATGGCTACAGCCGGCTGCCGGGCGGGAAGCTGGCGACATGGAACGCCGGCTCCTGCTGCGGGCCGGCGGTCGAACGAGGTGTCGACGATGTCGGCTTCGTCCGCGCCATGATGCGCGAGCTGCAGTCGCGCTACAACGTCGATCCGGGCCGCATCTTCGCCAATGGTTTTTCCAACGGCGCGATGTTCGTCTACCGTCTGGCGTGCGAGATGGCCGAGACCTTCGGCGCCATTGCCGCGGTATCGGGGACTGAGGGTGTGCCCGACTGCCGGCCGAGCCGGCCGGTGTCGGTGCTGCACATGCACTCGCGCGACGACGACCATGTCCTGTTCGATGGCGGCGCCGGAAGCGGCTCGCGCACCAAGGTGGCCTATGTCTCGGTTCCGCAGACCGTCGCGCGCTGGGTGCGCCGGGATGCCTGCCAGAGCACGCCGCGTCGCGTGCTCGAGAAGCCGGGCGCCTACTGTGAGGCCTACTCCGGTTGCTCCGGCGGCGCGCGTGTGATGCTTTGCGTTACCGAGCGCGGCGGCCACGCCTGGCCCGGAGGCGTCAAGATCACGACCGGCGAGCCCGGCCCGACCGCGCTGTCGGCGACCGACCTGAGCTGGGATTTCTTCAACGGCCGCTAGCGGTCCCGGGCACTCGAAGGCACGATTACCGAGCCGGCGCCGGGGTTCCGATCCGAACGCCCGAACGGGTGACCAGGGGATTCGACCGCGGCCGACGCCGCGGTCGCTGCGGTCGACCCGATCACGGCGGGACCGCCGTGCGCTTCCGGAAGGATGATCATGAAAAGTCCGACGCGCCAACTCATGCCCAGGGTCCTGGCCATGATCGTTGCCACTCTAGCGCTGGCAGCCTGCGGCGGTGGCAGCAGCAGCTCGAACGAGGGGCCCGGCAGCACCTCGGTCGAGCGCGAGGTCGATCCGGTCGCCGCCGATCCGCGGATCACCACCGCGACCACCGTCCACGTCGCGGTCACGCCGGATCCCTCGGCGGCGGCCGCCGGTCGGCTGTTCGTCTTCCTGCCGGGCACGCAGGGCGTCCCCGACCTCTACCGGCTCGTACTTCGCAGCGGCGCCGCGCGCGGCTACCATGCCCTCGGACTGAGCTATCCGAACGACGAGGCGGTCGGCGTCATCTGTCTCGTGCAACCCAGCGGGTGCTTCTGGGATGTGCGTCGCGAGATCATCACCGGCGTCGACAACAGCGCGCTGGTGACCGTGGGCACTGCCGACGCCATCACGACCCGGATCGCCAAGGCCATCGCCTACCTCGACGCGAGTCATCCGGGCGAGGGTTGGGGCCAGTACCTCGTCGGCGGCGCGATCGACTGGTCAAGGGTAGTCGTCGGCGGTCACTCGCAGGGCGGCGGGCATGCCGGCGTGATGAGCAAGCTCTACGAGATGGCCGGTGCCTGCTATTTCTCGTCACCCCCCGACTGGAGCGTCGCCGACCAGACTCCGGCCACATGGACGCTGCGGGCCAATCTGACACCTGCTAGCCGTCAGTACGCCTTCGGAAATATCGGCGACGCGCTGGTTCCCTACGACGAGTTGTCGCAGATCTGGAGCGCGATGGGACTCGCCGCCTGGGGCGGGCCGGTCTCGGTCGATTCGATCGCGCCGCCCTTCGGCGGCAGCCATATGCTGACCACGGCAGTGCCCGGGAACGGCAACATGCCGTCCCCGGAACATGGCTCGACCGTGCGTGATGCGGCCACGCCCATGGATGCCAGCGGACGACCTGCCTTCGATCCGGTCTGGGCCTATATGTGCTTCCGCTGACCGGGGCCGTCGCGGTGCGTCAGCGGATGCCCGTGGCAGCCCGCCGCAGCGACGACTTGCCGCTCGAGGTGTACTGCGAGAAGAAGACGACCGGACCGTCGGCTGTATCGAACCATTCGGGTTCGTAGCGCACCGTGTCGACCGCCGAGTCGCTGATCCTGCGCGTCATGGGCTGCGCCGGGTCGATCGAGGCGATCCAGATCTCCGATCTGGATGTCTTGGTCGCTCCAACCTGCATCGCCAGGTACGACCGCCCGCCATAAACCCAAGGCTCCGGGGAGAAGATCGCGGGCTTGCCCGCGAACGCGGGCGCGTCGATGCTGTGAACCGGCGTCCAAACACCGCCGACCTGGCGGTAGATCCTGATGCAGCAGCTGTCGACGACGGTGGCAAACACGTACTCGTTGCCGAACTCCGGGGCGCGCCACATCCAGATCTCGTCCTTGTTCGAAGGATCGCTGGTCAGCATCTCGATCTGCCGCGTGTCGAGCCAGTACAGCGCGGCCTGCGCGTAGCCGGCGGCGTCGGTCGACGCAGTCGTCAGTGCACGCAGGCCTGGTACCCAGCGCGGCACCCCGGCAGAGGACTCGTTGCCCTCGGCGCGCCACGCAGTCTCGGTCTCCGGCAACTCGTTCTCGCGCCACATAGGGACATGTTGGCCCGATGCGAGACGCCGTAGGTACTTGACGCGGTACTGCGGATCGACAGCGTCGACGGACGCCATCGGCAGACCGCGCGACTCGCCGGCCGTCATCATCGCGGTCTGCCAGGTACCGCCATTGCGCCAGGCGCGCCACATCGAGCTGCTGCCGTCGCTCATGCCCTTTGTGTAGACGATCTCCGTGCCGGTCTGGCTGCGCCCCCATTCGGCGCCCTGACCGAACGGCACGCCGGGCATCTTCGTGATGACCCCGCTATCGATCGCCTTGCCCTTGCATCCACCCGATCCCAATGTGCCATCGGCGCGAAGTCGCGTGACCCGCAACGCTCCGGACGTGGTGTTGAAGACCATGGTCGAGCCGCCGGGCTCGATCTCCGGATCGACGACGTCGGCAGCCGCCGAGCACACGAGAACGTCGTTGGGGACGAAGTCATCGGCAAGGGTTGGAAGGCCGAGCAGTGCCAACGTGGCAGCGATGACAAGATGTCGTGGCCGTGACGCGACCGGCATGACGGGCTCCTCAAGGAGAATGCGCCATCCTAGCCGACACCGACGGCGACTGACTCCCCCCAAGACATGGGTTCGATGGCGCCAAACCGTGACGCCCTACTCGGCTGAGGCCTTGGTGGCACGCCGCCGCCGCGCCCCCAGCGGCGCGATGACCGGGCCGACGATGACGGTGTCCGGCGGCTGCAGCAGCATGAAGACGATCAGGTCGGCCACGCGCTCGGGTGGCAAGGCGTCGCCCGGCATCGGCGCGGGCAGGTTCTGCTCCCACATCGGGGTGGCGATCGCCGCCGGCATCAGGGCCTGGACCTTGACGCCATAGGACTTGACCTCGTCGGCCACCGCCTGCGACAGGCCGATGACGCCGAACTTGGACGCGCAATACGGCCCGTCGTAGGCCCGTCCCTGCAGTCCCTGCACCGAGGAAATGTTGACGATCAGGCCGGCGCGCTGGGCCACCATCGCCGGCAGCACGGCGCGGTTGGCGAGGAAGGTGCCGCGCAGGTTGATCGCCATCACCTCGTCCCACTCGTCGACGCCGACGTCGACCATCAGCTTCGGCGGCGTGCCGCGCTTGCGCAGGATGCCGGCGCAGCAGATCAGCGCATCGATGCGGCCGAAGCGCCCGAGCGTGGCCTGCACCATGCGCGCGTGGTCGGCTTCCTCGCGCACGTCGACCGCCAGCCCCAGCGCCCCCGGCGAGCCGGCCGCGGCACCCACGGCGCCGACCTCGTCGGCCAGCGCGGCCACGCGATGCTCGTCGAGGTCGGCGATCACGACGCCGGCCCCGAGCGCCGCGACCGCGCGCGCGGTGGCCAGGCCGATACCGCCGCTGCCACCGGTGATCAACACGACCTTGCCGCGCAAATCCTCGGCGGCGCTGCAGAACGGGGAAGGCATGGATGTCTCCTTTCGGGTACGCGGGGGCGGGGCGGGCGGCCAGCTGCCGCCACCGGTAGACTGCAGCGGCTCGATCAACGGCGAAAGCATCCGGGCGTCGGCTGGCAGCCGCAGCATCCAGCGGATCGCCTCGGCGACGCGCTCGGGCGGCGGGATGTCGCCCGGCTGCGGCAGCCCGATCTGCGTCAGCACCTCGGTCGCGAAGCGGCCCGGCAGCAGCGCCTGCACGCGCACGCCGGCGTGCCGCATCTCGTCCGCCAGCGCCTCGCTGAACCCGACGACGCCGAACTTGCTCGCGCAGTACGGCGCATCGTAGGCCAGCCCGGAGCGGCCCGAGCGCGACGCCAGGTTCAGGATGTCGCCGCGCCCGGCCGCGCGCATCGCCGGCAGCACGGCACGGTTGGCGAGGAAGGTGCCGCGCAGGTTGATGTCGAGCACCTCGTCCCACTCGCGCGTCGTCATCGCGGCGACGGTGTTCAGGCCGGCGCCGGCGGCGCGCAGCACGCCGGCCGAGTGCACGAGGATGTCGATCGCACCGTGGCGCGCGAGCGTCGCGTCGGCCATCCGACGCATGTCGACCTCGACGCGCACGTCCAGGCACAGGGCCAGCGAGGCCGCGGCGCCGGCCGCGGCCGCTGCCGCGGTCGTCTCTTCCAGACGCCGGCGATCGCGCCCGACAAGAACCAGCCGAGCGCCGTCGCGCGCCAGCGCCAGCGCCGCCGCACGGCCCAGCCCGCTGCTGGCCCCGGTGACGATGGCGACGCGGTCGCGCAGGCTGGCCAGCGCCATCGAAGCCGCGGCCCTAGCTGGCCAGCGCGCCCTCGAGGAACTCTGCGATCTGCCAGACCTGGAGTTCCTGCACGTAGCGGCCGTCGACCATCAGCAGGTTCTCGAAGTGCATCTGGCGCTTCTTGAAGTGGCCTTCGATCGCGACCACGAGCTGCACGACGTCGATCGACTCGAAGGCCAGGTCGGCCATCAGCCGCGTCTGGCCGCTGATCGGCTGGTCGTGCTCGAGGTCCCAGTCGGCGGTCATGTCGGTCAGGATGGCGCACAGATCGGCCTCGATCTGGGCCCGGGTCGGCGTGGACGGGGTTTCGGACATCGGGGGCTCCGCGGGGAAAGGGGGGTTCAGCGCTTGACGGCGACGACTTCGATCCAGTTGTGCACGACGGCTTCGACGCCGGCGGACTGAAGCGCCAAGCCGGCGGTGGCGTCCAGCGCCTGCGCAGCGATCTCGGTCGGGTAGCCGGCCAGCTGGGCTTCGGCCAGGCCGGAGTACGAGCCGACCTTGGCCAGCGACTCCCGATCGAAGACCACCGGACGCTCGGCCAGTTCGCGGACCTCGAAGCCGTGCTCGCCGAGCACGGTACGCCACTCGGCAGGGTCGAGCCAGCGGTTGCCGTAGGCCACTGGCGACAGCTGCGAGCGCCCGCGCTGGCGCCTGATCGGCGGCTCGCCGCGTGCGACACGCTCGGCGCTCTCGCGCGCGATCCACGCGGTAGCCTCCTTCAGCCACTCGTAGTAGACGCGCTGCGTCACCGGCGGCCAGCATCCCGCGTAGAAGCCCGAGCTGAAGCTGAAGATGCCACCCGCTGACAGCACGCGCTGGATCGCGCTCAGCAGCCCGGCCTTGTCGGCGATCAGGTGGATCGCGTTGGAGATGTTGACGACATCGAAGCAAGCGTCCGGGAACCCGAGATCGGTAGCCGAGCCGACGATCAGCCCGACACTGCGCCCCGGCGGGAACGGGGCCGCGACGTCCGGCGCAAGGATTCTTCGCACCGCGAAGCCGAGGCGCGCGAAGTTGCGCTCGGCCAGTTCGACCTGGACCGGATCGAGGTCGATACCGACATAACTGGCCTCGTGTGCGCGCCCCATCATGATCTGGCCGACCGCGCCGGTGCCGCAGCACAGGTCCAGGACGCGCCGGCAGGATTCGATCGGCAACCGCCGCACGAAGGCTTCGTTGGCCTGCACGTAGGCCTGGTCGGCCGCGAAGCGGCTGTAGGTGGTATCGACGGCGCCGACGGGCATGGACACTCCCGGGGGGTTGACGGTCAGGGGATCCACGACCAGACCTGGACCTGGACGAAGCGGACGATGGCACGCGTGAAGGCCTGCCACACCGGCATCGATTCGCCGAGCACCTTGGCACGGCCGGTCATGCCGGTGCGCAGCAGTCCGTCGCGGTTGTCGATCGTCGCCTGCACCTTGATCACGCTGCCGGTGGACTTGGGCGTGATGTTGCGGTCGATCAGCGTGACCTTGCCGTGGAACTCGCGCTCGGCCGCGAACGACACCGGGCGGATTCGCACCTCGTCGCCGACCTGCACATAGGCGATGTCGCCTTCCTGGACCTCGATCTCGGCCGTCACGGTGCCGGTATCCTCGACGTTCGCGAACGCGTCGCCCTTCTGCAGGAAGCTGCCGACCTTGTTCTGCAGGTTCAGCGTCAAGAGGTTGCCGTCGAAGGGCATGCGCAGCTCGGCGCGCTGGATGCGGGACTCGTAGGTCGCGCGTTCCTCGACCAGGCTGGCGAGCCTGGCCTCGGCGGCGGCGATCTCCGATGGCGTCACCGGCACCTTGACCAGCGCCAGCTCGGCCTCGCGCTGCGCCACCTGCTCGCGGTCGGCCATGTTCTCCTTCAGCGCCGCCTCGTACTCCTCGCGCGAGATGGCCTCGATGTCCAGCAGCGGCTTCAGCCGCGCGACCCGCTCGGCGCTGAACTTGTCGCGCGTGCGCTCGAGCGCGACGCGCTGCTCGGCCAGCCGCACCTCCTCCGCCTTCGGCAGCGACTTCAGGTTCCGGACCACCGCCGCCTGCTCGTCGATGCGGGCACCGAGGACCGCGATCTGCGCGGCGAAATCGGCATTGACGACGCGGCCCAGCAGGGCCCCCGCCTTCACGTGCTCGCCGCCGCGAAAGAAGACCTCGCTGACCAGGCCGCCCTCGTCGACCGTCACCACCTGCCTGCGCGCCGGGTAGATCATCACGCTGCCACCCGGCTCGTACGGATAGGGGAGGAAGAGCGCCACGAGCAGCGCGACGAGCACCGCCTTGGGCCAGTACGAAGCCTGCGGGCGCCCGGCCTCCGCGGCGCCGGCTTCCACCGGCACGGTCCGGCTGCGCCAGCGGTCGAACTGCAGCTGGCGCTCGTAGGTCTCGGCGAACTTCTTCAGCGAAAGGTAGTTCCGCCAGAGCGCGTAGGCGACGACGCCGACGACGATCAGAACGGCCGAGCCACCGATCTCCATTTCGCCGAAGAGGAATCGGCCCAGCATGCGCGCCAGCAGCAGGACGACGAGCAGCACGTAGGTCGAGGACAGCAGCGCGTAGACCGCCAGCAGCTTGCTGTCAGCCGCGCGGTAGACCCCGCCCTTGAGGTTGTTCAACAGGGCGGCGAAGGCCTTGCCACGCAGATGCGGCTCGTTCAGAAATGCCGACAGCAGGTAGTAGGCGTGCGACTTGACCAGCGGGTTGCCGGACTCCAGCACCAGCCCGGCGAGCGCGCCGAGACCCAGCAGCATGCCGAACTGCGACATGCTGGGTTGGCCATCGCGCGCGTTGAACCACACCAGCACGCCGAGCGCGAACAGGGTCAGCCGCACGAGCAGGTTGCCGCCGTGCAGCCACATCGTCTGCGCCCGCGTCAGCCGTTCGGCGCCGTTCATCTTCAAGGTCCAGCGCGGGATGAATCCGAACGCGAGCGTCAGGCCGACCTTCTCGACCGCGAGCTTGAAGTGCTCGGCGATCAAGGCGCTGGACAGGGTCGTGCACAGGCGCACGGTGAGGAATACGAAGACGAGGTACTCGGCCAGCGTCGTGTCGAGATGCAGCTGCTGCAGGTCCTCCTGGACGAGGTGGAAGTAGTTCCACAACAGGGCCAGCGCCGCCAGCAGCAGCAAGGGTGCCACGTAGACGGCGTGCCGCAGCGGTCGAAGCGCAGGCAGGAGCAGCCGCAACAGCGGACGCGGGTCGAACAGGCCCAGCATGCGTTCGGTGGTTCGCATGTCGAGTCCCAGCGCGTCCTGCACGCCAGGCGGCAGCTCGGCTTCGGCCGCCGGCGCAGACGACGCAGGTGGCGCTGGCGCCAGGGGCGGCGCAGCCGGCGCGGGCGGCGCTGCGGCGCCCTCCGCCGCCGGGACCGCGCCAGCGAGTGCCGGCTTCGGGACCGCCTGCCCGTCCTGGACCGCGTAGGCCGGCCGCATGAAGCGCTGGAGCAGCGGATGATCCCCCGCCTCCTCGACCAGGAGCTTGCGATCGACGACCGACGCGACGAACTCGTCGAATTCCTTTCGGGTCAGCTCGCGGTCGAAGCGGTCGCGGAATGCGGCCTGGATCTTCTCGAACTGCTCGAGCCCAGGCAAGCTCTCGAGCAGGAAGAACTGCCAGGCGTCGAAGTCGTAGGTCCGTCCCTTGACCTTGTCGCGCAGCAGGTAGCTCGTCGCGTCGCCCTTGACGATCCGGAATGCCTCCAGACGCCGCACGAGGTATCCGGGCAGGACGATCTTCTTGGTCGTTTCGCTCATCTCGCGGCCCTATTTCGCGCCGCGGCCGGCGCTCGCCGACTCGGCCCCGCCCTGGGCGGCGGTCGCCGCGACCTGGCGGCGACGTTCCTCTTCCAGCATCCAGCCTCCGCCCATCGCCTTGTAGACGGCGACCAACGCCAGCAGTCGGTCGCGCCGCCCCTCGGCCTGCAAGGCGCGCGCATCGGCCAGGTCGATCTGCGCGTCGAAGAGCGCGAGCCGGCCGGACTGGCCGCCGTCCACGCGCGCCGCGGTGAGTGTCTGCACGCGCTCGAGCGCCTGCAGGTGCCGCACGATCGCCTGCTCTCGCTCGTCGGCGCGCGCACGCCCGGCCAGCGCGTCCTCGACCTCGATCAGTGCAGTCTGGACGGCCTCGAGGAAGTCCGTCTCGGCCTGCGCGCGCAGCGCCTGCGCTTCTCGCACCTCGGCCTCGGTGCGGCCGCCATCGAACAGGGTCCCGGCGAGTGCGGCGCCAAGGCTGCCGGTGCGCGCGGTCTCGGCGAACAGCCAGCGCAGGTCGTCCGCGGCCAGTCCGATCGCCGCGGTCAGCGACAGGGTCGGGAAGTAGGCCGTCCTCGAGACCCCGACCCGGGCATTCGCCGCCACCAGGGCCTGCTCGGCGGCCGCCACGTCGGGTCGACGCGTCAGCACGTCGGCCGGGACGCCATCGGGCAGACCCGGCAGGTTCAGCCCTTCGAGCGAGCGGCGCTCGATCGTCCCCGGCGCGCGGCCGAGCAGCGCGCACAGTGCGAGCTCGGTGCTCGCGATCTCGCGCTCGATGGCCGGAACCTCGGCCGCCTGCGCCTCGGCGAGGGCGCGCAGCGAATCGACGTCCAGCCGGGTCGCCGAGCCCCCCTTGCGCTTCTCGTCGACCAGCGCCACCGCGCGCTCGCGCAAGGCCAGCTTCTCGCGCGCGATCGCCAGCCGTCGGTCGAGCTCGACCAGGCGCAAGTAGCCGCTCGCGACGTCGGCGACCACGGTCAACATCACCCCGCGTCGGGCCTCCTGCGTGCCGAGCAGTTCGGCCAGCGCCGCCTCGTTGGAGCGGCGAACCCGCCCCCAGAGGTCGAGTTCCCAGCTGACCGTGCCTGCGAGTTCGAAGTCCGACAGCGTCGGGCTCTGTCCCGGCCGCAATCCGTTGGGACGCTCCTGGCTGCGCAGCTCGCGTCCGGCACCGGCCGCGTAGCCCACGCTCGGGTAGCGCGCCGACTCGCTGCCGCGCAGCCGTGCCTCGTACTGGTCGACGCGTTGCGCGGCGAGCCGCAAGTCCTTGTTGGCGTCGATCGCCTCGTCGATCAGGTGTTCGAGCCGGGGGTCGCCGAAGTTCCTCCACCACGCGCCGTCGGCGAGGCCGGGCACGGCCTGCGGCGGCGGCGTCTGCCACGACGCGGGCAGCGGTAGCCCGGGACGGCGGTAGTCGGGGCCTGTGCTGCAGGCCGATGCCAGCAGCAGCGCGGCCCCGAGCGCCGGCCAGGTCGCGCGCCGGCTCACCCGCCGTGCTCCGATCGCGCCAGCATCTCCAGCGCGTAGTCCTCGATCTCGCGCACCCGGATCAGCCGGTTGTTCAGCTCGAGCAGGATCGCCTCGAACCAGCGGATCTGGTACTCGATCCGCCGCCGCTCCTCGACGACATCCTCCAGCGGCATGTTCTCCGGCGGCCGCCCCTGTTCGTCGAACAGGAACTTGATGCCCTCGGCGAGGTCGCGGTTGATATTGATGTGGTTGACGTTGCGTTCGATCCAGCGCCTTGCCTTCTTCGCGTTGAAGGCATCCATCATCGCCCGCCGCAAGGCCTGTTGCCGCTCGTTGAGCGTCGACGCGTCGGGGCGGCCGGTCTGCGGGTTCTCGGCCGCAGGCGACAGGCGCTTGCGCGGTATGGCCTCAGACATAGCCGAACTCCTGCGCCAACGCGACGACCTCGGGGTACAGGCCGCGGCCATCCTTGCGCCAGGGCACCGGCCGGTCCAGTGGCGGCACCTTGGGCACGTGCGGGCGGAAGGCCGGCCCGGCGAGGAAGTTCGGATCGTTGCCGAACAGCGCGTTGACCGGCCCGAAGCAGGCGAACGGCGAGTGCTCCGGGTGCATCATTTCATGCACCGCCTGCGCATCGTCGCGCAAACCGGCCCAGCGCGCGATCTCGGCCAACCGCTTCTGCGGTTCGGCCATGATGTCCTCGCCGCGCATGCGCAGCTGCCGTTCGGCCGGCACCTCGTCGAGGAAATCGAGGATGTTGACGTTGATGTCGTGCCACGCGATCTGCGGCTCGATCATCGCGTAGTCGTCGGTGAGCTCGTAGGCCTCGATCTTCAGGCAGAAGGCGCCATCGTTGATCGCCATCAGCGACTTGCACTGCGCCACCGGATGGCGCACCAGGTGCAGAAAGCGTGCATCGGGAAAGGCGCGAAGCATCGCCTGCATGCGCCGCACCGACATCGTGTACGAGGGGCTCTTCTCGACCGCGACCAGCGGGTGCAGTCGCTCGACGATCTCGCGGTAGACCTCGCTCGTGGGCAGGTGCTCGCGCGCCGAGGCCCAGGCGAAGGCCATGTTGACGGTGCCGGTGCGCTGCTCGCCAGCCCAGATCTCGGCCACCGCGCGCATCAGCCCGTGGCGCACCATCGACCCGTTCTCCGAGATCTCGCCCGGGCTGCCCTGCCACAGCTCGACCAGCGTGTCGACGTTGAACAGGCACAGCTCCGGCAGCCCGTACATCTGCGGATGCTGGCCGAGCATGGCGTTGACCAGCGAGGTGTAGGACCTCGGCGGCGCGAGCAGGAACAGCGGCGCGGCCATCGTCAGAGCTTGCCCTCGACGAAGGGCACTTCGAAGCACTTCTCGTGCATGATCGGGCCATGCCCGAAGTACCCGTCCTCGCCGAAGAGCTCGCCATGATCGGCGGTCACGATGAAGTGCGTGTTCGGCGGCGTCATCGTCATCAGGCGGCCGATCTGGCCGTCCACATACTCGACGCACCGGACCTGCTGCTGGCGAAGCATCTCCATCTGCGCCGGCTCGAAGCCCTGCGGCGCGCTGGTCGCGACCTCGGTGTCGGCCATCGCCTTCAGCGCCCCGTGCACGCCTGAGACGCGCGGCAGCTTGGAGCCGTCGAGCATGTAGGGGTAGTGCGTCTCGCCGAGGTTCAGGAAGTAGTAGTGCGGCTCGTCGGGAAATTCCATCTCGTCGACCATCCGGGCGAAGTCGTTGTGCGACTTCATCAGCTGGTAGTCGTCGAAGTCGCGGCTGATCAGCGTGTTCCGGTTCAGCACCGGCATCGAGACCTTGGCCACCGCGCGGTAGCCGAGCTGGCGCAACACCTTCGGAAGCGACAGGTCAGGCAGGAACGCCTTGAACTCCAGCGCGTCGGAGCCGGTGCGCGCCCGCCACTGCACGTACTCGTCCTTGTAGACCTCGGACGCGAAGACGTCCCTGGGGCTCGAATGCGGCATCAGCCCCATCACGAACGCGTGATGCGACGGCACGGTCCACGACGCATACGAGTAGCGCTTCTCGGCACGACCCAGGCGGTCGATGTTCGGCGTTCGCGCGGCGACGAAGCTGTCGTAGCGGCAGCTGTCCATCACGATGAAGACGATGTGGTTCAGCTGCATGGCTTGCTCCGCGTCGCACGGGATGGGGCGTCACGATCGGCAGCCGCGTCCGGGCCCGCATCGCCTCCTGGGCCGCGCACCTTGCCACCCACCAGCGCCAGCGCGCCGGCACGTGTCGCGACCGGACCCGAGCTCATGGCGACGCCCTGAAACTCGCGGTGGCGCTGTTGTCGGCCGGGCGCAGCTCGCCGGCGACGGTGGCCGTCATCGTATTGCCGACCACCCCGCTCGTGCCAGTGGCCACCGTGAACGGCACGCTGAAGCGCAGCGACGCGCCCACCGGAAGCAGCGGCACGGCGAACTCGGTCCCGGCGATCGCCGGGCAGATCGCCCCGCCGAGTGCCTGCTGGCAGACGATCGGACCGCTGGCCTGCAGCCCTGCGCTCAGGGTATCGACCAGGACGAGGTCCAGCGCGTCGGCCGGGCCGGCGTTGCGGACCTCCATCAGGAACTCACCCCCGTCGCCACCGGCCAGCGGGCCTTCGGGCCCGCTGGCAGCGACCGACACGTCGACCGCGTAGGCGCTGCCCACGGTCACGGCCACGGTCTCGGAGCGCATCCCGCCCGCGACCACGCTGGCCGTCGTCGTCATGACGATCGCCCCCTGCGACGCCGGAGCCACCGTGGTCGCGATCTCGAAGCCGAGGACACCGCCGACCGGCAGGCTGGCGATATCCGTCACGATCCCGACCGTCGCCGGACAGGCCGCGCCGCCGCTGGCAGCGATGCAGCGAACCCCGGTCACGGTCAGGTTGCCGCTGGCGATGTGCAGCAACCTCACGTCGGCCGCGGGATCCGGGCCACTGTTGCTCAAGGTGACGTCGAACAGCGCAGCCTCACCCGAAGGTACCGCCATCGCAGGCGCCGTCCCCGCCAGTTCGAGGCTGCTGCGCGCGGAGAACGCCGTGCCGACCGCGACGACGCTGTTGCCGGCCCCGCCAGCCAGGTTGTCCCCGACGACCTGCATCGTGTTGCTGATCGCACCGTTGGTTCCGACGGCAACGAATGCCTCGACCTGGAAGCTCAGGCTGCCCCCGACCGGCAGGCTGTCGACCGCGCTGATCACGCCGACACTGGCCGGACACACTGCGCCGCCGTCCGCAGCGCAGGTCGCCCCCATGAAGCTGAGGTTGCTGCCGACGTTCTGGCGGACCTCGATGCCGGTGGCCGCGTCGGGCCCGGTGTTGAGCACGGTCATCTCGAATCGCGTCTGCGTGCCGCCGCTGACGGTGTCGGCCGGGCCGCTGCCGCTCAGCGACAGCATCGCGCGCGGTGTCTGTGCCGTCACGACCGCCGTCGCGCTGTTGTCGCCGGCCGTGGGGTCGTTGGCCGCACGGGCACTCATCGTATTCGTCAACAGGCCCGTGGCACCCGCAGCGACCACTGCGTCGACCTCGAATAGAAGCGTGCCGCCCACCGGCAGCGTCGGCACTTCCATCAGCGGCCCGAGCACTTCGGGGCAGGTCGCCCCCGCGTCGGCGCTGCAGCGAACCGCCGTCAGCAGCAGGCCCGCGCCGACGTCGTCGAGAATCGTCAGGTCGACGGCGGGATCGGGCCCAGCATTGCCGACCGACATCGCGAAGGTCGCGGTCGCACCACCCGCCAGGGCGTCGGCCGGGCCGACGCCGGTGACGAACACGCCGGCCAGCGGCGTGACGACCGAGGCCTGGGCCGTGAAGCTGTTGTCCGCGCGCTCGCCGTCGGCGTCGGCGGTGGCCTGCATCGTGTTGGTCACGATGCCGTTGAGATTGGCGGCGACCGTCCCGGTGACGGCGAAATCGAGCACGCCGCCGACGGGCATGTCGCCGATCTCCATCGACGCCGAAGGCTCCGCCGGGCAGACGGCGCCGCCGCTGGCAGCGCACGAAATGCCCGCGAGGATCACGCCCGAGCCGACATCGTTGACGACCCGCACCCCCGTGGCCGGGTCCGGGCCCTCGTTGCGGACCTGCATCAGGAAGTCGAGGCCCGCACCACCGGCCACGTTGCCTGCCGGGCCACTGCCGCTGACGACCAGGTTGCTCGACTGCGTGGTGGCCGTCACGCGCGCGCTGTTGTTCGTCGCGTCGGTTTCCGCCGTCGACGACTGCACCGACATGCGGTTCGACAAGGTCCCACGCGCGCCGTCGTCGACCCGCGCCGCGACCGTGAACCTCAGGACGCCGCCGGCCCGCAGCGACGCCACCTGCATCGATTCCGACGGCGGGTCGGGGCACACCGCGCCGGCCTCGGCGCTGCAGCCGATCTCCAGCAGCGTCATCGCCCCCGCGATCTCGTTCGTGATGCTCAGCTCCGTGGCCTCGGCGTCGCCAGCATTCGTGACGGTCATCTCGAAAACGACTTCGGACCCGCCGGCCACGGCCGCCGCCGGCCCGACGCCGGAAACCCGCAGGTCGGTCCCCTCATAGCGTCCGCTGCCGCCGCCACAGGCAGCCACCAGCGCCGCGGCGATCAGGGCCGAAACCAAGTAGCGTGGGCTCGGTCGAATCCCCATAAGGTCCACACTACGCTTCAAAGGTCTCAAAAGACTTCGATGCTACCGAGTGCCCGAGAAGCCATCGGGTCCGTGGCGGGCGATCACCGGCCCCGTCGCGGTAACAATGCGCATTTACCCCGTTTCGCCGCTGGCCACGAAATGCGGGTTGTCGAACCCCGGCTTGCCGTAACGCAGCGGCCGGCCCCCGAGATCATTCACCGAGCCACCCGCAGCCGCCAGCACCGCGTGCCCGGCGGCGATATCCCACTCCATCGTCCGGCCCAGCCGCGGGTACAGGTCGGCCTCGCCGGCGGCGACCAGGCACAGCTTGAGCGACGAGCCGGCGCTGACCTGGCGCGCGACACGCCGCCCGGCGAGATAGGCCTCCAGCGCCGCGGCGTCGCCGTGCGACCGGCTCGCGACCACGGTCAGCCCCTCGGCCGGTGGGCGGCGCACCGCGATCGCGCGCCGCAGCCCACCCTCCTCGACCCAGGCGCCCTGGCCGACGACGCCGGCGAACAGCCGCCCGAGGGCGGGCGCCAGCACGACGCCCAGCCGCGGCGCGCCGTCCTCGACGAGCGCGATATTGACCGTGAACTCGCCGTTGCGGCTGATGAACTCCTTGGTGCCGTCCAGCGGGTCGACGAGCCAGAAGCGCCGTCCGACCTCGGGCACGCGGCCGGCCGCGACCGCCTCCTCGGCGACCACCGGCACGTCGGGCGCGAGTGCCTGCAGCGCCGGCACGATCAGCGCCTCGGCGCGCTCGTCGGCCTCGGTCACCGGCGAGGCATCGGACTTGCCGCGCACGCCGAAGTCGGTCGCGTAGACCGCCATGATCTCGTCGCCGGCGCGGCGCGCGATCGCGGCCAGCGCCTGCATGTCGATCAGCTCCATCCTCAGTCCTTCACACAGTCGACGAAATATTCGCGTACACCGCCCGCGCCCTCCTCCTCGACCAGCCCGTGGACGTCGGTCGAGAAGCCGGGGAAGGCGGCGTTGAACCCGCGCGCGAACTGCAGGTAGCGCACGATGCGGCGGTTGAAGCGCTCGCCCGGGACCAGCAGCGGGATCCCCGGCGGGTAAGGCGTCAGCAGCGAGGTCGTGATGCGGCCTTCCAGCGCGTCGATCGGCACGCGGTCGGTCTGGCGGTGCGCGATGCGCGCGAAGGCGTCGCTCGGCTTCATCGCCGGCTGCAGGTCCGACAGGTACATCTCGGTCGTCAGGCGCGCGACGTCGTCCTTCGCGTAGGCCTGGTGGATCGCCTGGCACAGGTCGCGCAGTCCCATGCGCTCGTAGGCCGGATGCTTGGCGCAGAACTCGGGCAGGATGCGCCACATCGGCTGGTTGCGGTCGTAGTCGTCCTTGAACTGCTGCAGCGCGGTCAGCATCGTGTTCCAGCGGCCCTTGGTGATGCCGATCGTGAACATGATGAACAGCGAGTACATCCCGGTCTTCTCGACCACCACGCCGTGCTCGGCGAGAAACTTGGTCAGGATCGACGCCGGGATGCCGGTCTTGGCGAAGCGCCCGCTCACGTCCAGCCCGGGCGTGATGATCGTGCACTTGATCGGGTCCAGCATGTTGAACCCGGTTGCGAGCGTGCCGAAACCGTGCCACTTCGCACGCGCGCCGAGCACCCAGTCGGCCTGCGTGCCGATGCCCTCCTCGGCCAGCTTGTCCGGCCCCCAGAGCTCGAACCACCAGTCGCCGGCGAAGTCCTTCGCCACCTTGCGCATCGCGCGGCGGAAGTCCAGCGCCTCCTTCAGGCTCTCCTCGACCAGTGCGGTGCCACCGGGCGGCTCCATCATCGCCGCGGCGACGTCGCACGAGGCGATGATCGCGTACTGCGGCGACGTGCTGGTGTGCATCAGGTAGGCCTCGTTGAAGAGGTGGCGGTCCAGCCGCACCGTCTGCGAGTCCTGCACCAGCACCTGCGAGGCCTGGCTCAGCCCGGCGAGCAGCTTGTGCGTGCTCTGCGTCGCGTAGACCATCGCCTCCTTCGGCCGCGCGCGCTTCTTGCCCATCGCGTGGAAGCTGCCGTAGAAGGGGTGGAAGGCCGCGTGCGGCAGCCAGGCCTCGTCGAAGTGCAGCGTGCCGACATAGCCGTCGAGCTTGGCCTTGATCGTCTCGGTGTTGTAGAGCACGCCGTCGTAGGTGCTCTGCGTCAGCGTCAGGATGCGCGGCCGGACCTTCTTCGCGTCGACGCCGGCCAGCAGCGGGTTGGCGGCGATCTTGCGCTCGATCGCCTCGCGCGAGAACTCGCGCTCCGGGATCGGGCCGATGATCCCGTAGTGGTTGCGCGTCGGCGTCAGGAAGACCGGCACCGCGCCGGTCATGATGATCGAGTGCAGGATGCTCTTGTGGCAGTTGCGGTCGACGACGACCACGTCGCCCGGCGCCACCGTGTGGTGCCAGACCATCTTGTTGCTGGTGCTGGTTCCGTTGGTGACGAAGAAGCAGTGGTCGGCGTTGAAGATGCGCGCCGCGTTGCGCTCGCTGAGCGCCACCGGGCCGGTATGGTCGAGCAGCTGGCCGAGCTCCTCGACCGCGTTGCAGACGTCGGCGCGCAGCATGTTCTCGCCGAAGAACTGGTGGAACATCTGCCCGACCGGGCTCTTCAGGAACGCCACCCCGCCCGAGTGCCCCGGGCAGTGCCAGCTGTACGAGCCGTCGCGCGCATAGTCCATCAGCGCGCGGAAGAATGGCGGCGCCAGCCCGTCGAGGTAGCTCTTGGCCTCGCGGATGATGTGGCGGGCGACGAACTCCGGCGTGTCCTCGAACATGTGGATGAATCCGTGCAGCTCGCGCAGCACGTCGTTCGGGATGTGCTCCGAGGTGCGCGTCTCGCCGTACAGGTAGATCGGGATCTCGGCGTTCTTGCGCCGGATCTCCTGGATGAAGCGGCGCAGCTCGACGATCGCCGGCGAGTCCGCGCCCTCGGGCCCGATCTCCTCGTCGTCGATCGACAGAATGAAGGCGCTGGCGCGGCTTTGCTGCTGCGCGAACTGGGCCAGGTCGCCGTAGCTCGTCGTGCCGGTGACCTCGAAGCCCTCGGCCTCGATCGCCTGCGCCAGCGCCCGGATACCCAGGCCGGAGGCGTTCTCGCTGCGGAAGTCCTCGTCGATGATGACGATCGGGAAGTGGAAGCGCTGCATGGACGGCCTCGGCGCGGTCGCGTGGAAAGGCCGCCCGGTGCCAGGCCCGGGCGGCGGCAAACGGCGCAGTGTAGAGGTCTGGCGCGGCCGGCTCGCACTGGCGCCGGCATGCGATGGCGACGCTCGCTACACTGCGGCGCGTCGCACCGAGCCCGAAAGACCGCATGGACTTCAGCGCCCCGACCCTGTGGTGGATCCTCGCCGGCGTGCTGGTCGCGGTCGAGCTGGCCACTGGCACCTTCTACCTGCTGATGCTGGCCACCGGCGCCGTCGCCGGGGCGCTGGCCGCGCACGCGGGGCTCTCGGCAAGCGCCGAGATCGTCGCCGCCGCGATCGTCGGCGGCGGCGCCACCGCCGTCTGGCACTGGCGGCGCGCGCGCGCGCCGCGCTCGGCGCCGGCGCAGTCCAACCGCGACGTGCTGCTCGATATCGGCGCCACCGTGCAGGTCGCGGCCTGGAACGACCGCGGCACCGCGCGCGTGCAGCACCGCGGCGCCGAGTGGTCGGCGCGCTACGCCGGCGCCGGCCAGCCGGCGCCCGGGCCGCACCGCATCGTCGCGATCGAGGGCAACGAGCTGCACCTCGCCCCAGCGCCCTGACGCCCGGACCCGCCCCGTCGCCCGGCCCGGCGCACCGGCCCGCCCGGCCCCCCAAGCCCCCTCCCCCACGGACCCGCAAGCCATGGAAATCGCCCTCGTCCTGCTCGTCATCGCGGTCATCTTCGTCGTCCGCACCTTCAAGATCGTCCCGCAGCAGGAGGCCTGGGTCGTCGAGCGGCTCGGCAAGTACGACCGCACGCTGACGCCGGGGCTCAAATTCCTGATCCCCTTCATCGAGCGCGTGGCCTACAAGCACTCGCTCAAGGAGGTGCCGCTGGACGTGCCCAGCCAGGTCTGCATCACCAAGGACAACACCCAGCTCCAGGTCGACGGCATCCTGTACTTCCAGGTCACCGACCCGATGCGTGCCAGCTACGGCAGCAGCGACTACATCGTCGCCATCACCCAGCTGGCGCAGACCACGCTGCGCAGCGTGATCGGCAAGATGGAGCTGGACAAGACCTTCGAGGAGCGCGACCTGATCAACGCCTCGGTCGTCAACGCACTCGACGAGGCGGCGCTGACCTGGGGCGTCAAGGTGCTGCGCTACGAGATCAAGGACCTGACCCCGCCGGCGGCGATCCTGCACGCGATGCAGGCGCAGATCACGGCCGAGCGCGAGAAGCGCGCACTGATCGCCGCGTCCGAGGGCCGGCGCCAGGAGCAGATCAATATCGCCACCGGCGAGCGCGAGGCCTTCATCGCGCGCTCCGAGGGCGAGAAGCAGGCCGAGATCAACAAGGCCCAGGGCGAGGCCGCCGCGATCGTCGCCGTCGCCGAGGCCACCGCGCAGGCGATCCGCCAGGTCGCCGAGGCGATCCGCGCCCCCGGCGGCGAGCAGGCGGTGCAGCTCAAGGTCGCCGAGCGCGCGGTCGAGGCCTACGGCCAGCTGGCGCAGAAGAACAATACGATGATCGTGCCGGGCAACATGAGCGAGGTCGCCGGGCTGATCGGCACCGCGATGGCGCTGATGAAGGGCGGCGGCGCGGCAGCGGGCGGGCGCGGATGAACGCGTCGGCATGGCGACGCCAGCCTGGCGCCGACCCACGCGCGCAAGATCGGCCGCGCCTCGGCCCGCGGAAAGCCCGATGAACCCCGCCACGGCGCGCAACGTCCTCGGCGGCCCGCTGCAACCTTGCAGCTACGACCCGCTGACCGGCTGGCATCGCGACGGCTGCTGCCACACTGACGGCAACGACCTGGGCAGCCACGTCGTCTGCGCCCGGGTCACGGTCGAGTTCCTGAACCTCCAGATGGAGCGCGGCAACGACCTCATCACGCCGCGGCCCGAGCTGCGGTTCCGCGGCCTCGCGCCCGGCGACCGCTGGTGCGTCTGCGCCCTGCGCTGGAAACAGGCCTTCGACGCCGGCTGCGCGCCGCCGGTGATGCTGGAGGCCACGCACGAGCGTGCGCTGGCCTACCTGACGCTGGCGCAGTTGCAGCAGCACGCATGGCAGCCGACCTGAGCGCCGACCCGCTGGCCGCGCCGCTGGCGCTGCCCTGCGGCGCCGTGCTGCCGAACCGGCTCGCCAAGGCGGCGATGACCGAAGGCCTGGCCGACGCCGACCTGCGTGCCACCGACCGCCTGGCGCGCCTGTACCAGACCTGGAGCGAAGGGGGCGCCGGGCTGCTCGTCACCGGCAACGTGCAGATCGACCGCTTCGTGCTGGAGCGGCCCGGCAACGTCGTGCTCGACAGCCGCTGGCCGGCCAGCGTCGACGCCACGGCGCGCGCGCGGCTGGCCGGCTGGGCACGTGCCGGCACCGCGGCCGGCAACCCCCTGTGGATGCAGATCTCGCACGCCGGCCGGCAGAGCCCGCGCTACGTCTGCCGCGAGCCGCTCGCGCCGTCGGCGGTGCCGCTGCAGCTGATGGGCAACTACGCCACGCCGCGCGCGCTGCGCGAGGACGAGATCGTCGCGCTGATCGGCCGCTTCGCCGACGCCGCGGCGGTCGCGCGCGATTGCGGCTTCAGCGGCGTGCAGGTCCACGCCGCGCATGGCTACCTGATCAGCAGCTTCCTGTCGCCGCTGACGAACCGGCGCACCGACGCCTGGGGCGGCGCGCTGGAGCACCGCGCGCGGCTGCTGCTGGAGACGGTGCGCGCGGTGCGCGGCGCCGTCGGGCCCGATTTCCCGGTCGGCGTCAAGCTCAACTCGGACGACTTCCGCCAGGGCGGCTTCGGCCACGACGAGTGCCTGCGCGTCGTCGAAAGGCTCGGCGACGCCGGCATCGACCTGCTGGAGATCTCGGGCGGCACCTACGAGCAGCCGCGCCTGCTCGGTGCCGCCGGGCGCGCCGAGGACGCCGTGGAGGTTCGGCCGAGCACGCGCGTGCGCGAGGCCTACTTCCTGCACTACGCCGAGGCGATCCGGCGCGTCGCGCGCATGCCGATGATGGTCACGGGGGGCTTTCGCACGCGCGCCGGGATGGAGGCCGCCATCGCCGGCGGCGACACCGACCTGATCGGCCTGGCGCGCCCGCTGTGCACCGACCCCGATGCGCCGCGCCGCCTGCTCGCGCGCGAGATCGACACCCTGCCGAGCCACGAGGCGCGGCTGCACCTGGCCGCGCGCGGCCAGCTGTCGCCGGCCAGCCCCTGGTTGCCGGCGAAGATGGTCAACGTGCTCGGCGCCCAGGGCTGGTACTACCGGCAGATCGAGCATCTGGCCGACGGCGAAGCGGCGGACCTGGGCCTGGGTGTGCTGCCGGCCTTTGCCGGCTACATGGCGCGCGAGATCGGCCGCGCCGCGCGGCTGCGGCGCTGAGCGGCCTGCAGCGCGGCATCAGGCCGCGCGCGCGGGGTGTGGCCGATAGAATGGCGGCCGTCCCGCGGAGGGATGGATGAGCGGTTTAAGTCGCACGCCTGGAAAGCGTGTGTGGGTTAACAGCCCACCGCGGGTTCGAATCCCGCTCCCTCCGCCATCGTCACCTATGAAAACTGCGCATCGGATCGGGCCAACCCCACATCTAGCCCCACATCCCGAAAATGCGCCCCCCTGATACGGCATGGCGCGATCCGGGCGGCGGGAGGACAATCGGGCTGGAGGTGAAGCGAGGTCGACGATGAGCATGCGCGATCCATCAGACAGCTACGCCGCGGCCCGCGAGATGCGGTCGCGGGACCTGGGCCAGTACATGATGACCCTGTCCGACCGCCTGGAGGACATGGAGCGGGAGCTTCGGTTCCGGTCGACGGAGTCGCTGGGCTCCCGCCCGAAGTTCACCACGGAGGAACAGGCCGAGTACGACCGCCTGGACGCGGAGTTCAGCCGGGTGTCGAAGGAGTTGGGCTCCCTGACGGGTCAGTAGGTCGCGATGAACCTGCTGAAAACGCTCGACCTGGCGCTCAAGGACCGCGCCCCGAAGTTCCGGGAGGAACTGAGGGCGGCGGGCGAGCTCACGCGGTATCTCCGGGAGACGGCAGACCCGATCCTGGACGAGATCGGCCGGTCGGGGATGGACAAGAAGACGCAGGCGCTGCCGTACATGGAGAAGGTGCGGGCGATGAACGCCGCGGCGGCCGTCGCGCGCGAAATCGGACTCAGCGAGGCGATAGCCAACCTGCCGGACGAGAGATCGCCCCAAAGTCAGGACTGAACTACCGCTTCGCCGACGACGACATCAGCCCGCCCGGCCTCGTGGCGACACTGCGGCGGGTGGCACCCGGACAACAAAAAAGCCCAACCTTGCGGGCTGGGTTTCTGTGCCGGATGGGCTACGGTGGCGGCGCCGCAAGCGTGGCACGCTGGCAGCCGCATCCACACAGGAGCCGCGCCCCATGACCGTCCCCCATCTGTTCCGCGCCGAGAGCACCGCCACCGGTCAGACCGACGCCTTCAAGCCCGCCGGCCCGGGGACCCAGGTCACGGCGCAGGCCCTAGTGACTGGCTCCGGCGCCGTCTCCGCGACCGTGAAGCTCCAGGGCACCAACACCCCGAGCTTGTCGTCATCGTGGGTCGACCTGGCGACGCTGGAGCCCTCGGGCACCGACGCTGGCGTGGCGACCGCGACGACGCAGGCCGCGCTGACCGCGTTCCGCTTCGCCGTGACCGCGATCTCGGGCAGCTCGGCCCGGGCGACGATGTCGCTGGCGCGCGGCTAGTCGACGCGGACGATCACAGTCCGCCGGCCCGCCGCGCGCTCGGCGAGCATCCCGCGCGCTTCCAGCATCCGAACGATCAGCTCGCCGGGAGCGGGCAGCTCGGCCACCAGCTCGGCGCGGGTCGGGGGCACGGGGGGCTCGACGGCGCGGAAGATGCTGTCCACCAGCGGCCAGCGGCGAGCGCCGGAAAGGTGCTCGTCGAGCAGCCGTTCGAGGAACGGAACCCGCTTCGGTGAGGGCGGCACCGCCGGCGCTGGCGCGGGATCGGGCGCGGTGATCACTTCGGCCTGCATCAACATCGTCTCCTTCATGCGGTGCCTCGGACCGTTGCGCGCGGCCCGCATCTTGCCCTCGGGGGTCTTCGGGCCGGTCGCATTGCCACCATGAAACTTGCACCGGCCGCCCCGCCCGGCACCCGGAAGCGCGCAGGGTGTCCCCGAGCGGGTCTTCGCGCCGCACGGACCCAGCGCCATCCCGTACCACTCCCTCCACCTCACGCCAGCGGGGGGCCGCGCGTCGGGGTCGGGCGGCACGTAGGCAGCCAGCCGTGCCGCCTCGGCCGCCCGGTCCTCCTCGTCCTGGCGGCGGCACTCGGCGACCAGGCGCGCGATCGTCGGCAGGTTGCGCAGGCCGGACCCGAGGCGCACCTCACCAACCCCCGAGGCCCTGCCGCGGCCGCTGGTGCCGCGGGTCCAGCTCGATCCCGTTGCCGGCGGGCGCGTCGACCGGAGCGAACCGCACCTGGGCGGCGTCGAGGATGCGCCCCGCCTGCGATTCGACAGCGGACTCGGCCTCGGCCAGCAGCTGCTGCGAAGCGCGGTAGGCTTCGACCGCGCGCTGGTAGCCGTCGGGATCGGCTGCGCGTTCACGGGTGCCGTATCGCTGGAGCAGCGCGCGCACCTTGGCAACCCGCTGGCGGTAGCGTCCCAGCACCTGATCGCGCTTCGCGCGCGCGAGGCCCTCGGGCGACCCGTAGGCGTCGCGCACGGCGTCGTGTGCGACCGCGGCGTCGTACGAATCCGCAGCCCGTCGCGGCTGCGCCGGCACGCCGGGGTCGACGAATGCGGACTGCGGCGGCTCGGTCAGGCGGCGACCTTGGGCCGCGGGGTCGAGCGGCTCGACGGGTCGGCTCGGGGGGATGAACGGGACGGGGTCCATGGTGCGGTGCTCCTACTCGCGGGCGGTGGGCGCGAGCGTGCCATGCTTGTCGTCAAGGGCTTCGACCTCGGCGGCGGCGCTGGCGGGCGGCGCGGAGGCCTCGCTGAACAGTTCCGGCCATAGCACCCTCGCTCCGCGGCGGTCGCGCGCGCCGAAAACCGGCTCATAGCCCCGACAGATGCGCGGCTCGCGCGCCAGCGGCCGCCCGACTCCGGAAATGCGCGGCACGCGGCAGGTTTGCCCGGCCGAGAAATGCGCACACGAGCCACACGTTCGCCCGGGCTCGGCCGTGACGATGTCGGGGTGCTGGTCGCCGGCCTGCGTCGGGGCCGGCGGGCGCACGGAGGGCGCGGGCACGGCCGGCGGCGTCGCCTCGACGATGCGCGCGGGTGCGCGGCCCAGCACCCAGGCCAGGCGCTCGGCGAGCCGGTCGGGCGACCACGCGAGGACTTCGACGACGCGGCCCTCGTCGAGCGTGACCTCGAACCGGCGGATGCCGGGAAGGCTCCGCAGCCGGGCGCGCCCTCGGTCGGCTGACTCCGACTCGGCGTCGAGCGCACCGCGCCACAGGTCCGGCCGCAGCCGCGCGGCCACGCGCGAGTCAAGGACGGTGAAACCGGCAGCCGCGAGCTGGTTGCCGGCATAGGTCGAGAACTTGTCCACGGGGTCTCCTTCAGGGTGGTCAGGTTGGGGAATCGGCGTGCCACGGCTGCGTCACAGTTCACCCCCAGGCCGAAGCCATCGATCGTCGCCAGCCTCGCCGAAGTCGTCCTGCGCCGGCTCGGGCTGGCGCTTGCCCGACCTCGGCCGCGGTGCTGCGTCGCGGTCGGCGCTGTCCGCCGGGCGCATCGCCGCACGTCGCTGGCGCACATGGTGCGCAGTCAGCAGCGCGTCGGCCGTGACGCTCAGACCGGCCTTGAGCGCGCCGCTGCGGTCTGTCCACGTGCGGACGCTCGCCCGGCCGGTCATGCTCACGGCATCCCCCTTGCCGAGCGCCGCCAGCTGGTCGGCCACGCCGCCGAAAGCGATGACGGACACGACCGCGTCGGCCTCGCCGTCGTGTGCGGCCAGGCGGGCGAGCGCGAACGGCTTCCCGCTGGCGCCGGTGCGCTTCTCGGGCTCGGCGAGCAGCCGGCCGGATACGAGGGCGGTGATCATCGGTCGACCTCCTTGGGTGAGAGGGCTTCGAGCACGCCGGCCGGGTTCTCGGACGCATCGGCCAGCCAGGCCGCGCGCTCGGGGTCGGTCCAGCCGCAGCGGGCAGCAGCAGCGCGGACGGCAGCCTGAGCGTGATCTACCTCGTCCACGGACTCCGACAGCCGCGCGCCGGCGCCGGGCGCAGCCTCGAACCCCGGGCACCGCTGCGGCAGCGCGGCCAGGTCGCGGCCCACGATGTCGGTGCCCAACCCGGCGCGGCCGTGGCTGCCGCAGCGCCCGGGCATGTAGCGCAGGCACTCGGCACAGGAGCGCCGGTCGTCGTCGGCGTCGCGGCGGGCGATCCGCTCGGCAGTCGCCTCGGCCACCGCGCGCGGCCAGCCCCAGCGCAGCAGCCGGGCGAGGATGTCCAGGCGGCGGTCGGCGGCCGGCGCAGCGTGCGCGATTTCGGGCGCACCCCCCTCGGACCCAACTGCCAAAACTGCCAAAAGGGGGCTTTTGTCGGTTTTGGCAGTGCCCCCGTAGGGGGGTGCCGCCGTTTTTTCTTCGAGCCGTCGCAGCCACTTACCCACGGCGCGCCCCTTCGGTCAACGAGTAAACAAGGGTCGGCCGGCCGCCGGTCGCCACCGTCGCCTCGCTTAGCCATCCGTGCGCCGCGAGTATCTCCAGCGCATCGCCGACCGCTTCGCGATCAGCCAACCCGGCCCAGTTCGGCCGGTACACGTCGCGGGCAGCGAATGGGCTCCCCAGCTCGCCGGCCCGCGCCTTGCGAAGGATCAGCTTCGCGGCTCGGACCGTAGCGCGTTGGCTGGCGCCGTGCAGGCGGCGGGCGTGAGACTCGAAGTAGTCGCCCAGGGCCAGGGCTCGCACCATCGCGGCGCCCGTCACCGGGCCGCCGCCGCCGTCGCACAGGTGGATCGTCAGCGCCAGCGCCGGGACGTGGTGGCGGAACTTCGCGAGCGCAGCTTCGGTGGCGTCGCCCTCGGGCGCACGTAGCCGGCGCTCAAGATCGGCGCGCCAGTCGGCGAACGCTTCCATAGCCTCGCCGTCCAGCCCCAGCAGCGGCAGCCCCGCTGGCTCGCCATCGGGGCCGGTGGGCTGCTCGGCCTTCAAGCTCCATGCCGACGCGACTTCGAGCCGGTCGAAAGCCTCGCGCACGCGCAGCCGCGCCGCGCCATCGGGCATCCGATCCACGTCGCGCCACTCGCCGGGATCGTCGGGCCAGGCGATCAGGAAACGCTCGATCAGTCCATCGTCGCCAGCGCCGCCGGACGAGCCGCGCATGACTGCGCCCAGCGGGCCGGGCTGTATGGCGCCGATGATCGACAACCGCATGTCAGCGGCCGTAACCGTGCCGCGCCCGATGCGATCCACGGTGACGGTGCCGCCGCTCCAGCCCTGGACGAAGAACGAGCGCGCCTCGGCGTTTTCCTCGTGCCCCATCGTTCGCAGCCAGCCCGCCATCTCGTCGCGCACCATCAGCAGACCGCCCGGGTTCTCGGCCATCAGCGCGTGCAGCTTCTCCCACGTCGGAGCGTTGACGATGTACCGGCGCCGGGTCGGCTCCGGTAGGTCTTCGATAGCGGCCAGCATCGCGGCCACGTCGGCGCCCCGGTCCTTCTTGAGCGCCTTCTTGGCCTCGCCGGCCCGGGCTTCGGCGCGCAGCTTCGCGGCCATCGCCTCGGCCTTGTGCTGCGCGAGCGCGGCATTGAAGGCTTCGGCGGACTGCGCCTCCATGCGCTCCAGCGGCGCCAGCGCCGCGCGCATTGCGGGCGACTTCATGACGCCAGGCCGGCCCACGATCAGCGCCCACAGGTTCGCGGGCTCGCGCCAGTCATCGAGTCGGCGCAGGCGGACCGCGACATGGCGCGCAGCCAGCGACGCGGCGCCGACTAACAGCGGCACGGCCACGAAGTCGGGCGGGCATTGCATGCGCTCCGCAACATCCGCCACCCACGGACGCATTGCATCGGGCAATGCGGCCAGCGGGAAGGCATCGACGGGCGCCAGCTCGGGGGGCAGTGCGCGCGGTGCGGCGCCCAGCGCAGCGTCGATGCGCGAAATCGCCGCGTCGGCCGGCCTGAATTGCGGTACGGCGCTCATCGTGCGGCCTCCTGTGCGATGCGATCGACCCGGCCAGCAGCCTGTAGGAAACGCTGCCAGTCGTCGTCGGTCGGCGTGATGCCCTGCCGCGCGTCGCTGAGCACGACCATCGCGACGTTCAGCTCGGTCTCGACGACCGACAACGCATCGCGCGCCGAGAATGGCCGCGGGCGCGTCGGCACGCGGCCGGGACGACCATCGTCGATCCAGGCCCCGAGCGAGCGAGCGGCCTCCACGAAGCCCAGCCCGTGCCGGGCCATATGGAACGCGAGCACGTCGCCGCCGCGCGCGCCGCATCCGGCCATGCAGACGAAGGCGCCAGACTCGGCGTTGAACCGGAAGCTGTCGGACCCGCCATGGAACGGACAGCCCGCGGTGCGCCAGCGCCCGCGTCCCGTCAGCGACAGCCCCTCGGACTCGTAGTAGGCGATGGGGTCCGGCAGCCGATCGCGGTCGAACCCGCCATGGCGGCGGACCGTGGCAGAATTGAGGCGTTCACCGCTCTCTCCTGCTCCGACCGCGCCCGGCTCCACCCGGGCGTCGTCATTTCTGGGCGCGACTCGCCCCGGCGCCGCGGCGCCGTCGTCGTGGTGCGCGGCCATCGCTCACGCCCCAGCCTTCGAGGCGAGCCAGCGGCGCAGCTCGCCGACGTTCCAAACGGTAAGGTTGGCGCCCAGCCGTCGCGCCGCGGGCATTCGGCCGTCGCCGGACCAGCGCCAGACGGTCGCGGCCGAGCAATCGAGCAGCGCGCGGACCGCCGGGAGGCGGACGTTCGCGGCGTCGGGCAGGTCGTCGAAGGAGGGCGCCGGCTTGCGTGCCGGCCTCGTGGATGTCGCTTGTTGCATATCGGGCTCGCATGTCGAGCCGACCGCGGCATTTCCTCCGTCGGTCGGTCAGATCATGTCGAGCCCACGGCCCCTAAGGGCCTTGCGCCGCGGGCCGCGTTGGCGGTATCCGGGCGCCGTAGTCCGCCACTTGAGTCGGGCGGGTTCGCTGCACCAAAGCAGCATGGGCGACGGGCTGATACTACCCGCTTCGCCCGGCGCCCGGGGGCGGGTCCGCGCGTTGCGACGGATCAGTGCGCAGCGCGCAACGCCTCGCCCAGCGCGTCGCCGCGCATGGCGGCCGGCAACGCGATGCCGTCGAGCTGCGCCAGCGCGCGCTGCACCACGGCCGCCACGTCGGAGCTGATCCGATCGTCGTCGAAGGCCATCCTGCCGGCCCATAGCGCGCGCTCGGCCAATTCCACGAGGGCGACCGCGAACATCAGCTCGTCACCGGCGGCCGCCTCGGGCGAGTCGACCCAGCCGTTCAGCATGTCCTCGACCACGACGCGCAGCGCGACCTGCGCCACGCTCGCGCTGAGCTGATCTTCACCATGGGCGACGAGCCACTGCCTCAGCACCGCGCGGGCGCCCTGTAGGTCAACGCGGCCATCGGCCGGAGAATTCTGGTCGTGCATGTCGGACCCCATGAGGGCCGCTGATCCGCGCGGCGCCGGTGCAGGCGGTCGGCCTGCGCGATCCGTTACGCCGCCTTCGCTGCGAAGGCCCGAGACTTCGCCGCGCAGGACAGGAAGCCATCTTCCGACATCGGCGCCGCGCCGCGCGCGGGGAGCGACCTGACGGGCACGAGTTCGGCGCCGTCGTCCGACGCCTTGAAAACCCGGCCGTCGGGGAACTCGACGAACTCGTCACCCGAGAACGACGCGACGAACGAGCAGCCTGGCGGGAACTTGTCGGGGAACTTCATCGGTTGTGCCTCCTTCGTGGTCAGCGTAGGTGCGCCGCTGGTCGGGCAGCGGCCGGCCGCGGTGCATGGTCTTGCGTTGCTCGGCATCGGCCGCGATCCGCACCAGCAGAGCGGCCAGGTCGCGGAGCTCGTGTGGTCTCAGCTCGGCACCGTCGCCGGGCAGTCCCTCGACCGTCGCGAGCGGACCGCCGTCGCTGGCACGACCCAGCCGGACGCGCAACACCGGGTTCATGCTGCGCTCCCGGCCGCGCGGCGCAGCTCGACAACCTGCGCCGGCTGCTCGACGCGCGCGAGGAAGTCCGCCCACGCCTGCATCATCACGCGCCGCTTCTCGAAAGCATCGCCCCGCCGGTAGGCGGCCTCGACCTTGTCGCCGATCGCGTGCGCGAGCGCGGCCTCGGCGACCTCGCGCGGGTAGTTCGTGCGCTCACCGCACCAGTCGCGGAAGGTCGACCGGAACCCGTGAGGAACCGCCGGCACGCCCATGCGGCGCAGCACGGCGGACACCGTCATGTCGGACAGCCGGCCGCCCTTCTGCGACCCGAAGACGATGTCGTCAGGCTCGCCCTCGGGCAGCGCGGCCAGCACCGCCAGCGCGGCGTCGCTCAGCGGCACGCGATGCTCCTTGCCGGCCTTCATGCGCGAGCCCGGGATCGTCCAGACGCCGGCTTGCATGTCGATCTCCGACCAGGTCGCGCCGCGTACCTCGCCACTGCGCGCGGCGGTCAGGATGGCGAACTCCAGCGCGCGCGCCCCCATGCCCTCGACCTCGCGCAACCGCACCATGAAGGCGCCGACCTCGGACACTGGCAGCGCGGCGAAGTGCTCGCGCCGGGCGACCTTGCTCGGCTTGGGCAGCAGCTTGTCAAGGTGGCCTCGCCAGCGCGCCGGGTTGTCCTTGTCGCGCAGCCCGCGCGCGGCGGCCCAGTCCAAGATCAGCTCTATCCGCCCCCGCAGCCGAACGGCGGTCTCCGTCGTCTCCGTCCAGATCGGCTCCAGCACCTGCATGACGTGCGTCAGTGCCACGTCGCGCACCAGCAGATCGCCGAGCACCGGGTAGGCGTGCAGCGCGAGCGTGCTCTCCCACTGCGCAGCGTGTTTCGGGTTGCGCCAACCAGCGCGGTGGGTCTTGATGTACCGCTCGGCGCACTGCTCGAAGGTCAGCGCGGCGGCCTCGGCCGCACGCAGCGCGCTACGGGCGCCCTTCGCCTGGGCGACGGGATCGATGCCTTGCCGGATCGCCTCGCGCGCCTCGGCGGCCTTCTTGCGCGCCATCGCCAACGAGACTTCGGGATACGAGCCCAACCCCATGTCGCGTCGCTTGCCGCCGACGACGGCTCGCAGCACCCATGCCCGGCTGGCGCCGTTGACCTGCAAGCCCAGCCCCTGCACGCCACCGACCATGTGCAGCCGGTCCCCGGTCAGCCGGGCGACCTCGATCGCCTGCAACTCTCGCGCCAGCTTCGGCATGCACCCCTCCAGCCCGGTTATACGGAAGGTTTTTTCAGCCCCACATCCCGCCCCACATCGTCACCGCGATTGCATGATACGGCCTGATACGGCCTGCCGCAAGTGTCCGCCATGCTCACCTATGGGGATGTTGGGTAGAACCGACTCCATGCGACGACGTGCGACGGGCTGCAATATGGCGGAAGGAAGACGCTCCCTCCGCCAACTCGAGATCTTTCGGACTCGCTGGCGCCAGAGGTCGTGCTGCACCAGCTCTTGGCAGCGCATCGGCCGCCCGATCAAGCTGCCTCCCGCGGCTTGATCGCTGCCAGCACCTCCGCCGGTTCGTCCTTCGCGACCGCCGCGTCGTGGTCGAGCTGCAGGCCGGTCCAGAACGCCTCGTCGAGCCCGAAGTAGCGCGACAGCCGCAGTCCGGTGTCGACCGTGATCGCCCGCTTGCCGGCCATGATCTCGCTGATGCGCACCTGCGGCACGCCGATGTCCTTGGCCAGCCGATACGCCGTGATGCCCATCGGTTCGAGGAACTCCTTCAGCAGGATCTCGCCGGGCGCGGGATAAGGCACGACTCGCATGTTCAGGCCTGTCAGTGATCGTCGACGATCTCGACGTCCAGCGCTCTGCCGTCGACGCAGCGCAGGCAGATGCGCCACGGGTCATCGATGCGGATGCTCCGTTGGCCCTTGCGGTCGCCCCTCGACCGCCCGAGCCGGTTGCCCGGGAGACACTGGAGTTCCCCCGTCCGCACGATCCGATTCAACATCGCGAGCTTGCGCATCGCGACGGACTCGGACTTCCTGAGCCGAGCAACGCGCCGTCCCATAGACTCCCTGCCCGACCTCCGCCCGAAAGCCTCCCATGCCCGTCCACGCCTTCGAAAAACAGCAGCTCATCCGCTTCCACCACTGCGACCCGGCGGGCATCGTCTTCTATCCGCAGTACCTGATCATCTTCGACGAGCTGATCGAGGACTGGTTCAACGAGGGCCTGGGGATCGACTTCGCGCAGTTCCACGCCACCCAGCGCATCGGCATCCCGGCCGTGCACCTGAGCTGCGACTTCCTCGCCCCGAGCAAGATCGGCGACGTGCTGACGCTGCGGCTCGAGGTGCTGAAGCTCGGAACGAGCTCGCTGCGGCTGCGCATCGAGGGCGTGTGCGGCGACCAGACCCGCATCCGCTGCGAGCAGGTTCGCGTGCTGGCGGCCATCGACCGGCTGCGCAGCGTGCCGATCCCGGACGATCTGCGCCAGCGCCTGCAGCGCTACGCCGCGCCGGCCTGACGGCGTCGATGCGGCCGCGGGCCCCGCGGCCACGGCACGTCACCCCAGGTCACTCCACGCAAGCCCCGCCTGCCCGCGCACCATGACCTTCATCGCCTTCCTCGCCGCGGCCATCGTGCTGGCCCTCACCCCGGGCCCCGGCATCGCCTACGTGGTCGCGCGCACCGTCGCCGGCGGGCGCGCCGAGGGGCTGGCCTCGTGCCTGGGCACCGCGATCGGCGGGCTGGTGCATGTGCTGGCGGCGGCAGCCGGGCTGTCGGTGCTGGTGGCGCAGTCGGCCGGGGCCTTCGCCGCGCTGAAGATCCTCGGCGCGGCCTACCTGATCGTGCTGGGCCTGCGCATGCTGCGCCAGCGCGTGCCGGCGCAGCCGGCCGCTCCCGAGCCCGCGGCCGGCGCGCGCGGCGCACGCCGCGCGCTGATCGACGGCATCGTCGTCGAGGCGCTGAACGTCAAGACGGCCCTCTTCTTCCTCGCCTTCCTGCCGCAGTTCGTGACGGCCGCCTCGCCGCCGCTGCCGCAGCTCGTGCTGATGGGCGGCATCTGCGTGGCGCTCAACACGCTCGTCGACGTGGTCGCGGTCCTCGCCGCGCACCGCCTGCTGGCGTCAGGAGCCGCGCGCGAGGCGCGTGCGCGCTGGATGACGCGGCTGTCGGGCGCCACGATGCTGGGGCTCGGCGCGATGCTGGCGCTGGCGCGGCGCGAGGCATAGACCGCCGGGCGGCGGCGCCGCCCTCAGCGCCGCCAGAACTGAGGCGTCAGCAGCACCAGCACTGACAGCAGCTCCAGCCGCCCGAGCATCATCGCGATACTGCAGACCCAGGTCTGGAAGTCGCTCAACCCCTGGAAGTTGCCCGCGGGGCCGACGCTTCCCAGGCCGGGGCCGATGCTGTTGAGGCAGGCGACGATCGCCGTAAAGGCGCTGACCGGTTCCATGCCCGAGAACAGCAGCAGCAGCGTGAGCCCGACCAGCACCGCGCCGTACATCATCATGAACGCGATCACGCTGTGCATGATGCGCGGCGGCACGACCGCACCCTGGAAGGTGACCTGGTCGTAGACGTGCGGATGCACGATGCGCACCAGCTCCATGCGCGCCTGCTTCAACAGCAGCAGGAAGCGCACCATCTTGACCCCGCCGCCTGTGGACCCGGCACAGGTCGCGAAACACCCCAGCATCAGCATCAGCCAGGGCACGAAACCCGGCCACAGCGCGTAGTCGGTGCTGGCGAAGCCGGTCGTGGTCGCGATCGAGACGACGTGGAACGCCGCGTACCGCAACGCGGTCCAGAAGGCCGGATACTGGCCTTGCGCGAACAGGTAGGCGGCGGCCACCGCGACGCCGGCCCCGATCACGATCCAGTAGCCGCGGAACTCGGCATTGCTCCAGAGCCCCGACAGCGAGCGCCGGTGCACGGCGACGAAGTACAAGGCCCAGCTCGCGCCGGCCAGCATCATGCCGACGATCGCCACGGCCTCGAGCCGCGGCGAGTTCCAGTAGCCGAAGCTGGCATCGTGCGACGAGAAGCCGCCGGCGCTGACGGTCGTGCACATGTGCATGAAGGCATCGGCCCAGCTCATCCCCGCGGCGCGATAGGCCAGCGTGATCGCGGCCGAGACGCCGGCATAGATCAGCCACAGGCCGCGTGCCGTGTCGGCGATGCGCGGCGTCAGCTTCTGGTCCTTGAGCGGCCCGGCGGACTCGGCCTTGAACAGCTGCGTGCCGCCCACCCCCAGCAGCGGCAGGATCGCGATCGCCAGCACGATGATCCCCAGCCCGCCGACCAGCGACAGGAAGCAGCGCCAGACGTTGACCGACAGCGGCAGCGCGTCCAGCCCGGTGAGCACCGTCGCGCCGGTGGTCGTGAAGCCGGACATGGCCTCGAAATAGGCGTCGGTGACGCTCATGGCGGGCAGCGCCAGCTTGAGCGGGATCGCCGCGAAGGCCGGCAGCAGCGACCAGGCGAGCGTGACGAGCAGGAAGCCGTCGCGCGGCTGAAGCTCACGCCGGACGCGGCGCGCGCTCCAGGTCATCGCCAGTCCGATCGTCAGCGTGACTGTGGCACCGGCGATGAAGGGCCACTCGGCCTCGTCGTGCCGCGCGACCGCGGCCGCCAGCGGCACCCCCATCAACAGCGCGAACAGCATCGTCAGCCGACCGACCAGGCCGACGACAGGTAGATAGTGGCTGAGCATGGAGACGTAGGGTACGGGTGTGAGTGCAGGTCGCCGAGCTCGCGGCCGAACCGGACCCTGGCCTCAACTGTCGCACCCCATCGCCATTTTGCACCGCGACGTACGGTACGGAGGCCTGCGTCGGCAGCTTGCGCGGTGCCCCACCGAGTACGCATGGCCGACCCCAGAAGGGTTCGGCTTGGTCGAGCCGTGTCGAGGCCAGCGGGCGAGACGATCCCGATATCCGCGCGACGGCACCCCGCCGCGACGGACGGACACGTGGCTCAGTCGGAGCCGGCTGTGGTCGGTTCGTCGGCAGCGCCGGCCAGCCGCGCCTGCAGCGCGCGGCGCAGCACCTTGCCGGCCGGGCTGATCGGCAGCTCGTCGACCAGCTCCAGCCGCTCGGGCCACTTGAAGCGCGCGATTTCGCGCCCGCGCATGAACTCGCGCAGCTGCTCGAGCTCGAGTCGCACACCGGGACGCGCGACAACGAAGGCACAGACGCGCTCGCCGAAGACCTCGTCGGGCGCGGCGACGACGCAGACCGCCTGCACCGCGGGGTGCACGACGAGGTGACTCTCGACTTCCTCGCAGCTGACCTTCTCGCCGCCGCGGTTGATCAGCTCCTTGAGCCGGCCCTCGACGAACAGGTAGCCGTCGACGCGCCGCACCAGGTCGCCCATGCGGTAGAAGCCGTCGGCGGTGAAGGCGCGCGCATCGGCCTGCGGCGCGCGGAAGTAGCCGCGGATCGTGTAGGGCCCGCGCGCCTGCAACTCGCCCGGCTGCCCGTCGGGCAACTCGTTCCCGTCGGCGTCGACGATACGGATCTCGTCGGCCGGGCACACCGGCCGGCCCGAGCTGTGGTGACGCAGGAACTCGGGATCGTCGAGCCGCGTCATGTTCAGCAGGCCCTCGGCCGTGCCGTAGCTCTCCTGGTAGGTGCAGCGCAGGCGCTGCTCGACCCGGCGCCGCTGCTCGGGCGGCAGGCGCGAGCCGCCGCACATCACGACCTGCAGTGACCGCAGATCGCTGCGCTCGGGCCAGTCGCTGGCGAGCCACCGCGCGAGCACCGGTGCCGCCGCGCTGACGACCGTGACACGCTCGCGCTCGATGAGCGGGAAGACCTGCTCGGCGTGCGTCGTGCGTGCGACCACCGTCGTCGCCCCGCAGGCCAGCGCCCCGACGAAGCCCGGCGCGCCGAGCGTGTAGTTGTGCGCCATCGGCAGCATCGCGAGGAAGACCGCCTGCGGGCCGAAGCCCGCGACCTGCGCCGCGTGCAGGCAGCCGCACAGGTAGTCGTCGTGGGTGCGCGGGATCAGCTTGGGCACCCCGGTCGTCCCGCCCGACAGCAGCATCAGCGCGACGCGGTCGGCGCCGGGGACCGGGCCCGGCGGCGCGTCGCCGGGCATGCGCAGCACCTCCAGTGCGACCTGCCCCGGCTCCGGACGGCCGTCGACCAGCACATGCCGCAGCCCCGGGCAGGCCTGCGCGACCTCGCGCGCCATCGCGCGGTAGTCGTGCCCCTGCAGCGACTCGGGCACCAGCAGCGCCACGGCCTCGCTGGCGCGCACGAAATGGACGATCTCGTCGCGCCGGTGCGCCGGCAGGGCCATCACCGGGACGACGCCCAGGCGCATCAGCGCGAAGAAGACCTCGACCAGCCGCAGCCCGTTGGCGAGCTGGAACACCACGCGGTCGCCGGCGCGCAGCCCCAGCCGGTGCAGCCCCGCGGCCATCGCGTCGACCTCGTGCTGCAGCTCGCGGCCGCTGCGGCGCAGCTCGCCGTCGACGACGGCGGTCGCATCGGGCCAGTGGCTGGCGGTCTGCGCCAGCTGCTCGTACAGGGACAGGCCGCGCCACAGCCCATCCTCGCGGTAGCGCCGCGCGGCATCCGCCGGCCAGCTCACCATGTCCTCGGGCATCGCGTCTCCTCGGGGTCGCCGCGCGCGGCGCAGCCGCCGCGACGAGGCGGCAGCCCCCGCGCGCTGGGGGTTTCAGGCCGTCGCCATGTACTCGGGCCGCGGCAGATCGAGTCCGAGCTGCGGCGAGGGCGCGCTCGACCGACCGTCGGGCAGCACCGCGCGCACGTGGTAGTCGTAGCGCCGCCCGCCAAGGACCACCGGATCGGTCCAGAACGCGACCTTGGTCGACTCGACCAGCTCGGCCGGCGCGCCGGCCACCGAGCGGTAGACGTCGTAGCGCAGCGCGCGCGCGACCTTCGGCCAGCGCAGCGCGATGCCCTTGGGGCCCGCCTCGATGCTCGGCGCGCCCTGCGCCGGCCAGCCCGGCAGCGGCTCGTCCGGCGCCGGCCGCGGCGCCTGCAGTGCGCCCTGCGGCCACAGTGCGCAGATCACCGGCTTGTGCGCGCCGTCGAGCTGCTTGCAGACATTGCAGTAGTCGCACTGCGCGATCTGGTCGAGCTGCCCGTCGCGCACCTTGCGCGCCCAGGCCGGGTCGGCCAGCAGCCCGCGTGCGATGCCGACGATGTCGGTGCTGCCGTCGGCGACCGCGCGCTCGGCGTCGGCCGGATCGCTGAGCTTGCCGGCGATCGCCACCGGGATGTCGATGCCGCGCGTGCGCAGGTGCTGCCGGATCTGCGCCGCCAGCCCCGCGTGCAGCGCGCGCGGCAGCCAGGCGCCCGGCATGCAGCGGTCGCCCGAATAGCCGGAGTAGGGAAACAGGACCTGCCCCGGCGTGTGCACCGCGTCCTCGAACTTGCCGCCGGCCGACATCGACAGGTAGTCGAAGCCCAGTTCGGCCAGCCGCTCGGCGATCAGCTTGGACTCCTCGACCGTATAGCCGTCCTTGATGAACTCCTCGGCATTGAATCGCACGCCGACCGGGAAGTCGTGCCCGACCGCGCGCCGGACGCTGCGCATGACCTCGCCGATCAGGCGCAGGCGGCCCTCCAGCGTCTGGCCGCCGAACTCGTCGTCGCGCGGGTTGGTGCGCGACAGGAACGACGACAGCGTGTAGGCATGCGCCGAGTGCAGCTCCGCGCCGTCGAATCCCGCCTCGCGCGCACGCGCGACCGCGGCGCCGAACTGGCCGATGATCTGCTCGATCTCCTCGCGCGCGACGGTATCGATCGTCTGCCGCCAGCCGCTGCGCGCGACCTTCATGAAGTGGATGATCTGCGGCACCACCTTGGAGTCGGAGGTGTCGTGGATGCGGCGCGTCAGCTGGCGCAGGCCCGGGATGTAGCGGTCGTCGCTGATGCGCAGCAGCGACCCGGACTTGTTCTGGTGGATCGCCATCGCCTCGACCACGATCAGCCCGGCCTGGCCCTCGGCGTAGGCGGCGTAGCGCTCGATGATGTCGTCGTTGACGTGGCCGTCCTCGCGGCACAGGTGCGTGACCATCGCCGGGACCATCACGCGGTTGGGGATGACCATGCCCTTGATGGCCAGCGGTTCGAACAGTTTCATGAAGGCTTCCTCGCGGTTGTCAGGACTGGTGCGGCGCGCGGCCGCTCACATCAGCTCGCCGCCGGCGACGAGCAGGCTCTGCCCGGTCACCGATCGCGCCCCGGGCAGGCACAGCCAGCCCACCGCCGAGGCCACTTCGTCGGGCTCGATCAGCCGCCGCTGCGGGTTGTGCGCGACCAGCTCGGCCAGCGCCTGCTCGCGCGAGCGTCCGGTCTTGGCGACGATGTTGTCGAGCGTTCGGCCGACGATCTCGGTATCGGTGTAGCCCGGGCAGACGGCGTTGACGGTCACCCCCGAGCGCGCGACCTCGACCGCGAGCGCGCGCGTCAGGCCGATCAGCCCATGCTTGGCGGCGCAGTACGCACTGACGTAGGCAAACCCGGTCAGCCCCGCGGTCGACGCGATATTGACGATGCGCCCGTGCCCGGCGGCGACCATCGGCGCCAGCACCTGCTGGATGCACAGGAACGGGCCGGTCAGGTCGATCGACAGAACCTCGTTCCACTTCTCGAGGCTCGTGCGCCCGAACGGCGCCGACGGCGCGACGCCGGCGTTGTTGACGAGGATCGCGACCGGACCGAGCTGCTCGCGGCTGGCCGCGAAGGCGCGCTCGATCGCCTGCGGCGCCCCGAGCTCGATCGGCGCTTCGGCGACGCGGCAGCCATAGGCCGCGCGCAGCTCGCTCGCGCTGCCCTCCAGGGCCGCGGTGTCGCGACCCATCAGCGTCAGGTCGGCGCCGAGCCGCGCGAGCTCGGCCGCGATCGCCTTGCCGATGCCGCGGCCGCCGCCGGTCACGACCGCATGCTGGCCGCGCAGCGGCGCGGCGGTGTCGGGTGTCGGTTGGGTCATGGTGGGTTCGTCTCCTCGGGGAGGTCGGTGGCCGGCGCGGTCGTCGCGGCTCAGCGTTCGTGCCGGGCGTGCCGGCTGGCGATGGCGATGGTGATGGCGATGGCGATGGCGCAATGTAGGGCGCGCGCCGTATCGCGAAAAGAGTCAGAATGGAAATCTGTCGATTCGATTTCCGAATACGCGGGCAGCCCGCGTCGCACGCCATGGATCTGCGCCTGCTGCACGTCTTCGACGAGATCTTCAAGACCAGCTCGGTCAGTCGCGCGGCCGAGGCGCTCGGGCTCGGCCAGCCCGCGGTGAGCATCGCGCTGCAGCGGCTGCGCGCGCACTTCGGCGACGCGCTGTTCGTCCGCGTCGGCGCGCGCATGGAGCCCACGCCGCTGGCGCGCGAGCTGGCGCCGCGCATGCGGCAGGCGCTCGCCGCGGTCGACGACGCGCTCGGGCACCGCAGCCGCTTCGAGCCGCGGGCGACGACGCGCAGCTTCGTCGTCGGCATGAGCGACATCAGCCAGATCGTGCTGCTGCCGGCGCTGTGGGCGCGGCTGCGCGAGGAGGCGCCGGGGGTCGCGATCGAGGTCCGCCCGCTGTCGACGCAGACCCCGCAGCAGCTCGAGGCGGGCGAGGCCGACCTCGCGATCGGGTTCATGCCCCAGCTCGACGCCGGCTTCTACGAGCTCAAGCTCTTTCCGCAACGTTATGTCTGCATGGTGCGCGTCGGCCACCCGCGCGTGCACGAGCGCCTGACGCGCGCGCTGTTCGAATCCGAGTCGCATGTCGTCGTCAGCGACCCCGGCACCGGGCACGCGGTGGTCGAGCGCGAGCTCGAGCGCAGGGGGGTGCGGCGCCGCGTCGCGCTGCGCGTGCCCAACTATGTCGGGCTGTCCTACCTCGTCGAGGGCACCGACCTGATCGCCACCGTGCCGCTGCGGCTGGCCGAGGTCGTCGGCCGGCAACGCCGCTGCCGCAGCTTCGACCCGCCGCTGGCGCTGCCGGCGTACGAGATCAAGCTGCACTGGCACGAGCGCTTCCACCAGGATCCGGGCCACCGCTGGATGCGCTCGGTCATCACGCGGCTGCTGCGGCCCTGAGCCGCGCGGCATGGCCTGCGCCGCGCCCTCGCCGGCGGCGGACGGCGGCTCAGCGCCCCATGCTGATCGACGGCAGCCAGGTCGACAGCGTAGGCAGTGCCGCGATCAGCACCAGGCACAGCAGCACGGCGGCGAGGAAGGGCACGGTGGCGCGGAACAGCGGCCCCATGCGGATGTCGGCCGCGACCATCGCGATATAGAGCCCGGGCCCGACCGGGGGCGTGACCAGACCGATGACGGTGGCCACCGTGCAGACGACGCCGAAGTGGATCGGGTCGATCCCGAGCCCCGTGACCACCGGCATCAGCAGCGGCACGACGACGATCAGCACGCTGATGCTCTCGAGGAACATGCCCAGCACGAGCAGCATCGCGATCGTCAGCAGCAGGAAGGCGGTCGGCGAGCTGGTCAACCCGGTCAGGACGGCGACGAGCTGGTCGGGCACGCCCTGGAAGGCGAGCGCCCAGCTCAGCACCGACGCCGCGGCGATCAGGCCGGTGATCGTCGCCGTGCTGGTCGCCACCGACGCCAGGATCGGCGCCAGGTCGCGCCAGCTCAGCGAGCGGAAGGCGAAGCCGAGCACGAGCGCGATGATCGACGCGACCGCGCCCGACTCGGTCGGCGTCATCGCGCCGGCCATGATGCCGACGATGACGACGACCGGGATCGCCGCCGGCATCAGGCCCTCGAGCAGCACCTTCGCCGACTGCCGGTACTCGCCGCGCGCGCCGGCCGGCAACCCGGGCCCGAACAACCCGGTCAGCAGGATGACGATCGCCAGCGCGGCGACGATCAGCAGCCCCGGCACGATGCCGGCGATGAACAGCGGTGCGATCGGCTGCACGGCGACGACGCCATAGATGATCATCAGCATCGACGGCGGGATGATCGGCCCGAGCAATCCGGCGCTGACCGTGACGGCGCCGGAGAAGGCACGGTCGTAGCCCTTCTTCTCCATCTCGGGGATCATGACCTTGCTCATGACGCCGATCTGCGCCACCGCCGAGCCGAGGATCGACGCCGCCATCGCGTTCGTGATCAGGTTGGCATAGGCGAGCCCGCCGCGCAGCCCGCCGACCAGCACCTCGGCGACGGCGACCAGGCGCTGCGTCAGCCCGGCGCGGTTCATGACCTCGCCGACGAGCAGGAAGAGCGGGATCGCGAGCAGGCCGTTGATCTCGAGCGCGCCGTAGAACTGGATCGGGATCGAGTCGTACAGCGCCGCCAGGTCGTTGCTGACCAGGTAGGCGACCGCACCGGCGAGGATGACGCCGAAGATCGGCAGTCCGGCCAGCAGCAGGCCGAAGAAGACCAGCAGCGCGGTCATGCACCCTCCTCGCCCGGTGCCGCGGCCTGCCTGAGGTGGCGCAGCACGGCGGCGAACTGGTGCCAGGCCATCGCCGCCATCGCGGCCGGCAGGAAGGCGTAGCTGGTCCAGCGCGGCAACTGCGTCGTCGCGCTGAGCTCGATGCGCACGTCGTCGCGTCCGATCCAGCTCCAGCCCAGCCAGGCGACGAATGCGAGCAGCGCCAGCAGCACGAGGCCGAGCAGGGCCTGCAGCAGGTGGCGCGGCCGCGCGGCGAGCGCCTGCGGCAGAAAGTCGATGCTGACCATATGCCCGCTGCGCACCAGCAGCGACAGCCCGAACAGGGTCGTGAAGACGAGCAGCTGGACCGAGATCTCCTCGGCCCAGAAGATCGGGGCGCTGAAGAAGTAGCGCATCACGACCTGCGTCATCATGATGCCGGTCAGCGCGGCGGTCAGCGCGATCACGAACACGCGCTCGGCCAGGGCCAGACCGTCGTCGAGTCGCTGGATGGTGGCGTACAGCATCGATGCGTCTCCTGTTGTCGGTCGGCCCGGCGCGCAGAGCAGCCGCGCACCATCACCGCGGCGCCGGGCATGCCTGCGCCGCTGGCCCGCGACGGACCCGCTCGGCGCACCGATTCGCCAGCGCGGGCGCGGGCGGCGCCCGTCCCGCGTCGGCCGCGTCAGAGCGCCTTGGCCTGGCGGAAGAAGTCGGCGATCAGCGGGTTCCTGGCCGTGTACTTCTCGCGGATCTTGTCGCCCACCGCCTGGAACGCGGCGGCGTCGAAGTCGATCACCTTGGCGCCATCGGCCTTGGCCTTCGCCAGGTTGCTCGCCTCGGCGTCGACCGCGACCTGCACGCCCCACTTCTCGACCTCGGTGGCGACCTTGCGCACCAGGTCGCGGTCGGCCTGCGGCAGCGCGTCCCACCATTTCTTCGACGCCACCAGCACGCCCGGGAATGCCATGTGGTTGGTCAGCGTCAGGTTCGGCGCCTGCTGGTGGAACTTCAGGCCGACGAGCGCGTCGAGGTCGATATCGACCGCGTCGAGCAGCTTGGTCGTCAGCGACGGCGCGACCTCCGACAGCGGCAGCGCGGTCGGCGCCGCGCCGTTGGCGGTCCACCAGTCGTTGTAGATCGGGCTCGGGAAGGCGCGCACCTTCTTGTTCGCCAGGTCCTTCGGCGAGGCGACCGGGTTGACCGAAAGCACATGCCGCATGCCGGCGAAGGCGTAGCCCAGGCCGACGAGGCCGCTGGGCTCGAGCCGCGCCAGCATCTGGCGCGCCGACGGCGTGCCGGCGGCACGCGCCGCGTGCGCCACGTCCTTCAGCGTATACGGCAGCGACCAGGCGAGCAGCGACTCCTCGCGGTTGGCGAGCCCGGCGGCGGTGAAGACGGCGAAGTGCACCGCGCCAGCCTGCATCAGGTTGACGACCTGGCCCTCGTTGCCGAGCTTCTGCAGCGGGCTGACGGCGATCGTCATCCTGCCGCCCGACGCGGTCGCCAGGTCGGCCGCCAGCTTCTCCGACACCTTGTGCCAGACATGGGTCGGCGGCGTGATGTGCGCGAGCTTCAGCGCCTGGGCGCTCGCGGGCTGAACGGCCAGCGCCAGCGCGGCGGCGCCGGCAGCCAGTTTCAGCGATCGGACGAGAGACGATGGCATGGTGTTCTCCTGAGTTGTCGTGCCGGAGCGGCCGGCTGAGGGTCGGGCCACGGGATTGCGCGCGCGGTCGCGCCGATGCGGCGGTCGATCAGCGTGCGGGCTGCGGGCGCTGCGCATGCAACACATTCAGCGCCGCGCCGATCGGCGCGTCGGCGACGCGGAACAGGTCCGGCGCGAGCTGCTCGGCCAGCGCGCGGTCTGCGTCGACCCGGCGCCAGGCCGGCAGCGCGGCGGCCGGCAGCGCGTCGGGCCGCGCGGCCGGGCCCGGCCCGCGGCAGCCCCGAAGCCGGTCGGCGCGCGAGCGCCCGCAGTCGCCCATCTCTGCCGGCGCGAGCCTGTCGCGGCCGAACTCGACGCACTGCGGCCCCCCGAAGTCGCGACGCATGAGACCCAGCGCCGCCGTCGGACCGCCGATGCCGCCGCCGGCGACGAGGACGGGCAGGACGTCGGCCGGGTCGTTCAACGCGATCTCCTAGAGTTAGCGCACTGATAATATGTATGCTGACGTGTAGTGTAGTGATAGCATCCCGCATCGCGCATCCGGGTCTACCCTTGCCCCCTGCCATGCGACCCTCGCACACCCCCGCCCCCTCGACCCGCGCCGTCGACCTCGATGCGCTGCCGGGCTATGTCATGCGCCGCCTGCACCAGATCGCGGTCGCGATCTTCCTGCAGGAGACCGAGGCGAGCGGCGTGACCCCGGTGCAGTACGCGGCGCTGCAGACGATCGCGAACCAGCCCGGTATCGACCAGCGCACGCTGGCGCGCACCGTCGGGCTGGACACCTCGACGACGGCCGGCGTCGTCGACCGGCTGGAGGCGCGCGCGCTGGTGCGACGCAACGCCTCGCCCGACGACCGGCGCGTGCGCCAGCTGACGCCGACCGACGCCGGGCGCGCGCTGCTGGCCGAGGTGATCCCGGCAATGCAGCGCGCGCAGGCGCGCATCCTCGATCCCCTGCCCGCGGCCGAGCGGCGCCAGTTCATGCGCATGGCGCGCATGCTGATCGAGGCCAACAACGAGCTCAGCCGGGCGCCGGGCGAGCTGCGCTGAAACCCCTACCGACCGTCGGTCGCACGACGGCGCGGCGCCGATCACGAAGCCTCGCTCGTCGATGCCGGAGCGCGGCCGCCCGGACGCTCGGCACGCTTCGCCGCCCAGGGCGGCGCGGACGCAGGAGCCTGTGGCCTCTGCGGCACCTCGCATCCTGACCCGGACCGGGCCGGACAGCATCCGGCGCAGGCGCAGGCGCAGGACCGGGCGAGGCTCATGACTGCGCGGGCACCGCCTGTTGCGCATGCCGACCGCGCCGACGGTGTGGTCGGCGTCAGAGCCCCCTGCGTGACGCAGCGGACTGGGCCAGCGCGCTAATCCTGGGAGGCCGTCGGGCGCGCCGCGAGGCCACGATCCCTGCGAAGCCGTCGGGCGCGCCGCGAGGCCACGATCGTGGCGGGCGCGCCACCAAGCGACAAGGGCCTGGCGTCACCGCCAAGCCCTTGCTGCTGTTGCCGAATCTGGTAGGCGCGATTGGACTCGAACCAACGACCCCCACCATGTCAAGGTGGTGCTCTAACCAGCTGAGCTACGCGCCTGCAAGCTGCGGATGATACACGACGCGCGCAGCTCGACCGCGCGCCCGGCGCCGCCGCAACCGCGCCCTCAGCGCCGCCGCGCCATCCGCACCCCCGGCACCTGCCGCAGCGCACCCAGCGCGCCTTGCAGCCGCGCGGCGTCGGGCGCCTCGACGGTGAAGTTCATGCGCGCGACGCGGCCCGCGGTGTCGGCCGCGTTGTGGCTGCTGATGCCGATGACGTGCATGCGCTCCTTGGCGAAGACCTCGCTCAGGTCGCGCAGCAGGCCGGGGCGGTCGCTCGCCTCGACCTGCACGTCCAGCGCATAGACCGCCTCGCGCCCGTCGCGCGCCTTGCCCGGCGCGCCCCAGTCGACCTCGACGACGCGCTCGGGGTGGCGCGCGGCCATGTGGACGAAGTTGCTGCAGTCGGCGCGGTGCACGGCCACGCCCTTGCCGCGCGTGACGAAGCCGCCGATCGAATCCGGCGGCGCCGGCCGGCAGCAGCGTGCCAGGCTGGTCAGCAGCGAGTCGATGCCGACCACCAGCACGCCGCCGCGGCCGCTGGCCGTGCGGCCCGCGCTGCGCGCGCGCGGCAAGGCCACGGCGTCGTCCTCGGCCGGCGCAGCGGGCGCCGGGCGCAGCAGCTGCTCGATATGGCGCAGCGAGTATTCGTCCTTGCCGACAACCTCGAACAGCTTGTCCGCGCTCCCGAACCCGAGCTGCTCGGCGAGCCGTTCGAGCTTGACCGCAGTGCGGCCCTCGCGCTGCAGCAGCTTCTCGACCAGCTCGCGCCCGCGCGCGATCGTGGCGCGCTGCTGCTGCGCGTGGAACCACGCGCGCACCTTGGCACGCGCGCGCGGGCTCCTCAGCATCCCGGCTTCCGGGTTGAGCCAGTCCAGCGACGGCCCGCCCTCCTTCGCCGCCGTGATCTCGACCGTCTGCCCGCTGGCCAGCGCGGTGGTCAGCGGCACCATCGCGCCGTCGACACGCGCGCCGCGGCAGCGGTGGCCGAGCTCGGTGTGCAGCGCGTAGGCGAAGTCCAGCGGCGTCGCGCCAGCGGGCAGCTCGACGATCGCCGCCTGCGGCGTGAAGACGTAGATGCGGTCGTCGAACGCGCCGGCGGCGTCGCGCGCCAGCGGCGCGGCGAGGTCGCGCTCCCAGGCCAGCAGCTGGCGCAGCACGGCCTTGCGCGCGGCGGCGACGCGCTCCTCGAACGCGCCGGCGGCGCTGACGCCGGCGTAGCCGCGCGTGCCGGCCTCCTTGTAGGCCCAGTGCGCGGCGACGCCGACCTCGGCGTCCTCGTGCATGCGGCGGGTGCGGATCTGCACCTCCAGCGGCCGGCCGTCGTCGGCGCGCACCACGGTGTGCAGCGAGCGGTAGCCGTTCGGCTTCGGGCGCGCGATGTAGTCGTCGAACTCGCCCGGCAGCGCCGCCCAGCGCTCGTGCACGCGCGCCAGCGCGGCGTAGCAGGCGTCGACATCGTCGACGATCACACGCAGCGCGCGCACGTCGAGCACGCGCGCGAAGTCCAGCCCCTTGCCCTGCATCTTCTTCAAGATGCTGTAGATATGCTTCGGCCGCCCCTGGACCTCGGCGCGGATGCCGGCCTCGGCCAGCAGCGCCGCGAGCTGCGCGCGCGCGGCGGCCACGCCGGCCTCGCGTTCGGTGCGCTTCTCGTCGAGCTGGCGCGCGATGCGGTGGTAGGTCTCGGGCTGCAGGAAGCGCAGCGCGAGGTCCTCGATCTCCCACTTGACCTGCCAGATGCCCAGCCGGTTGGCCAGCGGCGCGAAGACCTGCAGCGCCTCCTGCGCGAGCGGCGCCGGGCAGGGCCTGTGCTGCGCCGCGAACCAGCGCAGGGTCTGCAGCCGCGAGGCCAGCCGCAGCAGCACGACGCGCAGGTCGCGCGAGAAGGCCAGCAGCATCTTGCGCACGCGCTCGAGCTGCGCCGCGCGCTGCGCCTGCTCGGTGCCGGCCAGGCCCTCGCGCGCCGCGCGCTGCACCTGCACCAGCCGGCGCGTGCCCGCCACCAGCGACGCATAGCTTTCGCCGAAGGCCTTGCCGACGACCTCCTCCGGGCGCGTCAGGACCTCGCCCGCATAGACCAGGTAGGCGGCGGCCTGCATCGTCGGCGCGGCGCCCACGCCCGCGAGGATGGCGGCCACGCCGTCGGCATGGGCAAGCGCCTCCTCGCCGGTGTCAAGCGGCTGGCCGCTCAACAGCGGCTCGGCAAAGGCGCGCGCGCGCGGTACCGGCAGGCTGGACTCGCCGGCCTTGGCGTCGGGGTGGCTGCTGGGCAGGGCAGCAGGCAGACTGGGCAGGCCGGCCCGCACGTCGGCATCCAGCAGCGCCACGATCGGTGCCGCATGCTCGGCACCCGCGATAAGTCCGGTCTTCATGCC